>NZ_JBLYPL010000005.1:0-301388 GCF_051851855.1 Rahnella sp. ATs2 | reverse complement strand
GAGCCGGGCTTTCTTTTTTGCGAGTCAGGTGAAGCGATTCGGTAAAACACCTTGCCCGGCAGGGGCTTCTGCGGTTAGATAAAGCATTATCTTTATTAAGGGGTTTGCTCAGTGAAGCTGGATGAGATCGCGAGGTTAGCGGGCGTTTCGCGTACCACGGCCAGTTATGTGATTAATGGCAAGGCGAAACAGTATCGTGTCAGCGATAAGACAGTCGAGAAAGTCATGGCTGTTGTGAAGGAACATAACTATCACCCGAACGCGGTGGCAGCAGGTCTGCGCGCCGGTCGAACCCGCTCTATTGGTCTGGTGATCCCTGACCTGGAAAACACCAGCTACACCAAAATTGCCAATTTCCTTGAGCGGCAGGCCCGTCAGCGTGGCTATCAGTTGCTGATCGCCTGCTCTGAAGATCAGCCTGATAATGAAATGCGTTGCATCGAACATCTTCTGCAGCGTCAGGTTGATGCCATCATCATTTCCACGTCTTTACCGCCGGAACACCCTTTCTATCAGCGCTGGGCTAACGATGATTTCCCGATCATTGCGCTCGACCGTGCCCTGGACCCTGAGCACTTCATCAGCGTGGTCGGGGCCGATCAGGAAGACGCACTGATGCTGGCGCAGGAATTGCGCACGTTCCCGGCTGAATCGGTACTCTATCTCGGCGCACTGCCGGAGCTTTCTGTGAGCTTCCTGCGTGAACAAGGATTTCGTCAGGCCTGGGCTGATGATCCCCGTCAGCCGAAATACCTTTACGCCAATGCCTACGATCGCGAATCGGCTGCCGTCGTCTTTGCTGAATGGCTGAAAACCAACCCGATGCCACAGGCGTTATTTACCACCTCATTCCAGTTGTTGCAGGGTGTCATGGACGTGACGCTGAAAACGGAAGGGCGGCTGCCGGTCGATCTGGCGATTGCCACATTCGGCGATAACGAGTTGCTCGATTTCCTGGAGTGTCCGGTTCTCGCTGTGGCGCAGCGTCACCGTGATGTGGCTGAACGCGTGCTGGAACTGGTGTTGGCCTGTCTCGATGAGCCGAAAAAACCGAAAGCCGGGCTGACCCGTATCCGGCGTAATTTGTTCCGCCGTGGCCGTCTGAGCCGCAAATAAACCTCCTGCGGGCATTCATCCTGACTGCCCGTTGTTTTCCTGTCTCAGCAACACGTTTCATAAGTAACAATGAATAAAGCATCTTGCCGGTTGTGATAATCGAATACGAAAATTCCCATATAAGCAGAATGGGTAAATTAAGAACATTCCCAGACTGCTGAATTATTAACAAATGTTTTTGTCTTTCCTGAACTGATATAAACCTGCCAATCAATTTCTAAAATACGTTAATGCTCCCTGCAAAAGTGCTGTAGAATTCCCCGCTTAATTTCCCGCAGTTATGGTCTGACGCGTTGCTGATGAGTTTTGAATCAGCCGGAAGACTGATGTCCTGCGGGTTGGCAGGTAAAATGATGATGATGTAGACGTGACAGCCATAAAAAAAACTGAAAATGATTTTTGTTATGGCAAAACAGTCAGGAAATGAGAGTTAGCTAGCAGAAGAATATAAATAGTTAAATAATGTTCAGTTTGGCTTTTTTTTAAACGAAATTATTAACCCTCCGAAATTTCTTCAACTAATCATGACGTTATTTTCTCTCCCCTTCTAAAAAACATCATCACCTTGCGCTAAGTAATTGCCTGGCTGCGTAAATAATGCCAAACCTTCTCTGCTCTGGCTTGACAAGGTTTTAAAACCATCCGTAAACTCTTTTCTGTGGGAATTTGTGGGGGAAAGTGGTGAAAAAGGTCACAGAGGGGTAGATCGGTCATGTTTCGTGGCGCGACGATGGTTAACCTCGACAGCAAAGGGCGACTTGCCGTACCTACCCGCTATCGGGATTTGCTGAGCGAAGAATCGCAAGGTCAAATGGTTTGCACCATAGACCTCCATCACCCATGTCTCCTCCTTTACACCCTCCCTGAGTGGGAAGTGATCGAACAAAAATTGTCCCGTCTGTCGAGCATGAACCCTGTTGAGCGCCGTATTCAGCGCCTTTTACTCGGGCATGCGAGTGAATGTCAGATGGATAACGCCGGGCGCCTGCTGATTGCAACGACATTGCGACAGCACGCCGGGCTCGAAAAAGAAGTGATGCTGGTTGGGCAGTTCAATAAGTTTGAACTGTGGGATGAACAGACCTGGTATCAACAAGTTAAGGAAGACATCGACGCTGAACAATCGTCTCAGGAACCCCTTTCTGAACGATTACAGGACTTGTCATTATAAGCATGGTTGAAAACTACAAACACACTTCCGTTTTGCTGGATGAAGCCGTTAACGGCCTAAACATTCGTCAGGACGGCATTTACATAGACGGAACTTTTGGCCGCGGTGGCCACTCACGTTTGATTCTGTCCCAGCTTGGGCCGGACGGACGCTTGCTGGCGATTGACCGTGATCCACAAGCGATCAAAGCCGCAGAATCCATTGATGATCCTCGTTTTTCGATTGTTCACGGACCTTTCTCTGATCTCGCTGACTATGTGCGTGATCGCGGCCTCGAAGGCAAGATCGACGGCGTATTACTGGACTTAGGTGTTTCTTCTCCGCAGCTTGACGATCCTGAACGCGGATTCTCATTTATGCGCGACGGGCCTCTGGATATGCGTATGGATCCAACCCGTGGTTATTCTGCAGCTGAATGGCTGATGAAAGCAGAAGCCGAAGACATTGCCTGGGTGCTGAAAACGTTCGGCGAAGAACGTTTTGCCAAGCGAATTGCCCGCGCGATCGTTGAGCGTAACCGTGAGCTGCCGATGACCCGAACCAAAGAGCTGGCGGATTTGATTGCCAACGCTTCGCCGGTTCGTGAAAAACACAAACATCCGGCCACGCGTAGCTTCCAGGCTATCCGTATTTACATCAACAGTGAGCTGGAAGAAATCGAACGCGCGCTGGATGGCGCTCTGGAAATTCTGGCACCTGAAGGTCGTTTATCGGTGATCAGTTTCCACTCTCTGGAAGACCGCATTGTGAAGCGTTTTATTCGCCAGCACAGTCGTGGCGCGCAAGTGCCAGCGGGTATCCCGATGACAGAAGCGCAAATCGCTGAGCTTGGCGGACGTTCCCTGAAGTCCGTCGGGAAGATGATGCCTTCAGACGCTGAAGTTGCTGAAAATCCTCGCGCACGCAGTTCAGTTCTGCGTTTTGCTGAGAGAACGACAGCGTGATCGGCAATGAACGCCACGGTTTAGTGGGGGTTATTGCCAGCGATATTTTGCGCAATGGCAAGATCCCGCTGATTTTGCTGATTGCCGTTCTGGTCAGCGCAATCTTAGTGGTCACAACCGCTCACCGTACGCGTTTGCTGACGGCTCAGCGCGAACAATTAGTACTGGAACGGGACGCGCTGGATATCGAATGGCGCAACCTGATCCTTGAAGAGAATGCTCTCGGCGATCACAGCCGGGTAGAACGCATCGCAACGGAGAAATTGCAGATGCAGCACGTTGATCCATCTCAAGAAATCATTGTGGTTCAGCCTTAAAATGCGCACGGAGAATACAGGCAGCTAATGAAAGCAACACGCACCGCGAAGTTAAAGCGTCCAGAAGATCAAGCCAGCTTTATCAGCTGGCGTTTTGCGTTGTTGTGCGCCTGTATCCTGCTGGCATTGGTTGGCCTGATGTTGCGTGTGGCATACCTGCAGGTTATTAACCCGGATAAGCTGGTGAGAGAAGGGGATCTGCGTTCCCTGCGCGTGCAAACCATTCCTACCTCACGTGGCATGATTACCGATCGTTCCGGTCGCCCTCTGGCGGTCAGCGTTCCGGTCAATGCTATCTGGGCAGACCCGAAAGAAATTAACGATCGCGGCGGCATTACCGTCGATACCAAATGGAAGGCGCTGGCTGACGCGCTGAACATGCCGCTTGCCCAGCTTTCCGCCCGCATTAATGCCAATCCCAACGGACGCTTCGTATACCTAGCCCGTCAGGTTAACCCTGCCGTTGGCGAATATGTCCATAAACTCAAACTGCCGGGGATTTCCCTGCGTCAGGAATCGCGCCGTTATTATCCGGCCGGGCAGGTGACGTCGCATGTTATCGGCGTGACCAACATTGATGGCGAAGGCATTGAAGGCGTTGAGAAGAGTTTTGACCGCTGGCTGACCGGTAAACCCGGCGAACGTACCATTCGTAAAGACCGTTTTGGTCGCGTTATCGAAGATATTTCTACCGTCGACAGTCAGGCCGCCCACAACCTCGCACTGAGTATCGACGAGCGTTTACAGGCGCTGGTTTACCGCGAACTGAATAATGCGGTGGCGTTTAACAAAGCCGAATCAGGTACTGCCGTGCTGGTTGATGTCCAGACCGGTGAAGTGCTGGCGATGGCGAACAGCCCTTCATACAACCCAAACAACATGCCGGATACGCCGAAAGATGTGATGCGTAACCGTGCCATCACCGACATTTTTGAGCCGGGTTCCACAGTGAAACCGATGGTGGTGATGACGGCACTGAAAAACGGTGTGGTCCGCGAAAACAGCGTGCTGAACACCCTGCCGTATCGGATCAATGGCCATGAGATTAAAGATGTTGCGCGTTACGGTGAGCTTTCCGTAACGGGCATCTTGCAGAAGTCGAGTAACGTCGGTGTTTCACGACTGGCGTTATCGATGCCCTCCGCTGAGCTGGTAGATACTTACTCGCGATTCGGATTGGGAAAACCAACCAATTTGGGGCTGGTTGGAGAAAGCAGTGGCATATACCCTAAAAAACAACGGTGGTCTGACATAGAGAGGGCCACCTTCTCTTTCGGCTACGGGCTAATGGTGACACCTCTCCAGTTAGCGCGAGTCTACGCAACGATCGGCAGCATGGGCATTTATCGCCCATTGTCGATCACGAAAGTTGATCCGCCGGTATCCGGCGAACGTGTCTTCCCTGAACCGCTGGTGCGTACCGTCGTACATATGATGGAAAGCGTTGCATTGCCTGGCGGCGGTGGCGTGAAGGCCGCGATCAAGGGTTACCGTATTGCGATAAAAACGGGTACCGCGAAGAAAGTCGGTCCGGACGGTAAATACGTTAACAAATACATTGCCTATACCGCCGGCGTTGCGCCAGCAAGCAATCCAAGATTTGCGCTTGTGGTGGTCATTAACGATCCACAAGCAGGGAAATATTACGGTGGGGCCGTTTCCGCACCGGTGTTTGGCGCCATCATGGGCGGCGTATTGCGTACCATGAACGTTGAACCGGATGCGCTGACTGCCGATGAAAACGCAGACATAGTGAATAATCAAAAAGAGGCTTCAGGTGGCAGATCGTAATTTGCGCGACATCTTAGCGCCCTGGGTGAGTGATGCCCCGGCAGCAGCGCTAAAAGACATGATTCTGGACAGCCGCGTTGCGGCTGCCGGCGATCTGTTTGTCGCGGTTTCAGGCCATACCAGTGACGGGCGTCGTTTTATTCCCCAGGCAATTGCCCAGGGCGTCGCTGCCGTCGTGGCCGAGGCAAAGGGTGAACAAGAACACGGAACGGTTTGCCAGATGCATGGTGTACCGGTCATTTATCTCGAAGATCTCAACGTCCTGCTGTCAGAACTGGCGGGACGTTTTTACCAGCAACCGGGCAAAGCGTTACGTCTGGTTGGCGTAACCGGTACTAACGGTAAAACCACCACCACACAGTTGGTGGCGCAGTGGAGCCAGTTACTGGGCGAAACCAGCGCCGTGATGGGCACCGTCGGCAATGGTTTGCTGGATAACGTGGTACCCGCGGAAAACACCACCGGTTCTGCCGTGCAGGTTCAGCACATTCTGGCCGATCTGGTGAAGCAAGGCGCAACCTTTGCCGCAATGGAAGTTTCTTCCCACGGACTGGTTCAGCACCGTGTTGCCGCATTGCCCTTTGCCGCAGCGGCATTCACCAACCTGAGCCGTGATCATCTTGATTATCACGGTGATATGCAGAGTTACGAAGACGCTAAATGGCAGCTTTTCTCCTCGCATCAGGTCGGTCAGAAAATCATTAATGCTGACGATGAAGTCGGCGCGCGCTGGTTAGCGAAAACGCCTGATGCTGTTGCCGTCAGTATGGAAGACAAAATCCCGGCAGGCTGGAAAGGCCGCTGGCTGGTGGCGCGCAGCGTGAATTATCACGATAACGGCGCTACCGTAAATATCGATTCAAGCTGGGGCGAAGGTAAGTTTGATAGTCGCCTTATGGGCGCGTTCAACGTCAGCAACCTGCTGGTTGCGCTGGCTACACTGCTTTCCCTGGATTATCCGCTGGCGCAATTACTGGCTACGGCTTCTCAGCTACAACCGGTTTGCGGCCGCATGGAAGTCTTCAATGCACCGGGCAAACCTACCGCTGTCGTTGATTATGCCCATACGCCTGACGCGCTGGAAAAAGCACTGGCGGCTGCCCGTCTGCATTGTCGCGGTACGCTGTGGTGTGTGTTTGGTTGCGGCGGCGATCGTGATAAAGGTAAGCGTCCGCTGATGGGCGGCATTGCGGAGCAATACGCTGACCGTGTGATCGTCACCGATGACAATCCGCGCAGTGAAGAGCCGCGCGCTATCGTCGCTGATATCCTTGCTGGCCTGCTTGATGCAGGGCTTGCGCAGGAAATTCATGGTCGCGCAGAAGCCGTCACCAGCGCAATTATGCAGGCGAAAGAAGAAGACGTCGTGCTGATTGCCGGCAAAGGGCATGAAGACTACCAGCTGGTCGGTAACCAGCGTCTTGATTATTCCGACCGCGTCACGGTTGCACGTTTGCTGGGGGTGATCGCATGATCCGCGTTTCCCTGCAAACTCTGGCGGATGCGCTCAACGCTGAGCTCATCGGCACAGATACTCAAATCGACAGCGTGACCACGGATACCCGTCAGGTCACCCAGGGCGGTTTGTTTATCGCGCTGAAAGGCGAAAAATTCGATGCCCATGACTTCGCTGCGGATGCCGTAAAAGCCGGAGCAGGGGCTTTGCTGGTAAGTAAGCGCTTACCGGAGGAGGTTCCTCAGTTAGTGGTTGCCGACACCCGCATTGCTCTCGGGCAACTGGGTGGCTGGGTGCGTCAGCAGGTTCCGGCCCGTGTCGTCGGCCTGACCGGTTCATCCGGCAAGACGTCTGTGAAAGAGATGACTGCAGCTATTTTGCGTGAGTGCGGCAACGTGCTGTACACCGCTGGCAACTTCAATAACGACATCGGTGTTCCGCTCACCTTGCTGCGCCTGACCGCTGAACATGATTTTGCCGTCATTGAAATGGGCGCGAATCATCTTGGTGAAATCGCCTATACGACTGCGCTGGCACGGCCTGAAACGGCACTGGTGAATAACCTGTCAGCCGCGCATCTCGAAGGTTTCGGTTCCCTGGCGGGTGTCGCGCGGGCGAAAGGCGAGATTTTCGATGGCCTGCCGGAAGACGGCATCGCCGTGATCAATGCGGATAACAACGACTGGGCAAACTGGCAGCATAAGCTGAGCGGTAAAACCGTCTGGCGCTTCTCCCCGGCTTACGGTGAAGGCATCAATTTCAGTGCGACTGATGTCAAAATCAGTCCGCTGAATACCGCGTTCACTCTGCATTCTCCTCAGGGCAGCATTGATGTCTCGCTGCCGGTCCCCGGTCGTCACAACATCGCTAACGCACTGGCTGCGGCTGCGCTGGCAATGTCTGTCGGGGCATCGCCGGAGAATGTGCGCGCCGGTCTGGCGACCCTGCAATCCGTCAAAGGGCGTTTATTCCCTATCGCACTTAGCGAGGGTAAAACCCTGCTTGATGACAGCTACAACGCCAACGTGGGTTCCATGACAGCCGCAGCGCAGGTGCTTTCTGAAATGCCTGGCTACCGCGTGATGGCAGTGGGTGATATGGCGGAACTGGGCGCGGAAAGCGAAAGCTGCCACCGTCAGGTGGGCGAAGCCATACGTGACGCCGGTATCGACAAAGTATTCAGTATTGGTCATGACAGCCGCATCATCAGTGATGTCAGCGGATGTGGTGAGCATTTAGAGGATAAGGCAGCCCTGACGGCCCGTTTAACGAGCTTACTGTCTGAACACGCGGTAATTACCGTTTTAATTAAAGGTTCACGTAGTGCCGCAATGGAGCAGGTAGTACGCGCGTTACAGGAGAATGCAACATGTTAGTTTGGCTGGCCGAACACTTGGTCAAATATTATTCCGGCTTCAACGTCTTTTCCTATCTGACGTTTCGCGCCATTGTCAGCCTGCTGACCGCGTTGTTCCTGTCGCTGTGGATCGGGCCGCGCATGATTGCCCGCCTGCAAAAAATGTCTTTCGGTCAGGTTGTCCGTAACGACGGTCCTGAGTCGCATTTCAGTAAACGCGGTACGCCAACGATGGGCGGCCTGATGATTCTGGCGTCGATCACAATTTCTGTACTGATGTGGGCGTATCCGTCCAATCCGTATGTGTGGTGCGTGTTGTTTGTGCTGATTGGTTACGGCATCGTGGGCTTTATCGATGACTACCGCAAAGTCGTGCGTAAAGACACCAAGGGCCTGATTGCACGCTGGAAATACTTCTGGCAATCAGTCATCGCGCTGGCGGCAGCCTTCACCATGTATGCCATTGGTAAAGACACGCCAGCCACTGAGCTGGTTGTGCCATTTTTCAAAGACGTCATGCCTCAGTTGGGTTTGCTGTACATCCTGCTGAGTTATTTCGTCATTGTCGGCACCAGTAACGCAGTGAATCTGACAGATGGTCTGGACGGTCTGGCGATTATGCCAACGGTCTTCGTCGCAGCAGGTTTTGCGCTGGTGGCATGGGCAACCGGTAACATGAACTTCGCAAGCTATCTGCACATCCCTTATCTGCGTCATGCCGGTGAACTGGTGATCGTGTGTACGGCGATCGTCGGTGCCGGGCTTGGATTCCTCTGGTTCAACACCTATCCGGCACAAGTATTTATGGGTGATGTCGGCTCTCTGGCTCTGGGCGGGGCGCTGGGTACCATCGCCGTACTGCTGCGTCAGGAATTCTTACTGGTGATTATGGGCGGTGTGTTCGTGGTCGAAACACTGTCGGTGATCCTGCAGGTTGGGTCCTTCAAGTTACGTGGACAGCGCATTTTCCGTATGGCGCCTATCCATCATCACTACGAACTTAAAGGCTGGCCGGAACCGCGCGTCATCGTGCGCTTCTGGATTATTTCGCTGATGCTTGTGCTGATTGGCCTGGCGACGCTGAAGGTGCGGTAATTATGGCTGACTATCAGGGTAAAAAAGTGGTCATCATCGGGCTGGGTCTTACCGGCCTGTCCTGTGTTGATTTCTTTGTTGCACGTGGCGTGATGCCGCGTGTCATTGATACCCGCGTCAGCCCGCCAGGACTCGATAAACTGGCGGATAACATTGAGCGTCACCTGGGTTCGCTCAACGAAGACTGGCTGCTGGATGCAGATTTAATTATTTCCAGTCCGGGCGTTGCGCTGGCGACGCCGGCACTGATCGCTGCTGCTGATGCAGGCGTGGAAATTGTGGGTGATATCGAACTGTTTTGCCGTGAAACGACGACACCTATTGTCGCCATCACCGGTTCTAACGGTAAGAGCACCGTCACCATGCTGGTGGGCGAAATGGCGAAAGCTGCGGGCTGGCGTGTCGGTGTGGGCGGCAATATCGGCCTGCCGGTGCTGACCATGCTGGATCATGAATACGATCTGTTCGTGCTTGAGCTTTCCAGCTTCCAGCTTGAAACCACGCACAGCCTTCACGCGGCGGCGGCGACCATTCTGAACGTGACTGAAGATCATATGGATCGCTATCCGTTTGGCTTGCAGCAATACCGTGCGGCAAAACTGAAAGTGTATGAAAACGCTGCGTTGTGTGTTGTTAACGCGGACGATGCGCTGACTATGCCGGTGCGTGGCGCGGATAAGCGTTGTGTGAGTTTTGGTGTCGATGTGGGTGATTACCATCTGACCCGTCAGCAGGATGATATCTGGCTGCGTGTGCATGGCGAAAAAGTGCTGAACACCCGTGAAATGCCGCTGACCGGACGCCACAACTACACCAATGCGCTGGCTGCTCTGGCGCTGGCGGATGCGGCAGGTGTTCCTCATGCGTCCAGCCTGAAAGCGCTGACCACTTTTACCGGTCTGGCTCACCGTTTCCAGATAGCCTGGCACCACAACGGTGTGCGCTGGATTAATGATTCCAAAGCCACCAATGTGGGCAGCACTGAAGCGGCGCTGAACGGTTTGCACGTTGAAGGCACGTTACATCTGCTGCTGGGCGGAGACGGGAAATCTGCTGATTTCGCACCGCTGACCCGTTATCTGCAAGGCGATAATCTGCGTATTTATTGCTTTGGCCGTGATGGTGCTGAGCTTGCAGAGCTGCGACCTGATGTTTCCTCTCTGTTTGAAACCATGGAACAGGCGATGCGGGAAATCAGCCAGCACGTGGCTTCCGGCGATATGGTTCTGTTATCTCCGGCTTGCGCGAGTCTGGATCAGTTTCGCAGTTTTGAACAACGGGGTGATGCCTTCACCGCGCTGGCGAAGGAGCTGGGCTGATGCGGTTGCGTATTCCGGGGCTGAGCCTCATCGGAAAATTTAATGACTGGGTGATGGGCGCAAAGGAAAGCGATTCCGTCACGCTGGTGCTGTACGACCGGACATTGTTGTGGCTGACCTTTGGTCTGGCGATCGTGGGTTTTGTGATGGTGACGTCGGCTTCCATGCCTATCGGTCAGCGTCTGGCAGACGATCCGTTCCTGTTTGCTAAACGTGATGCCATTTATCTCGGTCTGGCTTTTGGTTTATCGCTGGTGACGCTTCGTGTGCCGATGGCCGTCTGGCAGAAGTACAGCAATGTGCTGTTGCTGCTGTCGGTGGTGATGCTGTTGGTGGTTCTGGTGGTCGGTAGCTCCGTCAACGGGGCCTCGCGCTGGATTTCACTCGGACCATTGCGTATTCAGCCTGCTGAGTTCTCGAAGCTGTCGCTGTTTTGTTATCTCGCCAGTTATCTGGTGCGCAAGGTAGATGAAGTACGCAGCAACTTCTGGGGCTTTTGCAAACCGATGGGCGTGATGGTGGTGCTGGCCGTTTTACTGCTGGCTCAGCCTGACCTGGGTACCGTCGTCGTATTGTTTATCACCACGCTGGCGATGTTATTCCTGGCGGGGGCGAAAATGTGGCAGTTCCTGGCGATTATCGGTTCCGGTGCGTTTGCGGTTGTGCTGCTGGTTCTTGCCGAACCGTACCGTATGCGCCGTGTTACCTCGTTCTGGAATCCGTGGGCCGACCCGTTTGGTAGCGGCTACCAGTTAACCCAGTCGCTGATGGCATTTGGCCGTGGTGAATTCTGGGGACAGGGCTTAGGAAATTCAGTACAGAAACTGGAGTATTTACCGGAAGCGCATACCGACTTTATCTTCTCCATTTTGGGTGAAGAACTGGGGTATTTCGGTGTGGTTTTAGCCCTGTTGATGGTATTCTTCGTCGCTTTTCGCGCGATGTCCATCGGGCGCCGTGCGTTAGAGATTGATCAGCGTTTTTCCGGATTTTTGGCCTGTTCTATCGGCGTGTGGTTTAGCTTCCAGGCGCTGGTCAATGTGGGCGCGGCGGCGGGGATGTTGCCGACCAAAGGTCTGACGCTGCCGCTGATCAGTTACGGTGGTTCGAGCTTAATCATTATGTCGACGGCAATCGTGTTATTGCTGCGAGTGGATTTTGAAACGCGGCTGGCAAAAGCCCAGGCGTTTGTAAGGAGTGCCCGATGAGTGGCAATACCCGGCGTTTAATGGTGATGGCTGGCGGTACCGGCGGACATGTGTTTCCGGGGCTGGCTGTGGCGCATCACCTTATCGCGCAAGGTTGGGAAGTTCGCTGGCTCGGTACAGCAGACCGGATGGAAGCGGATCTTGTGCCGAAACATGGCATCGATATTGATTTCATTAAAATCTCTGGATTACGTGGGAAAGGTCTGAAAGCGCAACTCACCGCCCCGATTCGCATATATCATGCGTGGCGTCAGGCGAAGGCCATCATGAAACGCTTTCAGCCAGATGTGGTGTTAGGCATGGGCGGATACGTTTCCGGCCCCGGCGGTCTGGCGGCATGGTCACTGGGTATTCCGGTGGTGCTGCACGAACAAAACGGCATTGCGGGCATGACCAACAAAGGGTTGTCGCACATTGCTACCAAAGTATTGCAGGCGTTCCCCGGTGCTTTTCCGAAAGCGGATGTTGTGGGAAATCCGGTACGCACGGATGTGCTGGCGCTGGAATTGCCGGAAACGCGCTTAGCCGGACGCGAAGGGCCGATCAGAGTCTTAGTGATTGGCGGCAGTCAGGGTGCGCGGGTGCTTAATCAGAGCATGCCGGAAGTCGCGGCGCTGATGGGCGATAAAATTACGTTGTGGCATCAGGTTGGTAAAGGTGCGCTGGAGTCAGTGAATCAGGCTTACGAAAAAGTCGGTCAGACTCAGCACAAAGTCACCGAATTCATTGATGACATGGCAGCAGCTTATGCCTGGGCAGATGTGGTGGTTTGTCGCTCCGGCGCGTTAACGGTCAGTGAAATTGCTGCCGCAGGTTTGCCGGCTATTTTTGTGCCATTCCAGCATAAAGACCGCCAGCAGTACTGGAATGCATTGCCGCTGGAAAAAGCGGGTGCTGCAAAAATTATTGAACAGAAAGACTTTAGTGCCGCAGCCGTCGCTGATCTGATGGCCGGATGGGACAGAACCCATCTGATGCAAATGGCAAAAGCTGCGCGTGCAGCCGCTATTCCTGATGCGACAGAGCGTGTAGCCGCAGAAGTGGTTGCCGCCAGTAAAAAATGAAATTGAACGGGCCATGCAGTGTGTGGTCCCAGCCGTAAGAAACGGATTAATCAGTAACCTGAAATAGTGAATAAAAACGTGAATACACAACAATTGGCGAAACTGCGTACCTTCGTGCCCGAGATGCATCGTGTCCGGCACATTCACTTTGTTGGCATCGGTGGTGCCGGCATGGGTGGTATCGCCGAAGTGTTGGCAAATGAAGGCTATCAGATCAGTGGTTCCGATCTGGCGCCGAACGAAGTAACACAGCAACTGACTGCTTTGGGCGCGACGATTTATTTTAATCACCGTCCTGAAAACGTGCTGGATGCCAGCGTAGTCGTGGTATCCACGGCGATCTCTTCCGATAACCCGGAAATCGTTGCCGCACGTGAAGCGCGCATACCTGTGATCCGCCGCGCGGAAATGCTCGCTGAGCTGATGCGTTTTCGTCACGGTATCGCCGTGGCAGGTACGCACGGCAAAACGACGACCACAGCAATGGTCACCAGTATTTATGCTGAAGACGGTCTGGATCCGACATTCGTTAACGGTGGACTGGTCAAAGCTGCCGGTACCCATGCGCGTCTGGGATCAAGCCGTTTTCTGATTGCTGAAGCAGATGAAAGTGATGCGTCGTTCCTGCATCTGCAACCGATGGTGGCGATTGTGACCAACATCGAAGCGGATCATATGGATACGTATCAGGGTGACTTCGAAATCCTGAAGCAGACGTTCATTAATTTCCTGCACAACCTGCCATTCTACGGACGTGCAGTGATGTGCATTGATGATCCGGTGATCCGCGAGCTGATCCCACGCGTGGGCCGTCATATGACGACGTACGGTTTCAGCGAAGACGCGGATGTGATTATCGAAAATTACCGTCAGGTCGGCGCGCAAGGACACTTTACGCTGCGCCGTCAGGACTTGCCGCTGATAAGCGTGACGCTGAATGCGCCGGGTCGTCATAACGCCCTGAACGCCGCGGCCGCAGTAGCCGTTGCGTCAGATGAAGGGATCAGTGATGACGCCATTCTTCGCGCACTGGCAGGTTTTCAGGGTACAGGCCGTCGTTTCGATTTCCTGGGCGAATATGCGCTGGAAAATGTGAACGGCAAAACCGGCAGCGCGATGCTGGTTGATGACTACGGTCACCATCCGACGGAAGTCGATGCGACGATCAAAGCCGCACGGGCAGGTTGGGCGAATAAGCGACTGGTGATGATTTTCCAGCCGCACCGTTACACGCGTACCCGTGATTTGTACGACGATTTTGCGAATGTGCTGTCTCAGGTTGATGTGCTGATCATGCTGGATGTTTATCCGGCGGGTGAAGCGCCCATCCCTGGCGCTGACAGCCGCTCGCTGTGCCGCACCATCCGTGCGCGCGGAAAATTGGATCCTATTTTGGTTTCTGATATTGAAGCCGTGCCGGAAAGTCTGGCGCAGATCCTCGAAGGTGACGATTTAGTTCTGGTTCAGGGCGCCGGTAATGTCGGCAGAGTGGCCCGTAAATTGGCTGATCAAAAGCTGCAACCAGTTAAGAAAGGTGAAGAACATCATGTCTGAGAAAGTAGCAGTATTGTTGGGTGGTACTTCCGCAGAACGCGATGTGTCATTACAGTCCGGCGCCGCGGTGCTGGCTGGCTTACGTGAATCAGGCATTGATGCTCACGGCATCGATACCAAAACATTTAATGTGGCGCTTCTTAAACAAGAAGGCTTCAGCAAAGTCTTTATCGCACTGCACGGTCGCGGCGGTGAAGACGGTACGTTGCAGGGCTTGCTGGAACAAATCGGTTTGCCTTATACCGGCAGCGGTGTGATGGCATCTGCGCTGACTATGGATAAATTCCGCACCAAACTGGTGTGGCAGGCGTCAGGTTTACCGGTCGCACCGTTTGTTGTACTGCATCGTTCACAAATTGAAGAAGCAGGGCAGGGCGCTCTGGCGGCAAAAATCGCCGAACTGGGTCTGCCGGTTATCGTCAAACCCAGCCGCGAAGGTTCCAGCGTTGGCATGAGCAAGGTGACTACGGAAAAAGAGTTGCTGCCAGCCCTGCAGGAAGGCTTCCGCCATGACGATAACGTACTGATTGAAAAATGGCTGAGCGGCCCGGAATACACGGTCGCCATCGTGGGTGACGACGTGATGCCTTCCATTCGCATCCAGCCAGCCGGAACATTTTATGACTATCAGGCAAAATATTTGTCTGATGAAACACAGTACTTCTGTCCGAGCGGTTTAAGCGAAGCACAGGAACAACAGCTTTCTGCGCTGGCATTGCAGGCGTATCAGGCGCTCGATTGCAGCGGCTGGGGGCGTGTTGACGTGATGCAAGACAGCGACGGCAGCTTTAACCTGCTGGAAGTAAATACGTCGCCGGGCATGACCAGCCACAGTCTGGTGCCAATGGCAGCCAAACACGCCGGGTTAAGTTTCCCGCAGCTCGTTTCCCGTATTCTGGCACTGGCGGACTGATATGTCTCAAGCCGCCCTGAATACCCGAGAGCGTGAGACGGTCGAAAACAACGGCCGTCGCAGTAACGGTGGCCAGCTGGCTGGGATCGTGTTTCTGTTGTTGGTTGTAGGAACGATTTTATGGAGTGCGTGGGCCGTTGTTGGCTGGATGCAGGATGCGAACCGATTGCCGTTATCCCAGTTAGTGGTTACCGGGGAACGTCATTACACGACCAATGATGATATTCGTCAGGCGATCCTGTCCTTAGGGGCTCCGGGAACGTTCATGACGCAGGATGTAAACGTCATTCAGCAGCAGATTGAGCGTTTACCCTGGATAAAACAGGTCAGCGTCCGTAAGCAATGGCCGAATGAATTGAAGATACACCTGGTGGAGTATGTGCCGGTCGCACACTGGAATGATCTGCATATGGTGGATGCCGAGGGCAAATCATTCAGCATACCCGCCGAACGTGTGGTCAAACAGAAAATGCCGTTGCTTTACGGTCCGGAAGGCAGCGAACAGGATGTTTTGCAGGGCTTTCAAACAATGAGCCAGGCGCTGGCCGCCGGTAAGTTCCAGTTGAAAGCAGTGGCAATGAGTGCGCGTCACTCGTGGCAGTTAACTCTGGATAATGACGTCCGGCTGGAATTGGGGAGAGATGACCGGATGGGGCGTTTACAACGTTTTATCGAGCTCTACCCGCGATTCCAGCAACAGGCAGAGGCCGATAAGAAACGCATCACTTATGTCGATTTACGTTATGACAGCGGTGCGTCGGTAGGTTGGGCGCCAGAGTTTATTGACCAGCAAAACAGTAATCAGCAACAGAATCAGGCACAGGCTAAACAACAATGATCAAGTCGACGGACAGAAAACTGGTAGTTGGGCTGGAGATCGGTACGGCAAAGGTCGCCGCATTGGTGGGGGAAGTTCTGCCCGATGGCATGGTCAATATTATCGGCGTGGGCAGTTGCCCATCCCGTGGCATGGACAAGGGTGGCGTGAATGATCTGGAATCGGTGGTGAAATGCGTACAGCGCGCCATCGATCAGGCTGAACTGATGGCGGATTGCCAGATTTCCTCTGTTTACCTTGCTTTGTCTGGTAAACATATCAGTTGTCAGAATGAAATAGGGATGGTTCCTATTTCAGAAGAGGAAGTCACACAGGAAGATGTAGAGAACGTCGTGCATACCGCAAAATCTGTGCGTGTGCGTGATGAACATCGGGTTCTGCATGTGATCCCTCAGGAATATGCCATTGATTATCAGGAAGGGATCAAAAACCCGGTCGGACTTTCCGGCGTGCGTATGCAGGCCAAAGTTCACCTGATTACCTGCCATAACGATATGGCGAAGAACATAGTTAAAGCGGTAGAACGCTGCGGCTTAAAAGTTGACCAGCTCATTTTTGCCGGTCTGGCAGCCAGTTATGCCGTTCTGACCGAAGATGAGCGTGAATTAGGTGTGTGTGTGGTCGATATTGGTGGCGGAACCATGGATATCGCGGTTTATACCGGCGGCGCACTACGTCATACTAAGGTTATCCCTTATGCAGGGAACGTGGTCACCAGCGACATCGCTTATGCGTTTGGTACACCACCGACCGATGCCGAAGCGATCAAAGTTCGCCACGGTTGTGCATTAGGTTCGATTGTCGGCAAAGACGAAAACGTCGAAGTGCCGAGCGTAGGTGGACGTCCACCACGCAGTCTGCAACGTCAGACACTGGCGGAAGTTATTGAGCCACGTTACACAGAATTGCTGAATTTAGTGAACGACGAAATTTTGCAATTGCAGGAGCAGTTACGCCAGCAAGGCGTAAAACATCATCTGGCCGCCGGTATTGTTCTGACAGGCGGTGCAGCACAAATTGATGGTCTGGCAGCCTGTGCGCAGCGGGTATTCCATACCCAGGTGCGTATCGGGCAACCCCTGAACATCACCGGGCTGACAGATTATGCGCAGGAACCTTACTACTCAACGGCTGTAGGGCTGCTGCACTACGGGAAGGAGTCTCACCTGAGCGGTGAGGCCGAAGTGGAAAAACGCGCCTCAGTGGGCAACTGGTTCAAACGAATCAACAGCTGGCTGAGAAAAGAGTTTTAATGGTTTAACAACGGGATCATGCTGTTAAGGTTTTTGATCCCGACGCGACAGGCACAAAACGGAGAGAAACTATGTTTGAACCTATGGAACTGACCAATGACGCGGTGATTAAAGTCATCGGCGTCGGCGGTGGCGGTGGCAACGCTGTCGAACACATGGTGCGCGAGCGCATCGAAGGTGTTGAATTCTTCGCCGTTAACACCGACGCACAGGCGTTACGTAAAACGGCAGTAGGCCAGACTATTCAGATCGGTAGCGGTATTACCAAGGGTCTGGGTGCTGGTGCGAACCCGGAAGTGGGTCGCAATTCTGCAGAAGAAGACCGTGAAGCCCTGCGCGCTGCGCTTGAAGGTGCTGATATGGTCTTTATCGCAGCGGGCATGGGCGGCGGTACCGGTACCGGTGCAGCGCCAGTGGTTGCTGAAGTAGCTAAAGATTTAGGTATTCTGACCGTTGCTGTCGTGACTAAGCCTTTCAATTTCGAAGGCAAAAAGCGTATGGCATTCGCGGAGCAGGGTATTGCTGAATTGTCCAAACATGTGGACTCCCTGATCACTATCCCGAACGACAAGCTGTTAAAAGTTCTGGGTCGCGGTATCTCTCTGCTGGACGCTTTTGGTGCGGCCAACGACGTGCTGAAAGGCGCGGTGCAGGGTATCGCAGAGCTGATCACCCGTCCGGGTCTGATGAACGTCGACTTCGCTGACGTGCGCACCGTTATGTCTGAAATGGGTTATGCCATGATGGGCTCCGGCGTGGCATGTGGTGAAGACCGTGCTGAAGAAGCAGCAGAAATGGCGATCTCCAGCCCGCTGCTGGAAGATATCGACCTGTCAGGCGCTCGCGGCGTTCTGGTCAACATCACCGCTGGCTTCGACCTGCGTCTGGATGAGTTTGAAACTGTGGGTAACACTATCCGTGCTTTCGCCTCTGACAACGCTACCGTGGTTATTGGTACTTCCCTTGACCCGGAAATGAATGACGAATTGCGCGTCACCGTAGTTGCGACCGGTATTGGCATGGACAAACGTCCTGAAATCACGTTGGTGACCAATAAGCCAGCCGCTCAGCCAGTGATGGATCATCGTTATCAGCAGCACGGGATGTCTCCGCTGCCGCAGGAAACGAAACCCGCTGCTAAAGTGGTCAATGATCAAAGCGCGCAATCTAATAAAGAGCCCGACTATTTGGACATCCCAGCCTTCCTGCGTAAGCAGGCAGACTAGTCCGAATTGTAGGATCTCCGCTCTTTGTGCTAAACTGTCCCGCCGACCTTAAGGTATGCTTAGGTCGGTTGGATGGATAAACATTGCGAGATAAAAACGATGATCAAACAACGTACATTAAAACGTATCGTTCAGGCGACGGGCGTCGGTTTACATACCGGCAAGAAAGTCACCCTGACTCTGCGTCCTGCACCGGCAAATACCGGGGTCATCTATCGTCGCACTGACTTGAATCCACCGGTTGATTTCCCGGCAGATGCAAAATCCGTGCGTGATACCATGCTCTGTACTTGCCTGGTTAATGAGCATGACGTACGCATTTCTACGGTTGAACACCTTAATGCGGCATTAGCTGGCCTGGGCATTGATAACATTGTTATCGAAGTCGATGCGCCTGAAGTGCCGATTATGGACGGTAGTGCTGCACCTTTCGTCTATCTGCTGATGGATGCAGGGATTGAAGAGTTGAACAGCGCCAAGAAATTCTTGCGCATCAAAGAAACCGTGCGTGTTGAAGACGGTGATAAGTGGGCTGAGTTCAAACCATTTAATGGTTTCTCTCTGGACTTCACTATCGACTTCAACCACCCGGCGATCGATTCCAGCTCACAGCGCTACAAAATGAACTTCTCCGCAGAAGCATTTGTTCGCCAAATTAGCCGCGCACGTACTTTTGGTTTCATGCGTGATATCGAGTACCTGCAGTCACGTGGTTTGTGCCTGGGTGGCAGCTTTGATTGCGCTATCGTTGTGGATGATTATCGCGTGCTTAACGAAGATGGCCTGCGTTTTGAAGATGAATTCGTTCGTCACAAAATGCTGGATGCTATCGGTGACCTGTTCATGTGTGGGCATAACATCATTGGTGCGTTTACCGCATTCAAGTCTGGCCACGCGTTGAACAACAAGTTATTGCAAGCGGTATTGGCTAAGCAGGAAGCCTGGGAATTAGTTACCTTCCAGGATGAAGCTGAATTGCCACTGGCTTTTAAAGCGCCTTCCACCGTATTGGCGTAATCGATACTCGTATTACTTATTACGACTGGTCGTTTTGGCACCCTCTCCGGCCAATTCAGCCAGTCGTTCTAATGCCTTCCTCAGTTTTTCCGGGCTACGGCTCGCCAGTCCTCTTAATTCCTCAGCACTTTGCGCACTCAAATGTCTGACAGGCATGGACTCTGAAGCGATTGCTTTATTTTTAATCGCAATCTGCGAAGCATTTTCCATTTTCGACATGAGCGAAGGATTAATCCTGATGTCGATTGATGACAAAGATGGTAGAATTTGCGCTCGAAGTGCAGAGAGTAATGCAGGTTGTTCATAGCGTAGTCGCATCATCCAGCTGGCATTAGCAATCTCGAGTACTAAAACACCCTGTCGATAATTACCGACACGACACCATGGTTGCATGGGTGCCGGTAACAGACCTTTGACTGCGCGGTTGAGTTTTAATAACGCCGCAGCACGCTGTTGAACAATACGCAGCGGGCTTTGCTCTGTGGAAGAAGCGTCATCGAACAGGATATCTAATAATTGTGGGCGACTATCGCGCATGACGGGCTCCGGCGGATTGTAAACTTGTGATTGGCATTCTAAATCGTTGGCGACAATTTGGCAGAAGGTATTTTTGGCCGCATCTCCTTTTGGGGATGGTCGCGGCCAGCCTTGGCGTGTCAACGAACCTGTCGCAAACGGAACTGCCTGCTGTTCCCAATACGTCCTCAAGTCTAAACCGTCTTAACATCAGTAGTACAGGGCTGAGTAATCTTGCATTGCTTCAGGCGAACCGCCGCCCGTCTTTCGGTGTGGATTACTGGCAGCAACATGCGTTGCGCACAGTTATCCGTCATCTCTCTTTTGCTCTGGCTCCGCAGGTGGTTTATACCGTTGCCGCGCCGGAAGTGGTCGCTGAAGAAGCCGGACCATTACACGTTCAGCAACTGGCCCTGCTGGTCACTCTGAATGCTTTACTGACCCATGAATCCAAACCACCGGTTATCATCCGTCAGACGCAACAACCTTTCCTTACCTTCTCTTTACCGCACCAGACCGGCCTGTGGTTAGCACAGGTACAAGGCATTCGTGCTGGGCCAAACTTCCTGATTTAACAGACTGTAATTTAAAACTCTATCTATAAATCAATAAATTAGTGGCCATTTTCAGATGGCCTCCAAGAGATATTAAGCATAATGTTAATCAAATTATTGACCAAAGTTTTTGGTAGCCGTAACGATCGTACACTGCGTCGCATGCGTAAAGTTGTTGACCTGATCAACCGCATGGAACCTGAAATTCAAAAGTTGACTGACGAGCAACTGCAGGCGAAAACCAATGAGTTCCGTGAGCGTCTGGCAAAAGGTGAAGTGCTGGAAAACCTGATCCCGGAAGCTTTTGCTGTGGTGCGTGAATCCAGTAAACGTGTGTTCGGCATGCGTCACTTTGACGTGCAGTTACTCGGCGGTATGGTACTGAACGAGCGTTGCATCGCGGAAATGCGTACCGGTGAAGGTAAAACGCTGACCGCAACGCTGCCAGCTTACCTGAACGCACTGAGCGGAAAAGGCGTTCACGTCGTGACCGTCAATGACTACTTAGCCCAGCGTGACGCCGAAAATAACCGTCCGTTGTTTGAATTCCTCGGTCTGAGCATCGGCATTAACTTGCCGGGTATGCCTTCCCCGGCTAAGCGTGCTGCTTACGCTGCTGACATCACTTACGGTACAAACAACGAATACGGCTTTGACTACCTGCGCGACAACATGGCATTCAGCCCGGAAGAACGTGTACAGCGTAAACTGCACTATGCGCTGGTGGATGAGGTTGACTCCATCCTGATCGATGAAGCACGTACTCCGCTGATCATCTCCGGTCCTGCCGAAGACAGCTCAGAAATGTACACCCGCGTGGACAAACTGATCCCTAAACTGATCCGTCAGGAAAAAGAAGATTCCGACACCTTCCAGGGTGAAGGCCACTTCTCTGTGGATGAGAAAGCGCGTCAGGTTCACCTGACCGAACGTGGTCTGGTGCTGATCGAAGAAATGCTGGTAGAAGCAGGTATCATGGAAGAAGGTGAATCTCTGTATTCCCCGACTAACATCATGCTGATGCACCACGTGACTGCGGCACTGCGCGCACACGTGCTGTTCACCCGCGATGTCGATTACATCGTGAAAGACGGTGAAGTCATTATCGTCGATGAACACACTGGCCGTACCATGCAAGGTCGTCGCTGGTCCGACGGTCTGCATCAGGCAGTAGAAGCTAAAGAAGGCGTTGAGATTCAGAACGAAAACCAGACGCTGGCTTCTATCACCTTCCAGAACTACTTCCGTCTGTACGAAAAACTGGCCGGTATGACCGGTACTGCGGATACCGAAGCGTTCGAATTCAGCTCTATCTACAAACTGGATACCATTGTTGTGCCAACTAACCGCCCTATGGTGCGTAAAGACATGGCCGACCTGGTGTACATGACTGAGATGGAAAAAATTGGCGCGATTATCGAAGATATCCGTCAGTGTACCGCTAAGGGCCAGCCGGTTCTGGTCGGTACTATTTCGATTGAAAAATCAGAAGTGGTTTCTAACGAGCTGACGAAAGCGGGCATCGCGCACAGCGTTCTGAACGCCAAGTTCCACGCCAAAGAAGCAGACATTGTTGCTCAGGCGGGTCAGCCAAGCGCGGTAACCATCGCCACCAACATGGCGGGTCGTGGTACCGATATCGTGCTGGGCGGCAGCTGGCAGGTTGAAGTTGAAAACCTGGGCGAAGAAGTGACCGACGAGAAAATTGCTGAAATTAAAGCCGCATGGCAGATTCGCCATGACGCGGTTCTGGCTTCTGGTGGTTTGCACATCATTGGTACCGAGCGTCACGAATCACGTCGTATCGATAACCAGTTGCGCGGTCGTGCGGGTCGTCAAGGTGATGCCGGTTCATCACGCTTCTACCTGTCTATGGAAGATGCCCTGATGCGTATCTTCGCATCTGACCGTGTATCAAGCATGATGCGTAAACTGGGTATGAAACCAGGCGAAGCGATTGAGCACCCATGGGTGACCAAAGCGATTGCCAACGCTCAGCGTAAAGTTGAAAGCCGTAACTTCGATATTCGTAAGCAATTGCTGGAATACGATGATGTGGCGAGCGATCAGCGTCGTGCGATCTACAGCCAGCGTAACGAACTGCTTGACGTATCTGATGTGAGCGAAACCATTGCCAGCATCCGTGAAGATGTGTTCAAAGCGACTATCGACAGCTACATTCCACCACAGTCTCTGGAAGAAATGTGGGATGTGAAAGGTCTGGAAGAGCGCCTGAAAAACGATTTCGAGCTGGAAATGCCGATTTCTGAGTGGCTGGATAAAGAGCCGGAACTGCATGAAGAAACCCTTCGCGAACGTATCATGGAACTCGCGAAAGAGTCTTACGCCCGTAAAGAAGAAGTGGTTGGCGCTGAAATGATGCGTAACTTCGAGAAAGGCGTAATGTTGCAGACCCTCGATTCCCTGTGGAAAGAGCATCTGGCAGCGATGGATTATCTGCGTCAGGGCATCCACTTACGCGGTTACGCGCAAAAGGATCCTAAGCAGGAATACAAACGTGAATCCTTCGCGATGTTTGCTGCGATGCTGGAATCCCTGAAATATGAAGTGGTCAGCGTGCTGAGCAAAGTTCAGGTGCGTATGCCTGAAGAAATTGAAGCGATGGAAATCCAGCGCCGTGAAGAAGCGGAACATCTGGCCCGTCAGCAGCAGCTGAGCCATCAGGATCAGCAGGAAATCGAAGTAGCGGAAGCCGCACGTCTGGCTGCCTCCGGTGAACGCAAAGTGGGACGTAACGATCTGTGCCCATGCGGTTCCGGTAAAAAATACAAACAATGCCATGGCCGCCTGCAAAAGTAACATCTCAGGCTAAGTCATCGTGTTAATCTTAAAGGCGGCTAATCACCGCCTTTAATTTTGTCTAAAAGTTCGTACAGGACAGTCTTTGCAGTCAGCGGATAGGTGGATACTGTGACGCTTAAACAACTGAATATCTCAGTCGGCATTATTCGTAATGCTCAGAAAGAAATCTTTATTACTCAGCGCGATGCGTCATCGCATATGGCAGGTTTCTGGGAGTTTCCCGGCGGGAAAATTGAAGCAGGTGAAACGCCGGATCAGGCAGTGATCCGCGAATTGCAGGAAGAAGTTGGAATCGATGCGCAATCACCGGTACTGCTGAAAACGCTGGAGCATCGTTTCCCCGACCGCATCATCACGTTGCATTTCTTCCTGGTGGAAGAGTGGCAAGGTGAACCTTATGGCAAAGAAGGGCAGCCTAAACGCTGGGTTGCACAGTCTGATTTGAAAGAGGAAGAGTTTCCTCCGGCTAATGAAGCCATCGTAACAGCCCTTAAAAACAATCAGTACTGATGACGCATTTGTTGTGGATGACATGATCAAAAAAGGGGCCAAAGCCCCTTTTTGCGTACTCATGATCTGACTTAAATCTCTTCTTCACTCCAGTCGTCCAGGTCATTCACATCGCCTTTACTCGGGATGCGTTTCTCTTCATCGGCCCATTCACCGAGATCAATCAACTGGCAGCGCTTGGAACAAAAAGGGCGGAAAGGGCTCTGTTCGCCCCAAACCACCGTTTTGCCACACGTCGGGCAATTTACTTCAATAATTTCAGGATCCATGTGCAACTCCTAGCAGCAGGCAAGTTCGAAATTCAGTCGCGCGGGAACCACGCCATGTTCGCTGTCCAGAGGTAAAAAGCGAATGGCATAACGGGTTTTATGCCCGGATACTTGCGGATAAAGTTGGTTTTCCATCGAGAGGCGCAATCGTAACAGATCTGCGCCTTCTGCGTTGTCCTGGAAAAAACCATTCAGGCTGATCTGATTACGAAACGCGCCAGACTGGCGGATCAGCCCCAAAACCATAGTGAGTGAGTTATTCAGCGGGGCGAGCGTTTCGAGCCAGTTTTTTACTTCGCTGTCACGCTGGGACTGAGCCAGATGCAGCCATATGTGCAGCGTCGGGAGATCAAAACTACAGCAGCCACCCGGAATACTCAGACGCTGGCGGACCAGAGCAATCAGGCGATCTTCCTTCAGCGCCTGTCCGATACGTGGGGCTTTCATCAGCACGGAGGCGCACTGTTTGAGCTCGCTACGCAGGCCGTCAACTCTTGAAAGATCCACGCCCGGAACGTCTTTCCACTGGGATAATTTTTGTTGCTGACGTTCCAGTTCTTTCAGTAAATCAGTACGGACTTCTCCGCGCTCCAGTACGTCGAGCAAATCAGATACGGTACGGAAAAATAACAGGGCAGAAGCAATGGAAGTGATTTGTGCATTAGAGTGCATCTGTTGCAACAAAAACTCGATACGCAGCCAGGTGCGCATCTTCTCATTCAGGGGATGTTCAAAAAGAACGGTTGCAGCTACATCAGTCATGCTTGGCAATATCCTGTCTGTTTACTGATGCCGCAAATTCCAGATAGCGGCAATGTAATAAGGCAACACGCGGTTCGATGGATTTCGGGTCACCGCTGTTATCAATGATGTCATCCGCACAGGCCAGCCGCTTTTCACGACTTACCTGCGCAGCAATAATATTTTCTGCCTGCTGACGACTAATTCTGTCGCGAAGTAGGGTGCGTGAAAGCTGAAGCTGAGGCTCAACATCCACTACCAGTACGCGATTTGCTCGCGTCTGTAATCCATTTTCAATCAGCAATGGAACAACCCAGAGCACATAAGGCGTATTGGCCTGTGCAAAAAGCTGCTGTGTTCTGGCATGAATGATGGGGTGCAGTAACTGGTTAACCCATTCTTTATCAGGCGGATAACTGAAAATCTTTTCCCGCAGAGCCGGGCGGTTCAGTGAGCCATCGGCAAGAATAATTTCGTTACCAAATCGCTGATGGAGCTGATCCAGCGCAGGTTCTCCCGGCGCTACTACCTGACGGGCGATAATATCGGCATCGACAATGTTTACACCGTGGCGGGCGAAACTTTCGGCAACTGTACTTTTGCCACTCCCGATACCTCCGGTCAATGCAACGATATAGCTCATGCGGATGCTCTGATAAAATTAGACAGGTAAATGATAAAGAGATTGTGATTAAGTGCAAGCCGTCGTCGTCCCGCTTTTCATGCGAAAATTATTCAGCAGCACAATCAAAAGTCTGTGATGTGAGTTGCAAAAGCCATCTTGCCGTTGTCATTTTCCTGTGTATGATAAAACCACTGGAAAGGGTGTCTAAAAATTTGCTGTACACCCTAGCGACCCGTCGCCAAACCAGGACAAACCCGTCATGCGTATTGAAGAAGATTTGAAGTTAGGTTTTAAAGACGTACTTATCCGCCCTAAACGTTCTACTCTCAAAAGTCGTTCCGAAGTCGAACTGGAACGCACATTCACATTCAAACACTCTGGTATCAGCTGGTCTGGCACACCGATCATTGCCGCGAACATGGACACCGTCGGAACATTCCGTATGGCCACCGTTCTGGCTTCTTTCGGTCTTTTGACGGCGGTACATAAGCATTACACCGTAGAACAGTGGCAGGCATTTATCACGTCTTCGGATGAATCCGTCCTGCGCAATGTGATGGTGTCGACCGGAACATCAGAAGCGGATTTCGTTAAAACTCTGCAAATTCTGGCTCTTTCCCCGCTGTTGAAATTTGTTTGTCTGGATGTGGCGAACGGGTACTCCGAGCATTTTGTCGGTTTCCTGCAACGTGTTCGTGAAGCCTGTCCGGATAAAGTGATCTGTGCCGGTAACGTGGTCACCGGCGAAATGGTTGAAGAGCTGATCCTTTCAGGTGCAGATATCGTTAAAGTCGGTATAGGTCCAGGGTCTGTCTGTACCACTCGCGTGAAAACCGGTGTGGGTTATCCGCAGCTTTCTGCGGTTATCGAATGTGCTGATGCGGCGCACGGTCTGGGCGGACAGATTGTCAGTGATGGCGGCTGTGCGGTTCCTGGCGATGTGGCAAAAGCCTTCGGCGGCGGCGCTGATTTCGTCATGCTTGGCGGTATGCTGGCTGCGCATGACGAATGTGAAGGTACAGTCGTTGAAGAAAATGGCGAAAAATTCATGCTTTTCTATGGCATGAGTTCAGAATCTGCGATGAAACGTCACGTCGGTGGTGTTGCAGAATACCGTGCGGCAGAAGGTAAAACGGTGAAATTACCTCTGCGTGGTCCGGTTGAAAACACTGTGCGCGATGTCCTCGGTGGCCTGCGTTCTGCCTGTACTTATGTGGGTGCTGAGCGTCTTAAAGAACTGACCAAACGCACGACCTTTATCCGCGTCGCGGAACAGGAAAACCGTCTGTTCGGCAGTAAATAAGTCGGCAATGGCTGATGCGGCGAGACTCGTTTTCGCCGCTTTCTGCTCCTTAAGCTTTATCCTTTTCCTATCCCATCACTGACCCCAGCTGGAATATCGGCAGATACATTGCAATCACCAGCCCGCCCACAATGACGCCCATTACTGCCATCAGTACCGGCTCAATGGTTTGCGATAACGTATCCGCCAGTGAATTCGCTTTATGATTATGCAGTTGCGCGAGCTTTTGCAGTAACTCATCGAGAGAACCTGACTCCTCACCGATTTTAATCAATTGATGGCATAAGGTCGGAAACAGTGGTGACTGAACAAAAGCTTTGTGTAACGGAACCCCTTGTATGATTTGCTCACGTATCTGGCTCAGCGCGGCCTGAAAATGCAAGTTGGATACAGACGCAGAGGCCGCCGCCAGCCCCGCAATTAACGTCATTCCGGCCTGTTGTGTCATGGCCAGTGTCTGAAAAATCTGTCCGAGGCTGCTGTCGGTGACCAGCCGTGAAGTCAGGGGCAACCGCAGCAGAAGCATCTGCTCACGGAGTTTCCAGCGTACGTGCGGATGCATTTTTTGCAGATACCCAAAACAGCAAAACAATAATCCTCCAGCTATCCACGGGCCTGTTGTGATTAATGCTTCTGATGTGTTGATTAACATCTGAGTAAACCACGGTAACTTAGCATCAAAGGATGCATAGATTTTCGCAAACTCAGGCAACACCAGGGTCAGCATCAGCAGGGTAACAATCGTGGCGATCGCACTGACAATCAGCGGATAACGCAGGGCCTTTTTCACCTTATTTCTTAATTCAGCCTGTTGTTCCTGCTGACTCGCCAGTTGCAGGCAGCATTTGTCGAGTTGCCCCGTCAGTTCACCAATCGAAATAATTTGCCGGTAAATATCAGGGAACGTGTCGGGATACTGACCCAGCATCTCTGAAAGAGGCATTCCCTCACGAACTCCTCTGGCGATATTTAACAGCACGCAGTTCCATGCCGGTTTCGTATGCTCATTGCCCAGCAGCGTCAGGCTATTCATCAGGGGTAATCCGGCCTGCAAAAGTGTCGCCAGCTGTCTGACAAAGGCGACGCGCTCCTGATTTTTCCAACAATTTCCTCTCAGGCGTTGCCTCATCCTGATACTCACCGGCTGTAAGCCAGCAGCAAAAAGCTGCTGGTAGATGATGTCTTTATTTATCTCAATGCTGTTGCCTTGCTGAATGCTTCCCTGGGTATCAACTGCCTGCCATTGATAAAGCCTCCATTTCTTAGAAATAGCCCCGGTTTCGCTCATAAGCCAGTGTCTTCGCCGGTGACTCTGTAAAGCTCCTCAAGCGAGGTAATGCCTTGCTCGACCAGCAACATTCCCGCTTCCTGCAATGTTTTCTGTCCCTGCTCACGGGCGATTTTACTCAGTTCTGTGACGCCCGCTCCGGCGACCAGTGCCTGCTGTAACCGGGGCGTGATATTGAGTATCTCGTAAATTCCCGTACGCCCGTAGTAGCCGGAAAAACATTGATGGCAACCCGCAGCCAACCAAAGTGGCAACGTACCGCTGTGACCATCCGGGCCTTTTTCGACCAGTGACATATGTGCTTTTCGGCAATGTGGGCAGAGCTTTCGAACCAGCCGCTGTGCAATGACCAGACGTAAACTGGCTGCAATATGAAAACTCTCGATCCCCATTTGCCTGAGACGGGTCAGCGTCTCGCAGGTGGAATTGGTATGCAGGGTGGAAAGCACCATATGCCCGGTCTGCGCAGCTTTTACGGCAATCTCGGCTGTTTCTTTATCCCGGATCTCACCGACCATAATCACGTCAGGATCCTGACGTAATAATGCCCGCAGGACACCGGCAAAACTCAGATCTGTTTTGCTATTGATCTGCGTCTGATTAATACCGCTGACCGGGATCTCAATCGGATCTTCGACGCTGCAGATATTGCGGGTAATGGTATTCAGATGTCGCAGACCCGTGTAGAGCGTGACTGTTTTTCCGCTCCCTGTCGGACCTGTGACCAGAATCAATCCTTGCGGATGTTTAAGCGCGGCCTTGAAATAATCGAGATCACGCGGCGTGAATCCCAGCTGTGACATCGACAGATCCTGTTGCGTCATATGGAGTATCCGCAGCACAATTTTTTCGCCGTGCAGCGTTGGCAGGGACGAGACCCGCATGGAATATCGCTGATTTTGTAACATCACCGAAAGCTGCCCGTCCTGCGGCAATCTGCGTTCTGCCACATTGAGCTGTCCCATGATTTTCAGGCGTGCACAGATACCGGCGGCCATTGCAAATTCAGGGCCGGGGATTTCTTGTAGTACGCCATCAATCCGGACGCGAACCCGGAAACTGTGCTCAAAAGGTTCAAAGTGAATATCCGATGCGCGGCGGGTGATAGCGTGCCTGAGGATCTGATTAAGTACATTGATCACTGGCGCATCGCTTTGGGCATCCAGTTCATTCTCATCACGAGGTACAGAAGGAGTGAGCTCTTCCTGCGCGACAAGTTGTTGCGATCCTGAATGGCCTTTTTCCATCACCTGTTCCAGCCGCGCCTGTGGCCAGCGTTCAAGCTGGACTTTTAATCCGGTGGCGAAACGCAGCACGTTGCTCAGGGATTCCGTGTCCGCCTCACTTTCATGGCAGGCAACGCGAATTATCTGCGGATCACGATGCAAAATGACGGCTTTATATCGCTGGCACAGGGCTTCAAGCGATGCTTCGTTTTGCTGCCTTTCGCTGTGTACCGGCGAAACAGGAACCAGTGGAGTATCGGTCATTGTGTTGCTCCCTGACTGTCAAAGCGGAATACGCTTTCGCAGGCCTCAACCATCGACGTGTTAGCGGCGTTAGTACAACTGCGATTCCAGACAATCCCTCCGGCCACATTATCGACAACCGGCGTCATGACAACGCTGAGCCCTTCAAGCGCCTGTTGTCCGGTGAGCGAGATGACGCCTGTGCTGACTTGCACCTGGCTGACGTAACGGCTGCTGACTGCTGCGGGTATTCCCTGAGTGCCTGCATCGCAACCCGTCAGAGTGCCGGAATCAATCACACACAATTCGACGCCGGTTTTATACGGCACCATGGTTTGCAGCATGTCGGTCATGGCGGCCTTCTGGATATAACTCTGGTAAGCGGGTATGCCGATGGCACTGAGGATCGCAATAATCGCGATCACTACCATCAGTTCAATGAGGGTAAATCCTTGTTGCCGGTGCATGGCGTTCTCCGTTTTGTAAAACTGCGTGGGTAAAGCTCGGGCAGCAAACTAAACGCAGAAATAACCAGACTCCAGCCCCATTGTTGGCTTCTCCGGGATGTCTTCCAGGATAAATATGTATGTCAGTCAGGTTGGCAAAACTTTTGCGCGATGCGCCGCAACAATGAAGATGAAATGAAAAAGGGGATAGCAGTCAGACCGGGAGAATGAGAGGGTAATGTGGCAAGATGAAATAGACCGAAAGAAGTCGTGTTGCCCCTGAAAAGGAAGTCAGGGGCAACAGCGTTGCGATTAGCTAAAGCGCATGGAGAGATCCATCGCTCTGACATGTTTTGTCAGCGCGCCGACGGAAATGTAATCCACGCCGGTCTCTGCGAATTCACGCAGTGTTTTTTCCGTGACGTTACCGGAGACTTCCAGCAGTGCTCGGCCGGCAGTCAGCGCAACGGCTTCACGCATCATCGGCACGGTAAAGTTATCGAGCATAATAATGTCAGCTTTGGCATCCAGCGCCTGCTGAAGTTCATCAATGGATTCGACCTCCACTTCCACAGGAACGTCGGCATGGATCCACAACGCGCGCTCCACGGCCGCTTTGATTGAGCCACAGGCGATGATGTGATTTTCTTTAATAAGAAATGCGTCAGCCAGACCCAGACGGTGATTGCTTCCGCCACCGCAGAGCACGGCATATTTCAGTGCAGTACGCAGACCCGGCAAGGTTTTGCGGGTGTCCAGCAACTGAGTTTTGGTGCCCTGCAGAATTTTCACATAGTGATTCACTTCGGTTGCCACGCCGGAGAGGGTTTGCACAAAATTCAGCGCGGTGCGTTCACCGGTCAGCAACATGCGGGCAGAGCCGGAAAGTTCGCATAAGGTCTGGTTTTCAGAAACTGTATCACCGTCTTTAACATGCCATTTAACGGTGATTTTATCCCCGGCCAGTTGCTTAAAGACTTCATCCAGCCAGCGTTGCCCGCAAAAAATACCGGGTTCACGGGTGATGATGGTGGCGGTCGCGTTTTTATCCTGCGGCAATAATTGTGCCGTTAAGTCATTGTTAGCATTAGCTTCGCCGCCGAGGTCTTCGCCCAGGGCTTGAGTCACAAGAGCAGGAATATCATTCTGGATACGTTCGAGTAACTGTGCGCGGCGACTTTCAGGGCTGTAGCTGCGGGTAGACATACAAATACTCCGAAATGGCGGATAAGAAGGACAAAAAAACATGCTACCCTGTTGCTGTGATAAGTACCACACAAGCACATCATTGAGGTCTTTGATGCACTTAGAACAAGGCTGGATAGCCGAAGCCCGGCGGGTCGTTTCTCCCCATTTTGATCTCCGTCCTGACGATGAAATTCCCTCGTTGCTGGTTATCCACAACATCAGTTTGCCGCCCGGAAAATTCGGTGGTCCCTACATTGATCAACTCTTTACCGGTACGCTGAATCCGCAGGACGATCCTTATTTTGAAGGTATCCACCAGTTGCGTGTGGCGGCACATTGCCTGATCCGCCGCGATGGCGAAATTGTTCAATACGTTCCTTTTGATAAACGCGCCTGGCATGCGGGTGTTTCCAGCTGGCAGGGGCGCGAGCGCTGTAATGATTTCTCAATCGGTATCGAGCTGGAGGGCACGGATTTTGAGCCGTTTATTGACGCGCAATATCGCAGCCTGGCCGCTGTTACTGAGTTGTTAATTAAGCACTATCCCATTAATCTTGATGCCATTACCGGACACAGTGATATTGCTCCGGGGCGTAAGACCGATCCCGGCCCTGAATTTGACTGGGCATTTTATCGCAAGCTGATAGCCCTGCCGGTAGGGCAGAATAGCGCTTCTGGCCAGTGAGTTAACGCGGTCTCTGGTGCGTGTTTAAGCATGTGATGTGTTGAGAGAGAGTGACAATCGATGACGTTATTTACTTTGCTGCTGGTGCTGGCTTGGGAACGGCTGTTCAAACTGGGTGAACACTGGCAGCTGGACCATCGGTTCGAGGTGATATTTCGCCGCGGGCGGCAGACTTCCTTAGTGAAAACGCTGGCTATCATGGTCATCTGGATGGCGGTGATCTGGGCCGTCTTGCGTGCGCTTCAGGGGATATTCTTTGGCGTACCGACACTGATTTTATGGGTGATTTTGTGTCTGCTATGCATTGGCGCGGGGATCAAACGTAAGCATTATCGCGCTTATCTTAAGTCAGCCCGTCAGGGGGATGCCGACGCTTGTAAGGAAATGGCCGAAGAACTGGCGCTGATCCACGGTCTGCCAACGGATTGCACAGAAGAAGCCCGTTTGCGGGAACTGCAAAATGCGCTGCTATGGATTAACTATCGCTACTATCTTGGCCCTTTATTCTGGTTTGTGGTGTGTGGTCCCTACGGACCGATAGCATTAGGCGGATACGCGGCTTTACGCGGTTATCAGACCTGGCTGGCGCGCCACATGACGCCTTTGAAACGTGCTCAGTCCGGCGTTGATGCCCTGTTACATATTCTGGACTGGATCCCGGTTCGTCTGGCCGGTGTGGCCTATGCCTTGCTGGGGCACGGCGAGAAGGCTCTGCCAGCCTGGTTCGCCTCGCTGGGTGATATTCACTCGTCGCAGTATCAGGTATTAACCCGTCTGGCGCAGTTCTCGCTGGCGCGTGATCCGCACACCGATCCGGTACAAACGCCTCGTGCAGCCGTCGGGCTGGCGCGTAAAGTGACGATGATTATTCTGGTGGTTGTGGCACTGCTGACGATTTACGGCACCCTGATTTAATCCGCTTATCTGAAAAGAGAGCGCAATTAAAAAAGCCCGGTACATTTACATGTCCGGGCTTTTTGCTTTTTATCCGCGCTGCTTTTGTAAGGTCAGCAGACGGTTATCGGCCGCGGGTTCACCGAAATCTGGCATCCCGTTTTCATCCCAGCGGAAGGTTTTGATGCGCGTATGCCGGTTTGGGTCATACAGCGGATCACCTTCGATTTCCGTGTAATTTCGGGCGTGATATACCAGCACATCTTCGCCCTGTTCGTTGCGGGTAAAGCTGTTGTGGCCGGGGCCGAACTGTTTGTTCTGAGTCTGAGTAGTGAACACCGGATACAGAGATTTATGCCAGCTCGCCGGGTCCATCAGGTTACTGCTGAGATCTGCACAAAGCAGCCCGATACAGTAATTTTCATCGGTGGCGCTGGCGGAATAAGTGATGAAAATCTTATCGCCGTGCGTGATCACGGCGGGGCCTTCGTTAACCCAAAAACCGATGATTTCCCAGTCCAGCTCCGGCTTGCTGAGCATGACAGGCGGTGATTTCAGCGTCCACGGGTTTTCCATTTCAGCCAGATACAAATTCGAGTTTCCGCGAATTGCCGGATCTTTCTGCGCCCACAGATAATAGCTTTTGCCCTGATGCTCAAAGTGCGTGGCATCCAGCGAGAAGCTGTCGATCGGGGTCTGGATCCGGCCTTTCTCCTGCCATTTTCCCGTGAGCGGATCTGCTTCTTCGCACACCAGCGCATACATCCGGTGCTGGAATAATCCGTCCACAATCTCCTGCGACGGCGCAGCGGCGTAATAGATAACCCATTTTCCGTCGATAAAATGCAGTTCCGGTGCCCAGATCAGTGCGCTCATCGGGCCGGTTTCAGGTTTATGCCAGACGATGGTGGCTGGTGCATTGGCAAGTCCGGCCAGCGTTGGCGAGCGGCGGATCTCAAGCCGGTCGTATTCAGGAACCGACGCGATAAAGTAATAATTTCCGTCGCTGTGCAGCCAGATATGCGGGTCTGCACGTTGCTCAATCAGCGGATTAGGGTAATTACTCATGTTTCAGCTCCTTGCTGTTCAGTGAGACGCTGGCGATATCCGCGTCCTGTGCATTTTTCGCATCGTGATATTCATTCAGTTCGCGGTAATTACGGCGGCGAATTTCGAGATCAGCCTGAATGGTACGCATGGTTTCGCGATCCACTTTCAGTAAGCGCACCACACCGGCAGTAATCAGATATCCCACGCCCGGAATGATGGTGAACAGCAGCATAATTCCGTTGATTGCGTGATCACTTTGCTGCGCTGCTCCGGCATTGTAGCCATAAGCTGACAACAGGAATCCGACCATTGCACCGGCTACCGCCAGCCCGCATTTGAGGAAGAACAGGTTGCCGGAGAAGCTGATGCCGGTCACGCGTTTACCGGTTTTCCATTCGCCGTAATCATCCACATCGGCCATCAGCGACCAGTGCAGCGGGGAAGGGAGCTGATGCATGATGTTCAGGATGAAGTACGCCACAAGAATCAGCGTTGTCGCGTGCGGATCGAGGAAATAGAAGCCGCAGGAGAAAATGGTCAGGATAATGTTGGCCCAGAAGAACACTTTCAGTTTGCAGTATTTATCGGTCAGCGGTTTTGCCAGCGCGCTGCCGATCATCATGCCGACCACACCGAGGCTGATAAACATACTGGCAAATGACGTGGATTTTTCCATGACCCAGGTGACGTAATACATGGTGGCTGCCATACGAATGAAGCCCGGACACACGTTACAGAACGTCAGCAGCAGGATGCGCACCCACTGGTCATTTTTCCAGACATCTTTCAGGTCAGATTTTAAGGCATGTTTAGACGGCACCGCTGGCTGGATACGTTCTTTCACTGAGCTGAAGCAGAACAGGAACATAAACAGCGCGATGATCGCCATTACGCCCATCGACATCTGGTAACCCTTGGCTTTGTCCGCGCCACCGAAAAAATCTGCCATTGGCAGCAGGGTGGAAGACAAAATAAGTGTTGCGATGCCCACCATAAAGAAGCGGTAAGACTGGCAGGCAACACGTTCGTGCGGATCGGCAGTAATGACGCCACCGAGCGAGCAATAAGGAATGTTAATGGCTGTGTAAGTCAGGGACATCAGGAAGTAAGTCACAAAAGCATAGATAACCTTGCTGTTGTAGCTCCATTCCGGCGTGGTGAACATCAGCACGCTGAAAAGAACATACGGCACCGAAACCCATAACAAATACGGGCGGAATCGTCCCCAGCGGGTGGTGGTACGGTCGGCAATCGCGCCCATAATCGGGTCGGTGACGGCGTCAATAACGCGCACGGAGAGCAGCAGTATGCCGACCAGCGCCGGGGCTAATCCGAAAACGTCCGTATAAAAATAATTAAGAAACAGCATGATGGCGCCGCCAATCATATTGCAGCCCGCATCCCCCATGCCGTACGCCACTTTCTCTTTGAACGACAGCGCGCCTTCCTTCATGGATGTTCTCTCCGCATAGATGTCAAAAGGACAGTTGTTAAAAAACTGTTTGATAGACCAGAGTATTGGCTGAGGAAGGGAATAAGAGTCAGGAGGTAAGAGTCATGAAGATGGACGATTTGGTCATCTCAGAAAAAGTGTGACCTGTATAACAAGACGCCCCGGCAAGTGACTTAACCGGGGCGTCTGAGGATTTTAAATTATGACTCTTGCTTAAGCGTTAACGGACTTCCCGCTTTGCTGATTCTTGATCCAGTAACCAATGCCCAGAACCACCAGCCAGACAGGGATCAGCCATACGGAGATCGCCATGCCCGGAGTAATCGCCATGATCACCAGAATTGCCGCCATAAACAGCAGGCAGATGTAGTTACCCACCGGATACAGCAGCGCTTTAAACTTAGGTTCCACGCCTTCACGACGCTTCGCCTGACGGAATTTAATGTGTGCCAGGCTGATCATCGCCCAGTTGATCACCAGTGCAGAAACCACCAGCGCCATCAGCAGACCAAATGCTTCGGCTGGCATCAGGTAGTTAATCAGAACACACAGGGCAGTAGTGGCCGCAGAGACAAGGATAGACGTCACCGGCACGCCGCGTTTGTCCACTTTCATCAGGGATCTCGGTGCGTTGCCTTGCTGCGCCAGACCAAACAACATGCGGCTGTTACAGTAAACACAGCTGTTGTAGACCGACAGCGCGGCAGTCAGGATCACCACGTTCAGTGCGTTGGCAACCAGTGCATCACCCAGTTCATGGAAGATAAGGACGAACGGACTGGTGTCCGGCCCGACGCGAGTCCACGGCATCAGGGAAAGCAGCACGGCCAGTGAGCCCACATAGAAAATCAGGATGCGGTAGATAACCTGGTTGGTCGCTTTAGGAATGCTGACTTCAGGATTATCGGCTTCTGCCGCTGTAATCCCCACCAGCTCCAGGCCACCGAACGAGAACATAATGATGGCCATCATCATCACCAGCCCGGTCATACCATGCGGCAGGAATCCGCCTTGCTCCCACAGGTTACGTACTGTTGCCTGCGGACCGGCAGTGTCGCTGAACAGCAACCAGCCGCCGAACAGGATCATCGCCACAACCGCAACCACTTTGATGATCGCAAACCAGAATTCCATCTCACCGAAGACTTTAACGTTAGTCAGGTTGATGGCGTTGATCAGCACGAAGAAGGCCGCCGCAGAAACCCAGGTAGGAATTTCCGGCCACCAGAATTGAATGTATTTACCGACTGCGGTCAGTTCTGCCATCGCCACCAGCACGTACAGAACCCAGTAGTTCCAGCCAGAAGCAAAGCCTGCGAACCCACCCCAGTATTTGTAAGCAAAGTGGCTGAATGAGCCCGCAACCGGCTCCTCAACAACCATTTCACCTAACTGGCGCATGATTAAAAAGGCAATAAAACCTGCAATTGCGTAGCCAAGAATAATCCCCGGCCCCGCAGACTGAATGACGGAAGCGCTGCCCAGAAACAGCCCTGTACCGACGGCCCCACCTAGTGCAATCAGCTGAATATGGCGGTTTTTGAGACCACGCTTCAGCTCATCGCCTTGTTGTTGTTCAACCATTTACCTGTCCTCTGTCATTGGGGCAAAACCCATAACATTCTGTGTGTTAGAGAGAATGTAAGGCGATAATTACACTTTTTGTATCTAATTATTTACGGCTGGATTGTACCTAAAACGCAGGATCATCTACCGTTCGCGCAAGAATAATGTTATGCGCAAAAGTTTGCACGGGGTTTATGCATCATCTGCATAACAAATAGCCAAATTGACTGTAAATTTGTTCAGGATCTAAAAAATGTGATCCGTGACTGGGTAAAAAACATAAATGATAAAAATTTGTTAAATTGTGCGGGGTCGACGCATTTACTGGGTAGCCATATGGACACAAGGTGAATACTTTGTTACTTTACGGCCACGTTTTTTAAATTGGTATTACCAATTGACTCCGGCAACTTACAGAGTCGCTACTCGCAGAGAACAGCACATATATGGCTTACAGCAAAATCCGACAGCCTAAGTTATCCGATGTGATCGAGCAGCAACTTGAGTTCCTGATCCTCGAAGGCACTTTGAGACCCGGGGAAAAGCTTCCGCCAGAGCGCGAACTGGCCAAACAGTTTGATGTATCGCGACCTTCTCTCAGAGAGGCAATCCAAAGCCTGGAAGGGAAGGGGCTACTCCTGCGCCGTCAGGGTGGTGGCACTTTCGTACAAAGTAACTTATGGCAAAGCGTGAGTGACCCGCTGGCTGAGTTACTGGCCGACCATCCTGAATCACAATTCGATCTCCTTGAAACACGTCATGCCCTTGAAGGGATCGCTGCCTATTACGCGGCGCTTCGTGGCACAGAGGAAGATTTGCAGCGCATTCGTGATTGTCACGTGGTCATTCAGACCGCACAAGACAGCGGGGACCTGGACGCAGAAGCCGACGCGGTAATGCAGTATCAGGTTGCTGTAACAGAAGCAGCGCATAATGTGGTGCTGCTGCATCTGGTTCGCTGTATGGGACCGATGCTCGAGAAAAATGTTCGACAGAACTTTGAATTGCTTTACTCCCGCCGCGAAATGCTGGCGATGGTAAGCAACCACCGCGCCAGTATTTTCGAGGCGATTGTTGCACGGGAACCAGAAAAAGCGCGTGCCGCATCTCACCGTCACCTGGCGTTCATTGAAGAAGTTTTGCTGGATCTCAGCAGGGAACACACCCGGCGGGATCGGTCTTTACGACGGCTCCAGCAACGAAAAGATGAAAGTTAACCCACGAGGTTAATTTTTAGAGTCTTCATTTGAGGGCTCACGGCAACTACATGACGGGCCTGTCTTCGTGCGCTTTCTCATCACGAGGACCGTTTTAAAAGAGCGCAGGAAGACAGGCTCCAGATAAACCAACGTATTAGATACAGATAAGGAAAAGCACCATGTCAGAACGTGTAAATAATGACGTGGATCCGATCGAAACTCGCGACTGGCTACAAGCGATCGAATCGGTCATCCGTGAAGAAGGTGTTGAGCGTGCACAGTTCCTGATCGACCAGGTTCTCAGTGAAGCGCGTAAGGGCGGCGTGAGCGTCGCTGCTGGTGCAGCCAGCCGTAACTACGTCAATACCATCGCTGTTGAAGACGAACCTGAATACCCGGGTAACCTGGAGCTGGAACGTAACATTCGTACCGCTATCCGCTGGAACGCCATCATGACCGTTCTGCGTGCGTCCAAGAAAGACCTGGAACTCGGCGGCCACATGGCGTCCTTCCAGTCTTCAGCGACCGTGTACGAAGTGTGCTTCAACCACTTCTTCCGTGCGCGTAACGAGAAAGACGGCGGCGATCTGGTGTACTTCCAGGGTCACATCTCTCCGGGCGTGTATGCGCGTGCTTTCCTTGAAGGCCGCCTGACTGAAGACCAGATGAACAATTTCCGTCAGGAAGTTCACGGTAAAGGTCTGTCGTCTTATCCGCACCCTAAACTGATGCCTGAATTCTGGCAGTTCCCGACCGTATCCATGGGTCTGGGCCCGATCGGTGCAATTTACCAGGCTAAGTTCCTGAAATATCTGGAACACCGTGGCCTGAAAGACACGTCCGCACAGCGCGTTTACGCGTTCCTGGGCGACGGTGAAATGGACGAACCAGAATCCAAAGGTGCGATCACCATCGCGACCCGTGAGAAACTGGACAACCTGTGCTTCATCATCAACTGTAACCTGCAGCGTCTTGATGGCCCTGTCACCGGTAACGGCAAAATCATCAACGAACTGGACGGCATCTTTGCAGGCGCTGGCTGGAACGTGATCAAAGTCATCTGGGGCAACCGTTGGGATGAACTGCTGCGTAAAGACACCAGCGGTAAACTGATCCAGCTGATGAACGAAACCGTGGATGGCGACTACCAGACCTTCAAGTCCCGAGACGGCAAATACGTTCGTGAGCACTTCTTCGGCAAATACCCTGAAACCGCTGCGCTGGTCAAAGATATGACCGACGACGAAATCTGGGCGCTGAACCGTGGTGGTCATGATCCGAAGAAAGTCTTCGCTGCACTGAACAAAGCACAGAACACCAAAGGCCAGCCGACCGTTATCCTTGCGCATACCATTAAAGGTTATGGCATGGGCGACGCTGCCGAAGGTAAAAACATTGCTCACCAGGTGAAGAAAATGAACATGGATGGCGTTCGCTATATCCGTGATCGCTTCAGCGTGCCAGTTACCGATGAAAATCTGGAAAAACTGCCGTACATCACTCTGGAAAAAGACTCTGCAGAATACAAATACCTGCATGAGCGTCGTGCCGCGCTGAAAGGCTACCTGCCGACTCGTCTGCCAAACTTCACTCAGAAGCTGGAAATGCCGAAACTGGACGACTTCTCACAACTGCTGGAAGAGCAGAAGAAAGAGATCTCTACCACTATCGCTTTCGTCCGTGCCCTGAACGTGATGCTGAAAAACGACTCCATTAAAGACCGTCTGGTCCCGATCATCGCCGACGAAGCGCGTACATTCGGTATGGAAGGTCTGTTCCGTCAGATTGGTATTTACAGCCCGAACGGTCAGCAGTACACCCCGCAGGACCGTGAGCAGGTTGCTTACTATAAAGAAGACGAGAAAGGTCAGATCCTGCAGGAAGGTATTAACGAACTGGGTGCCGCGTCTTCATGGCTGGCCGCAGCGACGTCTTACAGCACCAACGATCTCCCAATGATCCCGTTCTACATCTACTACTCCATGTTCGGTTTCCAGCGTATCGGCGACCTGTGCTGGGCAGCGGGTGACCAGCAGGCGCGTGGCTTCCTGATCGGCGGGACTTCTGGTCGTACTACCCTGAACGGTGAAGGTCTGCAACACGAAGATGGTCACAGCCATATTCAATCTCTGACTATCCCTAACTGTATTTCTTACGACCCGTCTTACGCTTACGAAGTCGCTGTCATCATGCATGACGGTCTGGTGCGTATGTACGGTGAAGCGCAGGAAAACATTTATTACTACATCACTACGCTGAACGAAAACTACCACATGCCAGCCATGCCGGAAGGCGCGGAAGAAGGCATCCGTAAGGGTATCTACAAGCTGGATACGCTGGAAGGCAGCAAAGGTAAAGTGCAGCTTCTGGGCTCCGGTTCTATTCTGCGTCACGTACGTGAAGCAGCTGAGATCCTGTCCAAAGACTACGGTGTGGGTTCTGACGTTTATAGCGTAACGTCCTTCACTGAACTGGCCCGTGACGGTCAGGACTGTGAGCGCTGGAACATGCTGCACCCGACTGAAACCCCACGCGTTCCGTACATCGCCCAGGTGATGAGCGACGCGCCAGCAGTTGCGTCCACCGACTATATGAAACTGTTTGCTGAACAGGTTCGTACTTACGTTCCGGCCAGCGATTATCGCGTACTGGGTACTGACGGCTTCGGTCGTTCAGACAGCCGCGAAAACCTGCGTCACCACTTCGAAGTGGATGCGTCCTACGTTGTGGTTGCTGCGCTGGGTGAATTGGCTAAACGCGGTGAAATCGAAACGTCTGTAGTGGCTGAAGCCATTAAGAAATTCGATATCAACCCAGAAAAAGTTAACCCGCGTCTGGCATAAGAGGTAAAGACAGATGGCTATTGAAATTAACGTACCGGACATCGGTGCAGATGCAGTGGAAGTCACCGAAATTATGGTGAAGGTGGGCGATAAGGTTGAAGTTGAACAATCGCTGATCACCGTTGAAGGCGACAAAGCTTCTATGGAAGTGCCTTCTCCACAAGCTGGCGTGGTCAAAGAAATTAAAGTTGCGGTCGGCGATACCGTCGAAACCGGCAAACTGATCATGATCTTTGAAGCCGCTGACGGTGCTGCTGATGCAGCACCTGCGAAACAGGAAGCCAAAGCAGAAGCTAATGTTCAAGAGAGCGCTGCTGCTGCCCCTGCTTCCAGCGAAAGCAAAGAAGTGAACGTACCAGACATCGGTGGCGACGAAGTTGAAGTCACTGAAATCATGGTTAAAGTAGGCGACACCGTGACAGCTGAACAATCGCTGATCACCGTAGAAGGCGACAAAGCCTCTATGGAAGTCCCTGCGCCGTTCGCGGGTAAAGTGAAAGAAATCAAAATCGCTGCGGGCGACAAAGTCAGCACCGGTTCTCTGATCATGGTCTTCGAAGTGGCAGGTTCTGGTGCAGCCGCACCAGCCGCAGCATCAGAAACCCAATCAGACGCGGCACCTGCTGCACCGGCTCAGTCCGGCAGCAAAGAAGTGAACGTGCCTGATATCGGTGGCGACGAAGTTGAAGTCACTGAAATCATGGTTAAAGTTGGCGACAAAATCAGTGCAGAACAGTCACTGATCACCGTTGAAGGCGACAAAGCCTCAATGGAAGTCCCGGCACCGTTCGCGGGTACCGTAAAAGAAATCAAAATCGCTGCGGGCGACAAAGTCAGCACCGGCTCTCTGATCATGGTCTTCGAAGTAGAAGGCGCTGCGCCTGCTGCTCCGGCGGCTAAGAAAGAAGAAGCGGCTGCTCCTGCGAAACAGGAACAGAAAGCGGCGGCTCCGGCTGCAGCTAAAGCTGAAAGCAAAGGCGAATTCGCTGAGAACGACGCTTACGTTCACGCCACGCCGGTTATCCGTCGTCTGGCCCGTGAGTTCGGCGTTAACCTGGCGAAAGTGAAAGGGACTGGCCGTAAAGGTCGTATCCTGCGCGAAGACGTTCAGACTTACGTGAAAGACGCGGTCAAACGTGCTGAAGCCGCGCCGGCAGCAGCAACGGGTGGCGGTCTGCCAGGCATGCTGCCTTGGCCGAAGGTTGACTTCAGCAAGTTCGGTGAGATTGAAGAAGTGGAACTGGGCCGTATCCAGAAAATTTCTGGTGCGAACCTGAGCCGTAACTGGGTGATGATCCCGCACGTTACGCACTTCGACAAAACCGATATCACTGAGCTGGAAGCGTTCCGTAAACAGCAGAACGATGAAGCCGCTAAACGCAAACTGGACGTGAAATTCACTCCAGTGGTCTTCATCATGAAAGCCGTTGCCGCTGCCCTTGAGCAGATGCCACGCTTCAACAGTTCCCTGTCCGAAGATGGTCAGAAACTGACGCTGAAAAAATACATCAACATCGGTGTGGCGGTTGATACGCCAAACGGTCTGGTTGTTCCGGTCTTCAAAGACGTGAACAAGAAAGGCATCGCCGAGTTGTCCCGTGAGCTGATGGCTATCTCCAAGAAAGCCCGTGACGGTAAGCTGACTGCTGGCGAAATGCAGGGCGGTTGCTTCACTATCTCCAGCCTCGGTGGTATCGGGACGACCCACTTCGCGCCAATCGTCAACGCGCCGGAAGTGGCTATCCTCGGTGTTTCCAAGTCTGCTATCGAGCCAGTCTGGAACGGTAAAGAGTTCACACCGCGTCTGATGATGCCAATGTCGCTCTCCTTCGACCACCGTGTTATTGACGGTGCCGATGGTGCGCGCTTCATCACCATCATCAACAACGTGTTGTCTGACATTCGCCGTCTGGTGATGTAAGTGAAAAGCCGGCCAATCGGCCGGCTTTTTTCTGATAATCTCTTCATGCTGTTTGGGATTTTCGGGCGCTAAGCACAAATCGTATGCCGTTTGTTGTTTCAAATTTGTTAACAATTTTGTAAACTGCGGGCGGATAGAACGACCCGGTGGATGATGGGCGTTGCGACATAAAAATGACGTCAGACCCGCCGGACATAAATTAAGAGGTCATGATGAGTACTGAAATTAAAACTCAGGTCGTGGTACTTGGGGCTGGCCCTGCGGGCTATTCTGCTGCTTTCCGTTGCGCTGATTTAGGTCTTGAAACCGTACTGGTTGAGCGTTATTCCACTCTCGGTGGCGTGTGCCTGAACGTAGGTTGTATCCCTTCTAAAGCTCTGCTGCACGTCGCGAAAGTGATCTCTGAAGCAAAAGCACTGGCAGAACACGGTATTGTTTTCGGTGAGCCGAAAACTGACATCGACAAAGTGCGTGTCTGGAAAGAAAAAGTCATCAACCAGCTGACCGGTGGTCTGGCAGGTATGGCGAAAGGCCGTAAAGTCAAAGTCGTGAACGGCTTGGGTAAATTTACTGGCGCAAATACTCTGGTTGTTGAAGGCGAAAACGGTCCTACGACCATCACTTTCGACAATGCCATCATTGCGGCGGGTTCCCGTCCAATCAAACTGCCATTCATTCCACATGATGACCCGCGTGTATGGGATTCTACCGATGCGCTGGAACTGAAAACCGTCCCTGAGCGTCTGCTCGTGATGGGTGGCGGCATCATCGGTCTGGAAATGGGCACCGTTTACCACGCGCTGGGTTCGCAGATTGACGTGGTAGAAATGTTCGATCAGGTGATTCCTGCGGCTGATAAAGACGTGGTGAAAGTCTTCACCAAGAAAATCAGCAAGCAATTCAACCTGATGCTGGAAACCAAAGTGACCGCGGTAGAAGCCAAAGAAGACGGTATCTACGTCACAATGGAAGGCAAGAAAGCCCCTGCAGAACCACAGCGTTACGACGCGGTGCTGGTGGCTATCGGCCGTGTTCCTAACGGTAAACTGCTGGAAGCGGGCGCCGCAGGCATTGAAGTTGACGACCGTGGCTTCATTCACGTCGACAAACAAATGCGCACCAACGTGCCACACATCTTTGCCATCGGCGACATCGTCGGTCAGCCAATGCTGGCGCACAAAGGTGTTCACGAAGGCCACGTGGCTGCCGAAGTTATCTCTGGCAAGAAACACTACTTCGATCCGAAAGTCATTCCATCCATTGCCTACACTGAGCCAGAAGTTGCCTGGGTTGGTCTGACTGAGAAAGAAGCGAAAGAAAAAGGCATCAGCTACGAAACCGCCACCTTCCCGTGGGCCGCTTCAGGCCGTGCTATCGCTTCCGACTGTGCAGACGGTATGACCAAACTGATCTTCGACAAAGAATCTCACCGTGTTATCGGTGGTGCGATTGTCGGTACCAACGGCGGCGAGCTGCTGGGTGAAATCGGTCTGGCAATCGAAATGGGTTGTGATGCAGAAGATATCGCGCTGACCATCCATGCTCACCCGACTCTGCATGAGTCCGTGGGTCTGGCAGCAGAAATCTACGAAGGCAGCATTACCGACCTGCCAAACCCGAAAGCGAAGAAAAAGTAATTTTCTCCTTTGCTGATAAACGCCTCTCCGGAGGCGTTTTTTTTTGCCCGGCGGATTATGCCTGATTAATCACCTGATACAACGGGATCATCGCCGCGCCCCACGAGGCGCTTTCGGCACCCATCGGGGAGTTCACCAGCCGCACTTTCGGGCGGTCTGGATCAAGCCTGGCATCCAGTCTTAGCGTTAAAACCTCTGCCAGCCTTTCGGTGATGGTTTTCGGCATGGCCCCACCTAAAATAATCAATTGTGGATCCAGCCATTGCAGACATCCCATGATGCTCTGCTCGACCTGATCGCAACAGCGTGAAAACCAGGATTCCAGCAAGGGGTGCTGTTCTGCGGTGAGTGCCGGTAGTTGCGCTTCGCTTAGCCCTGCCTGAGTGAGCGTCGCGACCAGGTCTTTATAGGATGGACGCGGTTTATCACCGGGAAATGCCATACCGGCTTCACCGGCATTCAAAAACCCGCCGCGCAGGAGTTTGCCATCGGCGATAATCCCTGCACCAATCCCGTAACCAAGATCGATAAACGTTATGTCACGATAGGAATTCCACGTACCTGAATACAGCTCGCCAATCGCCGAGGCATTGGCGTTGTTTTCAACCCATGTCGGCCACGGCAAATTGTCCTCAAACGCCTGTTGCAGGTCGACATCGCGCCAGCTTGAAAGCCAGGCCACACAGTGGCGCTTTTTGCCATCGGGCTTTAGAAAACCCGGCACGGCATAACCCATGCCGAGGATGCGCGCATGTTGAAGCTGGCGTTTTTTTAACGTCTGCTCCACCAGATTTTTAATCTGTTTTAGTGTGGTGGCGAGTGGCTGATTTTCCTGATGAGGCTCAGAAATACTGAACAGTTTGCGGCCACTGAGATCGACCAGCGTCATGTCGATAAAGCCAGGGCTGAAAGCCAGCCCGACCGAACACGCGCCGCCAGGATTAAGCCGCAGGGGCAGCGACGGTTGTCCGCGCTGTCCCATATTGCGTTCGCCTTCGATAACCAGACCCGAAAATAAAAGCTCCCGGCATTGTTGGGTGATTGCCCCCGCGGTGAGGTTTGAATAGCGCGCCAGTTCGGCGCGTGTTACCGGTGCATGGCGACGAATCAGCTCCAGCAGCAAACGTTGGGTAGGACGCAGTTCCAGACGGTCAGGTTTTACATTCATAATATGGCTATCATTTTTGTTATCAGGCCCAGCGCAATCCCGCTTCTTCAATCAGCGCCTGCAGGTACGGAAGATCATCATGGCTGAGCATATCGATCAGACCTTCACGCAGCCAGCCCATGATCTCGGGGCGACTATCATACCCGAATTTGTGCTGGTACTGCTCCAGTGGCGTCATGCCATTTTTCACTTCATGCAGGTACATGCGTACCCCCAGTCCCGCCTGTTTATAGGCGCGAAGATCGTCAACATGGGCGAACTCATATTCAAAACAGACACAACTGGCGTGGGAATGTTGCACGGCGGCCAGTTGACTGTTGTAACGCTCCAGCGTCACGACCTGCAATGCTAAATCTGGGATCAGGGCTTTGACGCGGTTAATCAACACATGATTAAACCCAAGCAACTGAATATGTGACAGCGCCTCTGGCATTGACTGCAACAAGGCAACCAGATGATGCACAAATTCGTCATGTCGGCGACGTTGCTTCACTTCCACGATCAGGCCCATGCCATTCTCTGCCGCCCAACGCAGAATATCCTGCAATAAAGGGATCGGCGTGCCAGCAAATTGCGCATGGTACTTAACGCCGAAATCAAATTGCTGTAACTGCGCGAGCGTCATTTGCTCGACAAAACCGGTGCCGGTCGACACGCGATCAATGCGGTGATCGTGTGTGACCACCAGATGATTATCTGCGGTCAGATGAATATCTAACTCAATGCAATGCGTCCCTGCTTTTTTTGCTCCGATAAACGCGGGCAGAGTGTTTTCCGGATAACGGCTGGAGTATCCGCGGTGACTGTTTGCCAGCACGATGCCCTGTGCGGCCTGATGAAAGTTAAACGCCATGGTTGTTCCTCATGTGATTCCAAAGTTTGAATATTAAATTTACTCTATAAACTTAATTAGAGAAGTGAAATTTATATCCCGGCAATGTTTTCATGTTAATTATTTGATTTTTATTGGTTTTATTTTCGCTCTTAGTGTTGTTTTTGGTTTTGAGGAACTTTGTCACATAAATTTTATATTTAGTGTGTAAATTTAATCGACGAGTTTTAACAGAGGATTTGTACACTATGTCGACACTTTCACTGGAACAGGTCACAAAGCAATTTGGCGCGTTTTACGCTGCCCGCGAGATCTCCTTTACCGCCGAAGAAGGTGAATTTGTCACCCTGCTTGGCCCGAGCGGATGTGGTAAAACCACGTTACTTAAAATGATCGGCGGGTTTCATCAGCCTGACAGCGGACGCATTCTGATTAACGGGCAATCCGTTAATAATTTGCCGCCGGAAAAGCGCAACACCGCAATGTGTTTTCAGTCGTACGCGTTGTTTCCGCACCTGAATGTGGCGCACAACATCTGTTTTGGTTTGAAGCAAAAACGCTTACCTGTTGCCGAGCAGCAACTGCGTCTGGCGGAGGCGTTGAAGCAGGTTGGCTTGCAGGATCAGCACCTGAAAATGCCGGTGCAACTTTCTGGCGGGCAACAGCAGCGGGTGGCGCTGGCCAGAGCGATGGTTACGCGCCCGGATGTGGTGCTGTTTGACGAGCCGCTGTCCAATCTGGATGCGAAACTGCGTGAAAGTGTGCGTTTTGAAATCAAAGAGTTACAGCGGCAATATCAACTCACGTCCATTTATGTCACCCATGATCAGGCCGAAGCGTTGACCATGTCCGATAAGATCGTGGTGCTCAATGCGGGCAATGTGGAGCAAATAGGGCCACCAGAAGAGATTTATTACCGTCCTGCTAACCGTTTCGTCGCCGATTTTATTGGTGCGGCCAATATTGATATCGCCCACATCACGCCTGCGGAACAGCCTGGTTTTTATCGGGTTCGCTGCCAGTTAGGTGAGTTTTACGTACGTTCTCCGCGTCCCCCGCTTGCTGAGCATTGCTATATCTGCTGGCGGCCTGAAGATGCGCGCTTTGTGCCACAGCCACAAACCGGCGATAACCATTTCTTCCTCACGCTGCGCAAAATGGCGTTTATGGGCAACCTGACCGAAGCATGGGGCGATAACGATGACGGTAAATTGTCGGTACGTCTGCAACTGATCAAAAAACCGCAGGCCGAAAGCGGGGCGCGGGTTTGCTTCCGTTTACCCGAGGATGCGATTCACTTCCTCGAGCCGGTAGCGGAGGGACACGATGAAATGGCGTAATGAGCTGACTGCCTGGCTGCTGATGATCAGTGGACTAGGCACTATTGTGTTGCTGATGGGATCGACCTTTTACGTGGTGCTGGTACAAAGCATCGGCTATTTCAATCTTTCCGGCGACAGCCAGTTTTCGCTCGAATACTGGCAAAGCGTATTACAAGATCCGGTGCTGCACAGCGCGCTGTTCTATTCGGTTAAAGTCTCAATATTGGGGGCTTTTGGTGCGGTGCTGCTCTCTTACCCGCTGGCGTTGTGGCTCCGTCAGCCGCTGGTGGCGAAAGAAGGTATTGTTGCTGTGCTGCGTGCGCCGATGTTTATTCCCGGCCTCGTGGCGGCATTTCTGTTCATCAATATCATTGCTTATCACGGCGTGATCAATGAGCTATTGCTGGCGCTGGGCGTTATTGATCAACCGCTGCGTATGCAGAACGATGACTTTGGCTGGGGCGTCGTTATCTTACAAATCTGGAAGAATCTGCCGTTCGCGCTGATTCTGGTTGGTGGCTCAGTTAACGCAATCCGTACCGACATATTAGACGCGGCGAGTAACCTGGGTGCCAGCCGATGGCGCTGTTTTCGGGACGTTATTTTTCCCCTGACGCTACCCGCAGTGCAAGTGTCCCTGATCCTTATTTTTATCGGTGCGCTGGGCGACTTTGCTTTCTTCTCTGTCGCTGGCCCGCGCAATACCTACTCACTGGCTCGCCTGATGCAGGCCACAGCCATGGAATACGGGGAATGGAATAACTCTGCGGTTATTGCCGTGATTATCATGCTGACGGCAGCATTGGGCACCTTGCTTATCGCCGTCCTCCTGACACCCCTCGCCACCCGCAAAGGAGAGGTCAAATGAACCGAACGGCGAATGGACGCCTGATCGTCAGGATTTCACTGTTGTTTTTTGTTCTGGTCAATCTGGTCTGGCTTGGACTGCCATTTTCAATGGCTATCTTATGGTCGCTGGTTGACCCGCAACACCCGTGGAGCTATCCGGACTTATTTCCGCAAGTGTTGTCGATTAACCGCTGGATACAGGTGTGGCAGCAAACTTCGCTGTCAGAAGCCCTCTTTAACAGCTACACCATTGCGCCCGCCGTGGCGATGCTGAGTTTACTGCTGTCGTTACCGACCGCTTATGCGTTTGGGCGCATGACTTTTCGGGGCAAAGCCGTTGCGGAAATGCTCACGCTGATCCCACTGGTTATGCCAGGTATGATCATCGGGATTTTCTTCAGTGCCATGCTGATGAATCTGAATATCAGCAACCCGTTTATCAGCATCGTGTTAGGGCACACTGTGCTGACGCTGCCTTACTCGATCCGCATTATGTCCGCAGGGTTTAAAGCGGTGCCGCAGGATTTAATTGATGCCAGTCGCGATCTCGGTGCCAGCCATTGGGGAACGTTCTGCAATGCATTTTTACCGATGCTCAAGCCCAGTTTCCTGGCCGCGTTGATTTTTTGTCTGGTGCGTAGTTTAGAAGAGTTCAGCATTTCATACGTCCTGGGCGCGCCAGATTTTATTACCGTGCCGACCATTCTTTATTCTTTCCTCGGCTATTCCTTTGTGCGCCCGGATGCGGCGGTAGTCTCAATGATCCTGGTGATCCCGAATGTAGTCCTGATGGTCATTATTGAGAAGCTGTTGAAAGGGAATTATCTGTCACAGTCAACCGGCAAGGCGTAATCCTTGATGAGGGAGTCATTTATCATGAAAACAGGCACGGTTTTACTTCTCGGTGGCATGTTATTGAGCGGGGTAGCGACCGCCACGCCACTGGCGCAACAAGATTGGGATCTTGTCGTCGCACAGGCCAAAAAAGAAGGCTCAGTGACATTTAACGTCTGGTATTTACAACCGCAATGGCGCAGTTTCGTGGCTGATTTTGAGAAACAGTACGCAATTAAAGTACGTATTCCGGAAGGGTCGATCGATGGCAACATGAATAAACTGCTGGCGGAAGCACGCCGTGAAAAAGGCAAAATGGACGTGGTGGCTTTGTCGGTGGCGCAGTTACCGATCATCCGTAAAGCAAATGCCCTGGTGCAGGTAGCCTGGCTGCCAGGCTACAAAGATGCAGTGCATCAGTTGCAAAGTGTGGATACCGAAGGATATGCGGTTGCCTTTTGGGGCAACCAAACCGGTATGGCTTACGATCCGCAACAGATGGGCAATCAACCTTTGCCGCAATCACTCGATGATTTACAACACTTTATCGATGCGAATCCGAAGAAGTTTGGTTACAACGATCCAAATAACGGCGGAGCAGGCGAAGCCTTTATTCAGCGCGTAGTCACCCTCTCCTCAGGCACTTTTGATGCCGATGCTACGCAAGTCGATCCTGCCATTATTAAAAACTGGAAAAAGGGTTGGGAATGGTTTGTCGGTAATAAAGAAAAAATCACCCAGACCGCATCGGGTGCAGATAGCCTGACCCGTCTGAATGATGGCGAATTATTGCTGGTGCCCGCCTGGGAAGATCATCTGGCGGGTTTGCAAAAATCCGGGGCGATTACCGGCCGCCTGAAATTTTATATTCCGGCTTTTGGTATGCCGGGAGGGGGCAATATTGCGGCTATTGCCGCAAACAGCACACATCCTGCGGCGTCGGCGGTGTTTCTGAACTGGTTAACGAAAGCTGAAACCCAGCGGGCGCTGAATGTAGCTTTCGGCGCGGTGCCGATGAACAAACAAGTGAAAACAGACGTGGTGCAACCAGACGTTGCCACGCAGTTTTACGGCAAGGAATACAGCATGCAGCTCAGAAAAGAGTTTGTGCGCCAGGTTTCTATGCAATAAGTCGTCCATGTCTGAACCGGAAATTTTTCCATTTCCGGTTTTTTGCTTTTTTCCTCTATAGCACACTCCAACCCCGTTCTCATTTATCTCATTACATCCTCATTCATTTATTTTCTTTCTCTTAATATTATCGATAAAATAATGTGAGGGGGATGTGATTACCTCAAATGTACCTGCTTGTTTAAAGTGGATGTATATCGCCAGCTTTGATAAATGAATCTGGTGGAATTTATTCAATTTTAATCTCAGGTATTATTTCATGAACAAGCGTAATTCTTTTATTTTACTTCTCGGTAGTGTGTTGTGTTTCAGTCATACCGTCGTACATGCAGCTGATGGCACCATTAATTTCATCGGACAAATTGTTGCCACGACATGTGATGTGAATGGCGGAAGTAATGCATCCATTAATGTGGATTTAGGCACTGTCGCCGCGACCTCATTTACGGCAGCCGGTGATACTTCTTCGCCGACCGCGTTTACGATTTCACTCACCAACTGCCCGGCAACTTTCACGGCTGCTGCGGTCAAATTCGACGGTACCGCTGATGCTGTGGATAACCAGCTACTGGAAGTGACCGGTGGCGCAACCGGCGTAGGCATTGAAATTGCGGATAATCAGGGGACACCCATTCCTCTTTATACGGCCTCACGTTTTTATCCCATTGATGCAACCTCTGAAGGGGTGGATATGAACTTTATCGCCCGCTACAGAAGTACCGGGGCAACTGTAGGCGAAGGTGCGGCAAACGGGACCTCACAGTTCACCATTAATTATCAATAATAAGAATCAAAAATAATCTCTTTAAACTGGCAAGGATGCCAGAGATTCAGACGAGGATGTCTTTTATTTTTATTGACGGAAGTATGAGAGGAATATATGCGGCGTCTTTTTATTATTTTATCAGGGATGTTATTCATTCTCTTTTCTGTTCCCACGGTTTATGCGGGTGTGATTACAGAAGCCACACGGGTGATATATCAGGGCAATAAAAAAGAAGCCTCGCTTACCGTCAGTAATCAGGGAGCACAAGCAGAGCCTTTTCTGATCCAGTCATGGGTAGATAATAACGGTCCTGACGGGACGCAAAAGTCCTCCGTCCCCGCACCTTTTGTCGTAACCCCCCCTCTATTCCGGCTGAATGCCGGGGAAGATAACAGTCTGCGGATTATCCGCACGGGCGGCCTGCTGCCTGAAGATCGCGAATCCCTGTTCTGGCTAAATATCAAATCTATCCCCCGTCTGCCTGAAAACGCCCCCGCCGGTTTATTGCAAATCGTGGTGAAGACGCGCCTGAAGCTTTTTTACCGGCCGGCAGCGTTGCTCACACCCGCAGGGCAAAGCGCCTGGCGGCAGTTGCAGTTCTCCCGTCAGGGCTCAGACCTGCGGGTGACCAATCCGACACCTTATTACTTCACCTTTTTCAGGCTGAACCTCGGCAGCAATCATGTGGCGACAGGCAACACAATGGTTCCGCCTTTTGGGGAAGCCCGCTATCCCTGGCCTCAGGGGGCGGTTGCTGGTGAGGTCAGCTGGCAGGTCGTCAATGATTATGGCGGTGCCAGTTCAGTGGAAAAAACCCGGCTGCGCTGAGGCATGTTATGAATAAAAATCATGTCGTTACGCATCTTTCATCCTTCACTTTGCGGTCATGGCTTCTGGCCGGAATTGTTTTGGGAACCTCTGAAACACGCGCGGATGACCGTTTCAACGTGCAGGCGCTGGAAATTGAACACCCTGGCGCGCCGGTGGATTTATCGCAATTTTCCCGGGCAGGCGGGCAGACCCCCGGTGTCTACCGTGTGGATATGCTGGTGAACAATGTGCCGAAAGGGCGGCAGGATGTGATGTTTATTGCCCTGCATGACCAGACGCTTTCCCCACTTTTTACCCCGACGCAGTGGCAAAATCTGGGGCTCAGAACCCGCAGCATTCCGGCATTACGTGACTGGCCCGCACAAAAGCCGGTTGAGGATTTCACGCCGCTGATGCCCGGAGTGGTGAGCCAGTTTGACTTTTCGCGTCAGAAGCTGCTGATCACCATCCCTCAGGGATTGCTCGACACGCTGGCAAGGGGCGCGGTCAGCCCTGAGTTATGGGATGAGGGAACGCCAGCCTTGCTGCTTAATTACAATCTCAGTGGTGCCCGTACCTGGCAAAATTCAGGCGGCAGCGATCAGAGCCAGTTTCTGAGCCTGAGAAGCGGTGCCAACTGGGGCGGCTGGCGGCTGCGCAACTACAGCACATGGCGTTACAGCCGCAACATTGACGGTCAATCGCAGCAGGACTGGGACTCGGCCTACAGTTTTCTCCAGCGCGATGTGCCGGTGTTTAAAGGGCAATTTATCGCCGGAGAAAGCACCACACCTGCGGATATCTTTGACAGCTTTTCGTTTCGCGGCGTACAGCTCTCCTCGGATGACAACATGTTGCCGGACAGCCTACGCGGCTTCGCGCCGGTGATCCGCGGCATTGCCAGAAGCAACGCGCAGGTGACGATCAGGCAAAACGGCATGGTGATCTACCAGACCTATGTACCGCCCGGCGCTTTCAGCATTAACGATTTATACCCGACTTCAGCCTCCGGAGATCTGGATGTGACGGTCAGGGAAAGTAATGGCGAAGAGCGCCATTTTACCCAGGCATTTTCCGCTATCCCGATCATGCAGCGCGAAGGCCGGTTGAAATACGCCATGACGCTGGGGAAATACCGTACTTATCAGTCCGGGGGAGACGAGCCTGAATTTCTTCAGGGGTCACTGATTTACGGACTGGGTTATGGCGTGACCCTGTTTGGCGGCAGTCAGCTGGCGCAGAACTATAAAGCGGCGAATGCCGGTGTCGGTACTATGGTCGGGGATTTTGGATCCCTGTCGTTTGATACCACGCTGGCCAACAGCGAGCTGACTGACAGTCAGCGGGAAAAGGGCGTGGCGTACCGGCTGCAATATGCCAAAAGCGTTGCCGCGACCGGCTCCACGCTGTCGCTGGCCGGGATCCGATTTGCCGGGGATTTTTATCATTTCAGTGATGCCAGTAACTGGCGTCAGGACGAAAGCAACGGGACTTACTATGGTCAGCCACGGGAACAGTATCGTCTTAACCTGACCCAGATGATTAACAACGGGCAGTGGGGATCACTTTCCCTTTCCTGGTACCAGCAAAACTACCGACAGTCGCAAATTAACCAGCGCAGTCTCGGGATCAGTTACAACGTTAATATTGCCAGTATCGATTACGCCTTATCGGTATCGGATAACCGGACTTACGGTACTGAGAGCGATAAACAGATCGCGTTTAATGTCAGTATTCCTCTGGCGCGCTGGCTGCCCAACGCCAGGGCCACGGCTAACGTGAACAGCGCGAGCCATGGGCGGACGCTTTATCAGACCGGCATCAACGGCATGCTGCTTGAGGATAACAACCTCTCTTATGCCGTCAGTGAAGGCTATGGCACTCACGGGCAGGGAAACAGCGGCAGCGCCAGCCTGAATTATCTCGGCAGCGCCGCTCAGCTCAGCGGGGGTTACAACTACAATCAGGACACGCATCAGGTCAATTACGGCTGGCAGGGCGCGATTGTGGGTCATCCCTTCGGCGTCACTTTCGCGCAGCCTCTTGCCAGCGATCTCTCCGCCATTGCCATCGTCCGCGCGCCGGGGGCGGCGGGAGTGAAATTGCAAAATAACACCGGCGTGTATACCGACTGGCGCGGCTATGCCGTGGTGAATTACCTCAGTCCTTATAAGCGAACCCGCGTGGCGCTGGATACCACATCACTGGATGAGAACGTTGATATTGACGACAACATCCTTTCGGTTGTTCCCACTGCCGGTGCTGTCGTTATGGCCTCTTTTACTACGCGCTCAGGTAACCGGTTATTACTCAATCTGACCTATCACGGGCAGCCTGTACCTTTCGGTGCAGAAGCCTTTGTGGTGGGCGATAAGCAGAACCGCGCCATTGTCGGAGACATCGGGCAACTTTATCTCAGCGGCTTGCCGGAGGAGGGCGCAGTCCGTGTGACGTGGCAAGGGGGACAGTGCGAAGCACCGTTTACATTATCCGGTACACAGAAAGCGGCGGTCTCACAGGCCACCAGCGTATGTCGATGAGGCCTTTATGAAAATGATGTTACTGCTGGCCTGTCTGGCCCTGTTTTCTGGCAAATTATGGGCGGCCTGCTCTACTTCTCCGTCCATGCCTCAGTCCTGGGATTTAAGTTCGGTTGCGGTGACCTCTTCACTGCCTGTTGGCGCGGATATACCCGGAAGTCAGCATACGTTCAATGTGAGCGGTACTTGCGGTACAAACGGCAGCAACGAACTCGCCGGTGACCCGATCATCGCCTGTTACTACGGAACCGGTGCTGAAATAGCAGGTTTCCCTGGCGTTTACTCCACCGGCGTCGAGGGTATCGGTATAGCCCTGACCAACTCCAGCGGACAACGTGTGGTCGGAGGCGGGGTAAGCTGCGATACGCGTAATACCTCGTTGGGTAGCCTGGACAGCAGTCTCAGCTATCAGATAACAGTGACGTTATCGTTAGTCAAAACCGCCAACGATATTTCGGATACGGCACTGGCGCAAAGCCAGACCCGTTTCGGATTGGGGGTGTATGGCAAATCAGGCCTCGGGGGTGGGGGCAACAACACGCTTTCGTACACCGGCAATATCAATATCAGAACCGAAAGCTGCGATGTGCTGAATAACACAATAAATGTGCCACTGGGTACGGTGACTCAGGGACAATTTTCCAGTACCTCTCCTGGCGGTGTTTCACCGGATGTCCCTTTCAGCATAGAACTCAATTGTGATGCCGGGGCGAATGTGAATATCCGTATCGACGGCACTGCCGATGATTCGCTGGCCGCCGGCGTAATCAAAATCAGCAGTGGCGCAGAGGGGCAGGCGACCGGGGTGGGGATTCAGATACTCAAAGGCGATACGTCGCCCGTGGGCATCGGACAGGAATGGGCAATCACGCCCTCGGCGAGTGAAGGAAGCCTGAGTATTCCCTTTTTTGCCCGCTACTATCTCAACGGACAAACACTCAGCAGCGGAAGTGCGAACGGCACAGCGACGTTTACGATGATCTACTATTGAAAAGGTCGCCCTGACAGACGACCTCAATTAAGTCTTTTCAAAAACGATCTGTTATAGACGACGACGTCTTAGCCCGACCAGGCATTAAGCGTGGTTATTAAATTATTGGTCATCAAAATCATACTGGGGGCTGCTTTGGAAAGAGGGGTAGGATCTGAGGTTTTTATTTTTTAAGCGTGCTTCCAGCTCAGTTCTGATTTTTAAGGGAAAACTCTCATATTCCCTTTCTAATCTTATATTTCCCGCTGGTAAAAGAGCAAAAATATTATCCTGAAGTGTTTTAATTTGCTGGCTGTAGATGCTGACTTCTGTTAGTGCATCGTAGTAATCGAATGCCCTGATCATATACTGATGATGCTCATTCCCGGTGCATTGATCGATTTGAACTGTGCCAAGGTATACAACGGCAATGCTTACCGTTCTTTTATCAAAACCCTCAATATCAGACGAAGTAATGAATGGCCTGGATTTCATTTCTGATAAGCATTCCTCAAGTTTAGTGTTGAGGTTATTGTAAGCTAAAAGATATTTGTCACGGCTGTATTCGATATCTTCATTTATATGCGCAAGGCAAGGGAATGTCAGTGCGAGGATAAGTACCAGGAGGATATTTCTCATACGGAACGTTCCTTGTTATTTAAAGGTTTTTTCCATGCACTTCCAGAACTCATGTTCTGTACCATTGCATCCCATCATTTTAACTCTCCTTAATATCCATATTAAATATCGATAGTTGAATTTATTTCATAGTTACCATGTATTAAGTAAACCTGTAATGGGCAAGTAAATTAGCCCGCAAAAAATATAGCGAAGTTTTATTTTTTAAGCAATGCCTGCTACCTGTCAGTATTCGTCTGGAAAACGCTTATTGATGGTGATCAGTTTCCCGTTCTGAATATCGATATAATCCCCTGTCCGTAGATCCGCCAGAATCTTCATGACGCCGCTGCGTGCTAAATTCGAACGCTCCAGAATAAAGTTTACCACGCTGCTTTTTCTGCGGACTTCTTGTGGTAACTGTTCTATTTCGAGTAACAGACCGCAAATAATGTCATAGGCGGTGCGGCTGATCATCAGATCGGAATGATAGTTGCGGTAATCGGTAAAGCGGGTGTTACAGGCGATAAGCTCTCTCACCAGTCCATGTTCGGCAATCAGGTCGATAGCCTTATCGCGCGGCAGCACGCTGATCTTACTTTCCTTATTTCCTTTAAATATAAAAGAGACGCTGCTGTATTCTGAAGTCATTAATCCCAGCATAGTGGGCGCGTCAGCAATGCCATACAGCAAGTTGTCAGAGGCCCGATAGCATTTTATATCGCCTTCCAGCAGCAAGATAATTTGCTGCTTGCCGTCTTCAGCGCGCAGGGTGATGGGGATATTGGGGGTGTCTGTAGCCACCGGCGTGGCGTGGGGTAAACAGACTTCAATCAGGCGAGTGATGGCTTCCAATGGCTTGTGTCCCAGCGGCGAGTTTTTGCCATGGCTTGAGAGATTATTGTTTGTCTTCATAGGCGATCAGTTTCTCGTCAGAGGGGCAGAACTCGCTTCATGCACCAGGTTTAGCAGAAGCTTGCAGATGAATTATAAACAGTAAACTTTTACTCCACACGCTTGTCTTTGCGGGCTTTACAAGGCGGTAAGCTGATGCCTGAACGCCATATCGGAAAGGATTATTTTGCCCTTAACGATTCAGCAAGAATTTAATGTTGCTTTTTTGTAAACAGATTAACACCCCCTAAAAATCCTGCTATGCTGCTTCGGCGCTAAAGGACACTGTGCTCCGGTTCAGGATGTGTCGTAAACCGACAAAGAAACAATCATACCCGCAGTGTCCCCGACTCATCAGACAATCCGATATTCCGCTGTCCCTGCAGGATTACTAGCGGTCTGATGAGGGAAGCCAGGCATAATAAATGACAATGAGAGCGAGGAGAAAGTCGTGCTAGAAGAATACCGTAAGCACGTAGCCGAGCGTGCTGCAGAGGGCATCGTCCCTAAGCCACTTGATGCTTCACAGATGGCAGCGTTGGTTGAGTCCCTGAAGAATCCGCCGCAAGGCGAAGAAGATACTCTGTTAGACCTGCTGATTAATCGTGTTCCACCGGGCGTCGACGAAGCCGCCTACGTTAAAGCCGGATTCCTGGCTGCAGTCGCCAAAGGCGAAACTACCTCTCCGTTGGTCACTCCTGAAAAAGCCGTTGAACTGCTCGGTACCATGCAGGGCGGTTATAACATTCACCCGCTGATCGACGCGCTCGATAGCGAAACGCTGGCGCCTATCGCCGCGAAAGCGCTGTCTCACACCCTGCTGATGTTTGATAACTTCTACGATGTGGAAGAAAAAGCACACGCCGGCAACGAACACGCGAAGAAAATCCTGCAGTCGTGGGCGGATGCCGAATGGTATTTGTCACGTCCGCAACTGGCTGAAAAAATCACTGTCACTGTGTTTAAAGTGACGGGTGAAACCAACACCGATGATTTGTCACCGGCTCCGGATGCCTGGTCCCGTCCAGATATTCCGTTGCACGCGCTGGCTATGCTGAAAAACGAACGTGAAGGTATCCACCCGGATCAACCTGGCAGCGTCGGTCCGATTAAGCAAATCGAAGAACTGAACAAAAAAGGTTTCCCGCTGGCCTACGTTGGTGACGTAGTCGGTACCGGATCCTCACGTAAATCAGCCACCAACTCCGTGCTGTGGTTCATGGGCGATGATATTCCTCATGTGCCGAACAAACGCGGCGGCGGTGTGGTTCTCGGCGGTAAGATCGCGCCAATCTTCTTCAACACCATGGAAGATGCCGGTGCGTTGCCGATCGAAGTGGACGTTTCTGACCTGAACATGGGCGATGTCATCGATATCTACCCGTACAAAGGCGAAGTGCGTAACCACGAAACCAACGAAGTGATTGCGACTTTCGAACTGAAAACCGACGTACTGCTCGACGAAGTGCGCGCCGGTGGCCGTATTCCGCTGATCATCGGCCGTGGTTTAACCACCAAAGCCCGTGAGTCACTGAAACTGCCTCAGAGCGAAGTGTTCCGTATCGCCAAGCCAGTTGCTGCAAGCAGCAAAGGTTTCTCGCTGGCACAGAAAATGGTGGGCCGCGCCTGTGGCGTTGCCGGTATTCGTCCGAACGAATATTGCGAACCAAAAATGACGTCCGTGGGTTCTCAGGACACCACCGGTCCGATGACCCGTGATGAACTGAAAGACCTGGCGTGTCTGGGCTTCTCCGCCGATTTAGTGATGCAGTCATTCTGTCATACCGCCGCGTATCCTAAGCCGGTTGACGTGACCACGCACCACACGCTGCCTGATTTCATTATGAACCGCGGCGGTGTTTCACTGCGCCCTGGCGATGGCATCATTCACTCATGGCTGAACCGTATGCTGCTGCCGGACACTGTCGGCACCGGCGGTGACTCCCATACCCGTTTCCCGATCGGGATTTCCTTCCCTGCGGGTTCCGGTCTGGTGGCGTTTGCTGCGGCGACCGGCGTGATGCCTCTTGATATGCCGGAATCCGTTCTGGTGCGCTTCAAAGGCAAAATGCAACCGGGTATCACCCTGCGTGATCTGGTGCATGCGATCCCTTATTACGCGATCAAAGAAGGCCATCTGACCGTTGAGAAGAAGGGTAAGAAAAACCTCTTCTCCGGCCGTATTCTGGAAATCGAAGGCTTGCCGGAACTGAAAGTAGAACAGGCATTTGAACTGGCGGATGCGTCCGCAGAACGTTCAGCGGCAGGTTGTACGATCAAACTGGATCAGGCGCCGATCAAAGAATACCTGAGCTCTAACATTGTGCTGCTGAAGTGGATGATCTCTGAAGGTTACGGCGATCGTCGTACCATCGAGCGTCGCATCAAAGGTATGGAAGAGTGGCTGGCGAACCCGAACCTGCTCGAAGCCGATGCCGACGCGGAATACGCGGCGATCATCGAAATCGATCTGGCGGACATCAAAGAGCCAATCCTTTGTGCGCCAAACGATCCGGATGATGCACGTCTGCTGTCTTCCGTACAGAACAGCAAAATCGACGAAGTGTTTATCGGTTCATGCATGACCAACATCGGTCACTTCCGTGCGGCAGGTAAACTGCTCGACAGCCATAAAGGCGCGTTGCCAACCCGTCTGTGGGTTGCGCCACCGACCAAAATGGATGCGGCTCAGCTGACGGAAGAGGGCTATTACAGCGTCTTTGGTAAGAGCGGTGCGCGTGTAGAAATTCCAGGCTGTTCACTGTGCATGGGTAACCAGGCGCGTGTGGCCGACGGTTCTACCGTGGTTTCCACCTCTACCCGTAACTTCCCGAACCGTCTGGGTAACGGTGCCAATGTCTATCTGGCTTCCGCAGAACTGGCGGCGATTGCGTCCCTGCTGGGACGTCTGCCAACGCCGGAAGAATACCTCGGCTATATGGCTGAAGTGGATAAGACTGCGGTGGATACTTACCGTTATCTGAACTTCGACAAGCTGAGTGAATATACGGATAAAGCTGACGGCGTGATTTTCCAAACCGCAGTCTAAATCGTTATATTTGCGCCAGTGTTGAAAAGGGAGCTTCGGCTCCCTTTTTTATATCAATTTTTTATATTTCTGACCATTTGAATTATTAATTACGAAAAAGGTCACTTTTATTTATTTCTGCGTATCATACCCTCCCAATTTCCTTCCTGTTTTGATGACGTCCATCACACTTCATATTTAGATTTTCTCCTGAAAATAAAATAGCACTCAACATGATGGTTCTGTTTATGACGTTATCTAACGAATAAAAAGGCCACTTATGACGAGAAGCACATTAGCCGAAAACATTATTCATGCTTGTCTGGAAATGAGCCGTCTGGGGTTAAATCAGGGAACTGCCGGAAATATCAGCGTGCGTTATCAGGAAGGCATGCTAATTACTCCCTCGGGAATTGCCTATGAAAAGATGAATGCCGGACAAATTGTGTATGTGAACGCCAGCGGAGAATCTGAAGAAGGTAAAATTCCCTCCAGCGAGTGGCGTTTTCATCAGGCAGCCTATCAGGTCAGGCCAGACGTTAACGCTGTTGTCCATAACCACGCGCCGCACTGCACTGCCGTCGCCATTCTCAATCTGCCGATCCCGGCCATTCATTACATGATTGCCGCCGCCGGTGGAAACACCATCCCCTGTGCTCCTTATGCCACCTTTGGCTCCGTTGAACTGTCCGTGAATGTTGCGGCTGCATTACGCGATCGCAAAGCCACTTTATTACAACACCACGGCATGATTGCCTGCGAAGTGGATCTGGAGAAAGCCCTTTGGCTGGCTCAGGAAGTCGAAGTTCTGGCGCGCTTGTATCTGGCCGTATCAGGACGAGTTAATCCTGTTCCAGTCCTGTCAGAGGAAGAGATTAACGTGGTATTGGAGCGATTTAAGCATTACGGGCTGAGAGTTGAATAATAAAAATAACAAGGAGTGATGTCATGAATGAAATTGAGCACTGCTTTGAATATCCTCACGATCGTACTTCAGATGGCTCGCTGAAATGGGCTTTTCCCTCACCCTGGCTACCTGAGAATGTGACCAAAAGGCCGATACCGCTATGGATCGCTGACATGGATTTTATCAGTCCTCCGGCAGTGAATCAGGCACTGGGCCGGATGGCCGAACACGGGATTTACGGTTACACCGACGCGCCTGAAAGCCTGCGTGAAGCACTGGCTGGCTGGCAATATACTCACCATCAATGGGCAGTAAAAACGCAATGGATGTTGCATAGCCCGGGCATTGTCAGCGCACTGAATCTGACGATCCAAACCTTTTCTGCGCCGGGTGATGGCGTCATTATGCTGATGCCGGTATACGGCCCTTTTCATGACAGCGTTGGTCTGAATCAGCGGCGGGTTGTGCCCGTGGAGCTGGAGCTTGTGGGGCAGGATTACGTGCTGGATATCGAAAAGTTCGAGGCAGCGATTACCCCTGATGTGAAAATTTTCATTCTCAGTAACCCGCACAATCCGATAGGCAAAGTCTGGAGTCGCGAAGAATTATTGCTGCTTGGTGAGTGTTGTCTGCGCCATAATATTTTGGTGATAGCAGATGAAATTCATCAGGATTTAGTGATCAATTCACAGGTGAAATACCTGCCTTTTGCCAGCCTCTGCGCGGAATTTTCCGACATCAGCATTACCTGCACCGCACCCAGCAAAACTTTTAATCTGGCCGGACTACAGACCTCTACGCTGATTATTTCTAATCCGCAGTTGCGCCAGCGTTTACATCAACACTATCTGGCCTGCGGGCTTGAGCGCCCGAATATCGCCGGGATTATCGCCTGTGAAGCGGCTTACAGAAACGGTGAGCCTTGGCTGAACGCGTTGCTTAGTACTTTGCGCGATAACCTCAGACAACTGGATCTGATACTCAAAGATTCGGGTATGCAGCGATGTGGTGGCGACGCACTTTATCTGGCGTGGATCGACTGTCGTCGTTTGCAGCAGGTCGATCTGCAACATTTTTTCCTTGAAAAAAGTGATGTGTGGATTGAACCCGGCACACATTTTGGCAGGGGCGGTGACGGATTTATTCGCCTGAACTATGCCACTTCACGCACGTTATTAACGTCCGCGCTCAGACAAATGGTCACTGCGACCTGATAATTTTTTGCTGCGCTAATTCGATCTTCTGCTGCGTTATTTCATTCAATTAAGGAATGATCATGAGCGAACCTTCGGTTTCCCGGAATGCGGACAAACTGGTTAAAACACTCAGCACGCCGGTAATTTTTTTCGCTGCAATTAAAGCCATTATTGGCGGCGGCGTAATTGCACTGACTGGCGTTATTATTGCCAATACTGGCGGTGGAACACCCCTGGCATACTTAGTGGCATCATTAATTACCGTTCTTGCCGGTATTCCCTATGCAGTATTAGCAGCAACCTTGCCGGTGACCGGCGGAATATACAGCTGGCCTTCACGTTTAATCAGCCCGACGTGTGGTTTTTTGGTGTTCTGGTTTTTCTCACTCACTCACGTTTCACTGTCGTTATATGCGCTGACCTGTTCCGATTATCTGATGGCCTTTTTTCCCGACCTGCCAAAAACAGCGGTCAGTTTCGTCATATTAACGGTCATTTATCTGGCAAATTTGCTTGGTGCAGCCCTCAGCGCCCGCCTGAGTATGATCCTCACGATTATCATGTTATGTGGCATGTTGCTGTTTGTCGGTGAAGGTATCGGGGAAGTGCAGATAGACAACTTCACCACCCTTTTGCCGAACGGCTTCGCGGCCTTTGCAACCTCGGTGGCCTTGCTGCTGTTTGTTACCAACGGTGCCTGTACGGTGGCAGAACTGGCCGGTGAAATGAAAAACCCGGCACGCGCAATTCCGGTGGCGATCATGGGTTCCACGGCGTTTGCTGCGCTGATTTATATGCTGGTTTCTGTCACCGCAACCGGAATTTTACCGCTATCAGAAGTGGCACATCAGCCGCTGACTGTGGTCGCAAAATCCTTCATGTCACCGGGATCTTTCCTGTTCTTCAGTATCGGCGCGGGAATTATCAGCATGCTGGGGATAACCAATGTGCAGATGTTGTGGGGCAGTAAAAGTTTGCTGGTGGCCTGCGATGACGGCTGGCTGCCGCGCAGCCTCGGGCGTGTAAGTCTTAAAACCCGCGTGCCGTATTTACTGCTGACCCTGCTGTATCTGATCGGGGTGATACCAATCCTGTGCGGTATTTCGGTGTCCAATATTGCCAGTGCCGCTGCAATCACCTTTCTGGCGGCACAAATCGTCTGCATTATCTGCTCGTGGCGGGTGCGCAAAACGCCCGCCTATCAGATGTCTTCTTTCCGTATATCACCTGCGTTACACATCATTACCGCTACGTTAAGTATCGCCATTCTGGGCTGCATGATTGTGATGTTACTTCGCGATACCGACAGTAAAACACTCAGCGTTATGGGCGTCTGGCTGCTTCTGGGTATCACTCTGATCTTTGTCCGCCGTAAGAATGTGATTACCAACCGTGTATTAGCCAGTGAGGGCGCAAAATGAAAACATTGACTGAATCCTGGATTTCTCAACCGATTACACTTGGTATTCGCCCGGTTATCGACGGACGAAGAATGGGCGTGCGTGAATCACTGGAAGCGCAAACTATGGCGATGGCCGAATCTGCCGCTGAGCTTATCTCATCGTGTATCCGTCATCCCGATGGTTCATCGCTGCGCTGCGTGATTGCCGAGACTACGATTGCCGGGCGCGCAGAATCGGCGCGCTGCGACGCGCTGTTTCGTCGTGAAAATGTCGGTCTGACCCTCACCGTGACGCCTTGCTGGTGTTATGGCGACGAAACGATTGACAACGATCCGCTGCGGCCAAAAGCCATTTGGGGGTTTAACGGCACTGAACGTCCGGGCGTGGTCTATCTGGCGGCGGCGTTAGCCGCGCATAATCAGCAGGGATTGCCTGCGTTCGGTATCTCGGGACGTGATGTACAGGATGCCGATGACACCCATATTCCTGCGGATGTAGAGGAAAAACTGCTGCGTTTCGTCCGGGCAGGGTTGGTTGTCGCCAGTCTGCGTGGCAAAAGTTATTTGTCAGTGGGCAGTGTCTCAATGGGGATCGCCGGATCGATTGTTGATCATCACTTTTTTGCTGAAACATTAGGCATGCAGGTGCAAGGCGTTGATATGACTGAACTTCGCCGCCGCATAGACTGCGGTATTTATGACGAAGAGGAACTGGCACTGGCGATAAGTTGGGCAGAGGCTGGGTTTGTGTACGGCGAAGAGGTTAATCCGCCAGAATTTCAGCGTTCTGACAGCGAGAAGCGGCGGATTTTGCAAGAGTCACTGACGATGGCGTTGTGCTTACGCGACATGATGCAGGGTAACCCGCAACTGGCGGTGCGTGGCTTTAATGAAGAGGCGACAGGCTATAACGCCATTGCCGGTGGGTTTCAGGGGCAAAGGCACTGGACCGATCATTATCCGAATGCGGATATCGCAGAAGCCTTGCTCAACAGCAGCTTCGACTGGAATGGACCCCGTCAGCCGATATTGATGGCGACAGAAAACGATAGCCTGAATGCGGTCTCAATGTTGTTCGGTCACTACCTGACCGGCAAGGCGCAAATCTTTGCCGATATGCGAACCTGCTGGTCGCCGCAGGCCGTTTTTCGCGTGACGGGACATCAGCTGGCGGGCAGGGCAGCTCAGGGAATTATCCATCTGATCAACTCCGGTTCTGCCGCGCTTGATGGCAGCGGTGCACAGCGCGATGAGCAGGGGCTGCCGACCATTAAACCACACTGGCAAGTGACGCCTGAAGACGCACAACGTTGTCTGGCGCAAACCCTCTGGTGCCCGGCAGTGCATGAATATTTTCGCGGAGGCGGTTTCTCATCGAACTTTCTTACGCCTGGCGATATGCCTTTCACCCTCAGCCGGATCAATCTTATCAAGGGCATTGGCCCCGTATTGCAATTGGCAGAAGGCTGGAGTGTGGAATTGCCGGAGGATGTACATCAGCAGCTGGATCAGCGTACTAATTCCACCTGGCCCACAACGTGGTTTACGCCGAGACTGACCGGACAGGAACCCTTTAACGATGCCAGTACGATGATGAATTGCTGGGGAGCCAATCATGGGGTGCTAACGCCGGGTCATGTTGGTGCGGATCTGATCACTCTGGCTGCCATGTTGCGTATTTCTGTCTGTCTGCACAATTTGCCGGATGTACAACTCTTCCGTCCTTCTGCGTGGTCAGCGTTTGGGATGGACAAAGCAGGCCAGGATTACCGCGCCTGTCAGCACTATGGCCCGTTATACAAATAAATGACGAACGCGGTGCTGACCGGGAATCAATGATGCACCGCGGTATTCATTGTCTAAACGCTTTACGCTGGCCTTCTTCTTTCAGGTTTATGGAACCGTTTATGAAGATAAAGCAGGCACGCCATCTCTGCATTCTTGAACTCCTGGCACAGCAGGATGCGCTCAGCGTGAGTCAGCTCGCCCGCAGTTTACACGTCAGTCATGAAACCATCCGCCGTGATCTCGGGCAGCTACAAATTCAGGGGGAGATAATTCGCCGGCATGGTTGTGCAAAAAGCATCAATCAGACCCAGGATGTGGGGATCACTTTCGCGCAGCGAGCGAAAAGTCATATTTCACCGAAGGATCAGTTGGCTCAGCAAGCGTTATCCTATATTGAAAACGATATGACGCTGGCTCTGGATGCCAGCTCCACCTGCTGGTATTTAGCCAGAAAACTGCCCAATATCCCTCTGACGGTCTACACCAACAGCGTACGTATCATGGAGACGCTGGTGCGACGTGAGAATATCCGGGTGATTGCGACGGGCGGGGTGCTTTCCCGTAAATATCAGGCGTACCTCAGTGACATCCCGCATCTGTTGGCTTTACTGCGATCACTGGAGATTGATCTGTTTATTTTCTCCTGTGAAGGATTAGACGGCGAAGGCGTGCTTTGGGACAGTAATGACAAAAATGCCCGCTTTAAAGCGCTATTGATCAAATACGCCGCACAATCACTGTTACTGATGGACAAGAGTAAGATCCTGCGTAAAGCCGGTGCGCCGATTTGCAACATAGAAGAGGTGGACATACGGCTGTTTGAACGCCAAAATGCGGCCGGTTGACGATTCCCCTTTTCATCCTCCTGCGGAGTAACCCATGGATTACGATTTTTTGCGCGACATCACCGGTGAGGTCAAAGTGCGTTTTTCAATGGGCCACGAAGTGCTCGGTCACTGGCTGAATGAAGAAGTGAAGGGCGACCTGAGCGTGCTGGATACCGTTGAAGCCGCACTGGCTGAGCTGAAGGGCAGCGAGCGCCAGACGCAAATGGTCGGCCACGAATACACGCTGCTGTTAGCCGACGATGAAGTGATGATCCGCGCCAATCAGCTGGATTTCGACGGCGATGAGATTGAAGAAGGCATGAGTTATTACGACGAAGAGAGTCTGGCGTTTTGCGGCGTCGAGGACTTTTTGCAAGTCCTCGCCAAATACCGTTCTTTCGTGACGACTTATCGATAAGGTTACGACCTGTCGCTGAAACTTATTTACCCCGCGAGGCGGTCCAGCACAGCAGCGAACCGCCGACCACCATCAGCACGCCCGGCCAGAAACTGGCGCCCGGCAACGTGTGCAGCCACAACCCGGCAATCAGAATCGATGACAGCGGCGTGAAATACGACAGCGCAGCCACCAGTGTGGCATTGCCTTTTTTCATCGCGATATCCCAGCACTGATACGAAATGGCCGTCACTGCGCCCATCGCCAGCAGTTCGAGAATAGCCGGCAGCGTCAGGCTGATGCGGTTCGATGAATAGGTAAAATACAACACCCACAGCACGGCACCCGTCGCCAGCAGAAACAACGGCAGCACGCCTTTGCCTTTACATAACACACGAACCAGATTGGAATACAGCGCCCATGAAACGGCTGCGCCCAGCGCCAGACTGTAGGCCACCGGATTGCCACGCACATTACGCAGCAACTGATGGATATCCAGTCCGTGCCCGCCGCTGATTGCCCACAGCACACCGGCAAACGCCAGCACCACGCCCGGCCAGATCCACCAGCGTACGCGTAATTTCAGCAGCGGAACCGCAAAAATCAGCGTCAGGCTCGGCCACAAATAATTGATAAGTCCCAGTTCCAGCGTTTGCTGACGGGTATGCGCCAGACCAATCGCCAGCGAAAACGCCACCATATAAAAGATAAACAGCAGACCGCAGACGATCAGATAAGCGGGCGATTCCCCGCGCAGGGAAGGCTTTCCGCCGACCATCCAGACCATAATTCCACTGACTGTATAAATCGATGCGGCGGCGCCAAAAGGCCCCAGAGATTCAGATAAACTGCGGGTGAGCGCCACGCTCATGCTCCACAATAAAATGGCGAGAACGCCAGCCAGCGTTGCGAAACGATCCATATGAAAGGTAAGCCTCGGGAAAAGGAGGCTTTTAAGATAAGCGATTGTCCCGGTGATTTACACCGGAACAATCCGCTTGAGGGCGCTTATTCGCTGGCATCATCAGAAGTAGAAACCGACTTCTAATCCCAGCGTGGAGGTGGTGGTCGCGGGCTGATAATAGCCGACGGTGCGTCCGTTCAGGTCACCCTGTTTCTCGTCCGACTTGCCGTATTTCTGGTGCACATAGCTGGCTTTCACAAAGACATCTTTGTTGATATTCCAGGTCAGGCTGGTGAATGGCGAGAGCTTAGATTTCGGCTCCAGCCAGACTGAACCCTGATTGCTGTGCGTCCAGGTTTTAATCGGATACAGTGCACCGCCTTCCAGACTCAGACGTGAATCTGCGGTCATCTGCCAGTTCGCACCCAGGGATGCTTTGGCATAAGGCTGCAGCGTGACTTCCACCGCGTTGTAATTGCGGGTGGTATTTTCCGAGGCAATATACACATCGTCAGAGCGGATGTTTCGCAACCATGCCTGGCCGCCGAGTGCGCCTTTCATATCGAAAGACACACTGTCGGATGCCCGGTAACGGTAGCCGCGCGTCATGTCCGCACTGTAACCGGTGTAGTAGGTTTTGCCTTTCAGTGATCCGTTCGGCACATTGGCCTGATCGTCCAGCGTACTGCCTTTATACCGGACGATCCCGAACATCACGCTCATGTCCCAGGCTTTTAATAATCCGCCGGGGGCATCAAGGTAATTATTGGATCCGAAATTAACGCGCAGGCGCGGGCCATGTTCAGCAACATATTTACCGTCCATATTATCGACGGATTCGTCCCACTTATAATATTCAGCACCGTAACTCACATAGTGCCGCATCCCTTCAGTATTGCTGCCTAACAAACTTTCCCCGGCCCGGGAAACCCCGGAAACCAATAAAGAACTCGCGACCAGCAGGCTGGATACGGTCTTTAATTTACTCATTGTCATTTTATATTTCTGCTTGCAGGTGGATGGAGCTGGTTGCTTAGTAAGCAATGACGCGATGCTAATGGTCAGGGGGGAATATATAAAGGGATTTATCTGTTTTTCAGAAAAAAGCGATCTTTTGATCTGCCATAAGCTAAATTATTGGTTATACATGAATTATATTTGATTTATAGGTTGTATATTATTTTTGAAATTTGGCTTAATTGTTAGATCGATTGGCGATTAATTTGACTTAAATAAGGATTTAATCACTCTTTAAATATTAATTTGCCTTAAGGAGTATAGCCGGTTCTTATACAGGCGAAGTTATTTTACTTAAGTGATGCTTATTGAGTTTCAGTCGGGAGAATATTCAATATCAGAATTTGTCTATACAAAAAAAGGCCGGACATTTTACTCATGTCCGGCCTTTTCTTTATTCAGCCCTGATCAGACTGACGGCAGATTGCGACCGTAATAGATTTCCTGCATTTCTTTGTACAGCAAATCGGTGATTTCCTTACGCTCCTGCGCGCTCAGTTCATCCGGTTTGGCATTGAAAAGATAATGTTTGAGATCGAACTCTTTCAGCAACATCTTGGTGTGGAAGATATTTTCCTGATACACGTTGACGTCCATCATGTCGTACAGCGCTTTCATATCCTGCGACATGAAGTTCTGAATCGAGTTAATGGAATGGTCGATGTAGTGTTTCACGCCGTTCACGTCGCGGGTAAAACCACGAACGCGGTAATCGATGGTGACGATGTCGGATTCGAGCTGATGGATCAGATAGTTCAGCGCTTTCAGCGGTGAAATTACGCCACAGGTCGAGACTTCAATATCAGCGCGGAAAGTACACAGGCCGCCTTCGGGATGGCTTTCCGGATAGGTATGCACGCAGATATGGCTTTTATCCAGATGTGCGACCACGGAATTCGGCAACGGACCCGGATGTTCTGTGTTATCGACATCACGCGGATCCATCGGCTCTTCGCTCACTAAAATCGTGACGCTGGCGCCCTGTGGTTCGTAATCCTGTCGCGCCACGTTGAGGATATTGGCACCGATGATCGAGCAGGTTTCGGTGAGGATCTCCGTCAAGCGGTTAGCGTTATATTCTTTGTCAATGTAGGCAATGTAGCCATCACGATCGTCTGCGGTTTTGGCGTAGCAGATATCGTAGATACAAAAACTCAGGCTTTTGGTCAGGTTGTTGAAGCCATGCAGTTTCAGCTTTTGCAATTTAGTTCACCCCCTTATGGATGCAGTATCAGCGCGCGGCTGACAGGGCATTCAGTAAATATTGTGGCAGGGCAAAGCTGCCGTGATGAATCGCCGGATTGTAATAACGACAGGTGATATCTGCGGCGTCAAAACGCGCCTGCAAGGTTGCGCTGTCGATCTGGCGATATTCCGGGCTGTTGGTCGCCCAGGCAAAGGTCATGATGCCGCCATAATAGGTCGGGATCGCGGCCTGATAGAAACTGACATCACTGAAATAGTGGCTCAGTTTGGTGTGGCTGTTGACCGCTTCATCCTGCTGGAGGAAGCACACGCCATTTTGTGCCACGAAAATGCCGCCCGGTTTGAGACAACGGGCACAGCCTTCGTAGAACGCCGACGTAAACAGACTTTCACCGGGACCGATCGGATCGGTGCAATCGGAGATGATCACATCATAGGTTTCAGCGGTCTGATTAACGAAGTTCACACCGTCGTCGATCACCAGGTTGAAACGCGGATCGTCATAGGCACCGGCATTATGGTTTGGCAGATACTGGCGGCAAAACTCCACTACGCCGGCATCAATTTCCACCATCGTCACCGATTCCACACCTTTGTGGCGGCACACTTCGCGCAGCATTGCGCCGTCGCCGCCGCCAATGATCAGCACCTTTTTCGCGTTGCCGTGGGCGAACAACGGCACATGGGTCAGCATTTCGTGATAGATGAATTCATCACGCTCAGTGGTTTGCACCACGCCGTCGAGCGCCATCACGCGACCCAGCGCGGCATTCTCGAAAATCACCAGATCCTGATGCTCGGTTTTGTCTCGGTATAACTCTTTATCGACGCTGAAGTACTGGCCAAAATGGGCGTGCAGCGTCTCATACCATATTTCTTTGGATGACGAGCTCTGGGACATGTTGTGGTTTCTCCTGATCAATCGCAGCCATAAAAATGGGCGCACATGATAGCTAACTCTGCCGGTCCATGCACGGTTTCAGACAAACCCGTTTAGGTTAAGTGTAGCTGAGGCAAACGTGGTACGGGTAACAGAGGGAAGGGGAAGCGGCTCCGGCAACAAAATGACGGAGCGCAAAGCGCGTAAACAGGCTTAAAAATTAGTTGGTGTAGGCCAGCAGACTCAGGGAATCACGCGCCAGAGATTTGCATTTGGTCGGTTTAGGGACGGCAATCCCGCTCAGATCGCGGTAGCTGTCTTCGCCCATCGACTGCATATTAAAGCTGTTGTAATTGCTCAGATCCCAGCGGTTTTGTTGGGCGAAAAACACGATCGCCCGTTTGATTTGGGTATTCGGCAGCTGTTCGTAACCGCAGTTGTTTTTCAGATAAACGAAAACGGCAGTCAGGTCCGCCAGATCTTCCGCTTCTGATTCACTCAGCGCCTGACTGGCGGACGAGAAGCCAAGCAGCGACAGTAATAGTAAACACAATGTTGTTTTTTTCATCGGCGTGTTCTTGTTCTTTTAGATAGAAAGTCAGAAAGACTTGGCTCACAAACAGTTAAAAGGACGTTACCATATTTGCACTGAGCGGCACCAAATTTCTTTTCCCGCTGAGCCGCTTGACCTTCCCCTTAGGGGAAGGGTTAGGCTGTCGTACTATTATGGCACGCTCACGCCATCCGTCTGGCAATTGCCCTCATAAGGACTGAAAAATGAACCGTCGTGATTTCGTAAAATGGACAACCCTGATGGGGGCCGCCAGTACGCTGCCCGGCTGGAGCCGCTTCGCGCTCGCCGCAGACCGCCCTGCATTGCCCATTCCTGCGCTGCTGGAACCGGATATCCGCAACGCTATTATGCTGACGTTGCAGCGCGGTCAGAGCCAGTTTTTGCCCGGTGTTAACACCGAAACCTGGGGCGTTAACGGTAATCTTCTCGGCCCGGCGCTGCGTATCCGTCGCGGCAAACAGGTCGATGTCACCGTTAATAACCGTCTGGATGTTGCCAGCACCGTTCACTGGCACGGGCTGGAAATCCCCGGTGACGTCGATGGTGGCCCTCAGGCACTGATCGCTCCGGGTCAGAAAAGAAAAGTCAGTTTCACACTCGATCAGCCAGCGTCGACCTGCTGGTTCCATCCGCATCCGCATCAGACCAGCGGTTATCAGGTGGCGATGGGTCTGGCCGGTATGGTGCTGATTGAAGATGAAGCCAGCGACCTGTTGCAGATCCCGAAACGCTGGGGCGTGGATGATATTCCGGTCATTTTGCAGGATAAACGCCTGAACGACGCCGGACAGATAGATTATCAGATGGACGTGATGACCGCGGCTGTCGGCTGGTTCGGGCAACATATGCTGACCAACGGCGCAGTTTATCCGCAGCACGGTATTTCCCGCGGCTGGATGCGTTTTCGTCTGCTCAATGGCTGTAATGCGCGCTCGCTGCACATCGCCACCAGTGACCAGCGGCCAATGTACGTCATCGCCAGCGACGGCGGTTTCCTGCCTGAACCGGTGAAAGTCAGCGATTTATCCTTGCTGATGGGCGAACGTTTTGAAGTGCTGATTGATTGCAGCGACGGCAAAGCCTTTGATCTGGTTACGCTGCCGGTGAAACAGATGGGTATGACGCTGGCACCGTTCGACAAACCGTTGCCGGTGCTGCGTATTCAGCCGACGCTGACGCAAAGCGGCAGTTCTCTGCCGGACACGCTGGTGCCGCTGCCTGCGCTGGTGTCCGTCGATAATCTGCCAACCCGCTGGCTGCAACTGATGATGGATCCGCAACTGGACCAGCAGGGTATGGCGGCGCTGATGAAACGCTATGGCCACAATGCGATGGCTGGCATGAGCATGGATCATGGCGGCGGCGATATGGCAGCAATGCCGGGCATGTCGGGTTCAGAACATGACGGTCACGGCAGCATGGCGGGTATGGATATGAGCAAATCGTCCGCCGGTTACGACTTCATGCAGGGCAACAAAATTAACGGCAAAGCCTATGACATGAATGTGCCCGCTTTCGATGTGAAACAAGGCCAGTACGAAAAATGGACTATTTCCGGCGAGGGCGACATGATGCTGCATCCTTTCCATATCCACGGCACGCAGTTCCGTATTCTTTCTGAAAATGGTCAGCCTGTGCCGCCGCACCGGCAGGGCTGGAAAGATATCGTGCGCGTTGAGGGTGCCCGCAGTGAAGTTCTGGTCCGCTTCAACCATCTGGCCAATAAACAACATGCTTATATGGCGCACTGTCATCTGCTGGAACATGAAGATACCGGCATGATGCTTGGATTTACGGTGTCGGCGTAACGGGTTTTACTTTCTGTAGTTTCTTAAAAGTTTCTAAAAATAAGCTGGCCTGAGACGTTCCTCCGGTCAGTCTCACCCCTCTTTCTTCCTGCTCCCTTCTTCTTCCTGTAATGCCTCTTGATTATCAATCTTTCAAATTGAAAGGTTAAACTTTCAAAATGTGATCAATATATAATTAATATAAATTCATAATGATTATATTTTCAGCGTGGAGTAACAAAACATGAAAGCGTAAACCCACGATCCCCTACAGGAGAAGATGATGATTGATGTAATAACGCACGGTGCCGAGTGGTTTATCGGCCTGTTTCAAAAAGGCGGTGAGGTGTTTGTCGGGATGGTCACCGGCATCCTGCCTCTCTTAATCAGTTTGCTGGTAGTCATGAACGCGCTGATTGTTTTTGTCGGACAACGGCGAATCGAACGTCTGGCACAGCGCTGTGCTGGCAATCCGATTTCGCGCTACCTGCTGCTGCCGGTGATTGGCACCTTTGTTTTCTGCAACCCGATGACCCTCAGCCTCGGGCGCTTTATGCCCGAAATCTACAAACCCAGCTATTACGCCGCTGGCTCTTACAGCTGCCATTCCATGAACGGTCTCTTCCCGCACATCAACCCCGGCGAACTGTTTGTGTATCTCGGCGTTGCCAGCGGGCTGACCACGCTGGGACTGCCGCTCGGACCGCTGGCCGTCAGTTATTTCCTGGTCGGTATGGTGACCAATTTCTTCCGCGGCTGGATAACGGATCTCACCACTCGCATCTTCGAACGCAAGATGGGCATTCAGCTGGATCGTCAGGTGCAGCTGTAGGCAGGTTCCAGTCTATTCAAAATCCAATTCTAAAAACCGGAGCAGAAAATGAGCGTTACGATCCGTATTAACCGGGGTGAAGGTGGCTGGGGTGGTCCGCTGTTGATTGACGCGGTGCCCGGCAAAAAAGTGGTGTATATCACGGCGGGCACGCGCCCGGCGATTGTCGACAAGCTGGCGGAACTGACCGGCTGGGAAACGGTGGATGGTTTTAAAGAAGGCGAACCTCCTGCGGAAGAAATCGGTGTGGCGGTTATCGACTGCGGCGGCACGCTGCGCTGCGGCATTTATCCTAAACGGCGCATCCCGACCATAAACATCCATTCGACCGGCAAGTCCGGCCCGCTGGCGCAGTTTATTACCGAAGACATTTACGTTTCCGGTGTCCGCGAGAATGACATTGTTATTGAAAGCACAGACGCCGCGGAACCGGTAACGACGACGCCGAAACCGGCTGCGTCTGCGGCAGGGCGCGACTACGACACCACCAAAAAAATCACCGAACAGAGCGACGGCCTGCTGGCGAAAGTCGGTATGGGTATGGGCTCCGGCGTCGCCGTGTTGTTCCAGGCCGGACGCGACACGATTGATACCGTACTTAAAACCATCCTGCCATTTATGGCGTTCGTGGCGGCGCTGATCGGCATCATTATGGCCTCCGGGCTGGGGGATCTGGTGGCGCACGGGCTGACGCCGCTGGCGAAAAGCCCGGTCGGGCTGGTGATGCTGGCGCTGATCTGTTCCTTCCCGCTGCTATCTCCTTTCCTCGGCCCCGGCGCGGTCATTGCGCAGGTTATCGGTGTGCTGGTGGGTGTGCAGATCGGGCTGGGCAATATCCCGCCACATCTGGCGCTGCCTGCACTTTTCGCCATCAACGCTCAGGCGGCCTGCGATTTCATTCCCGTCGGATTGTCGCTGGCCGAAGCCAAACAGGACACCGTGCGTGTTGGCGTGCCCTCGGTGCTGGTCAGCCGTTTTCTGACCGGCGCACCGACGGTACTTATCGCCTGGGCCGCTTCCGCTTTCATCTATCAGTAAGGAGTCATCGTGCAAACCATTTATCAGACCACTATCACGCAAATCGGCGACTTCGCGCGTGAGGCGCTGACCGACCAGATGCTGATCACCTTCCGTGAAGGCGCACCGGCAGACATTCAGGACTATTGCTTCATTCATCAGCACGGGAAAACCGAAGGGGAATTGCACCGCGGCGCTTACATGGAACTTGCCGATGTGCGATATCCGGTGACCGCCGTGGGCGACGTGGCGATGCAAAACCTGCGCGAGCTGGGGCATATCACCCTGCGTTTTGACGGCAGTGCCGAGGCTGAATTCCCCGGCAGCGTCCATGTAAAAGGCACCACGCCCGACGATATTCCGCTGGGCAGCGTATTGAAATTTATCGATTAACTATCAGAATCAGGAGTCAGTTATGGAACAGGTTGCAGTCGTGATCGGCGGGGGACAGACGCTGGGCGCATTTCTCTGTCAGGGGCTGGCTGAATCCGGCTATCGCGTGGCGGTGGCGGATCTCAATGAGAAGAATGCCGCGTCGGTGGCAGAACAGATTAACCAGCAGTTTGGTGAGGATCGGGCATTCGGATTTACGGTCGATGCCACGAATGAGGCCAGCGTAGAGCAACTGGCGAAAGCGGTGGATCAGACGTTTGGCAGGGTCAGTTTGCTGGTGTACAGCGCGGGAATGGCGAAAGCATCGCCGATCACCGACTTCGCTCTCAACGACTTTGATCTCTCACTGCAGGTCAATCTGGTGGGGTATTTCCTCTGTGCCCGTGAGTTTTCCCGTCTGATGATCCGCGACCGTATTCCGGGACGGATTATCCAGATCAACTCTAAATCCGGCAAAGTGGGCAGCAAACATAATGCCGGTTACAGCGCGGCAAAATTCGGCGGCGTCGGGCTGACGCAGTCTCTGGCGCTGGATCTGGCGGAATATGGCATCACCGTGCATTCACTGATGCTGGGTAATTTGCTCAAATCGCCGATGTTCCAGTCATTATTGCCGCAGTACGCCAAAAAGCTTGGCATTAAGGCCGATGAAGTCGAGCAATATTACATTGATAAAGTGCCGCTGAAACGCGGGTGCGACTATCAGGATGTGCTGGATATGCTGCTGTTTTACGCCAGCGATAAAGCTTCATATTGCACCGGTCAGTCGATCAATATCACCGGTGGTCAGGTGATGTTCTGATGCCATCCGCCCCTGTTTTGCAGGGGCGGATGACTATTTTAATGAGCAAATCATGTTACTCAGAAAGTCATGTTAAGGAGAAAAGATGACCCCGACTTCGGCATTAATCCTCTGTGCGGTGCTGGCCTGGGTGGCGCAAATCGCGCTGGGCTGGTGGCAGTTGCAGCGCTTTAACCGGGCATTCGACAAGTTGTGTTTGCAGGGCAATGTGGGCGTCGGGCGTTCCGGCGGACGTTTCAAACCGAGAGTGGTGCTGGCGCTGGCTTTCGATCAACAGGAAAAAGTCTGTGACGGATTTTTACTGCGCGGCCTGACGATTTTTGCCAGCCCTCAGCCGGTTTCATCGCTTAATGGCATGAGCCGGGAACAATTGATGACAGGTGTGATCTTCCCGAAAGATCCGAATATTCAAACTGCACTATCATTAGCGATTGAACCGAAATCATGATATTTTCACTTTAAAAGCTATTATCTTTCAAAAAGAATGATGGCAGTGAATTTATCTTAAAATTTGAGCGAAAATCGTGATGAAACCTAAGCAACGGCAGGCGGCGATACTGGAGCACTTGCAGCAATTTGGAAAGACGGCGGTGGACGATCTCGCCGCGCATTTCGCCACAACCGGCACCACTATTCGTAAAGATCTCACCCTGCTGGAAGAAGAGGGCGCAGTGATCCGCACTTACGGCGGCGTGGTGCTGAGTCGCGAGGAAGGTGATCAGCCTATTGATCGTAAAACACACATCAATACCGGCAAAAAACTGCGCATCGCCCGCGCGGCCATTCAGGAAATTCAGGACGGCGACTCGCTGATTTTCGATGCGGGCAGTACCGTGATGCAGATGGTGCCTTTCCTGAGTCAGTTCAATAACATCACTGTCATGACCAACAGCCTGCATATCGTCAATGCGCTGGTGGAGCTGGATAACGACCAGACAATCCTGATGCCGGGCGGCACATACCGCAAAAAATCGTCTTCCTTCCACGGCAGCCTTGCCGAAAGTGCCTTTGATAAATTCAACTTCGATAAGCTGTTTATCGGCGCTGATGGCGTTGATCTCGATGGCGGTGTCACCACATTCAACGAAGTTCACGGCGTCAGTCAGGCGATGTGTAAAGCGGCTGAACGTCTTTTCCTGCTGGTGGATTCGTCAAAATTTGGCCGTAAAAGCCCGAATGTGGTGTGCCATTTAAGCAAGGTCGATACGCTGATCACGGACAGCGGGTTAAGCCAGCAATATCGTGATGCTATCGAAAAGTTGGGGATCCGCATTATTTTAGTCGGGGAAGACGATGAGTGACGCATTACTAAATTACGCACGTGAAACGCTTGAGATTGAAATAGAAGAAGCCCGCCGGTTACTGACGCGGCTGGATGATAATTTCCTCTGCGCCTGCCGCTTATTGCTGAACTGTAGCGGCAAAGCCGTCATTTCCGGTATGGGAAAATCCGGTCATATCGGTAAGAAAATTGCGGCCTCACTGGCCAGCACCGGCACACCGGCGTTCTTTGTGCATCCCGCCGAAGCGCTGCACGGCGATCTGGGCATGATCGGCAGTGAAGACGTGATGATTTTTATTTCCTATTCCGGCCGGGCAAAAGAGCTGGATCTGATCCTGCCATTGTTAAAAGAAAACCAAACTCGTCTGATTGCCATCACCGGCGGCAAAGATTCGCCGCTGGCGCTGGCAGCCGATTGTGTGCTGGATATCAGCGTTGAGCGCGAAGCCTGCCCGATGGGACTGGCACCGACCTCGAGCGCGGTAAATACCTTAATGATGGGCGATGCGCTGGCGATGGCGCTGATGCGACACCGTGGTTTTGGCGCGGAAGACTTCGCCCGTTCACACCCTGGCGGCAGTCTGGGGGCGCGTTTGCTGAATCGCGTGCATCATCTGATGCGTTCCGGCGATCGTCTGCCGGTGGTCGACAGTCAGAAAAATGTCATGGACGCGATGCTGGAACTGAGCCGCACCGGCCTGGGGCTGATTGCGGTATGCGACGCCAGCCTGCATGTGGTTGGCGTGTTCACCGATGGCGATTTACGTCGCTGGCTGGTCAAAGGCCACAGCCTGCACGACCCGCTGGCCGATGCCATGAGTCGTCCCGGTTATCAGCTTCCGGCACAATGGCGGGCAGGCGAGGCACTCGAAGCCCTGCATCAGCAAAATATCAGCGCCGCGCCGGTGGTCGATAGCGAAGGCGTGCTGGTCGGTGCGATCAACCTGCATGACCTGCATCAGGCCGGTATTGGCTGACACCGGCGTTACTCCCCGGCGGGTTCTTTGATATAATCCTTTCCACTATATGGTCGCTGCTTTCCTAAAAAGCAGCGATAAATATTCTTAAATCAGGTGGTTAGTCTTTATATGAAACATCGCGTTGACGTCATGATTTCCGAACAGGAAGTCAAAACCCGAATTGCCGAGTTGGGCCGTGAAATCACCGAACACTACCGCGACAGCGGCAGCGAAATGGTGCTGGTTGGATTGCTGCGCGGTTCGTTCATGTTCATGGCTGACCTGTGTCGCGCCGTGGATGTACCGCACGAAGTGGACTTCATGACCGCCTCAAGCTACGGCAACGGCATGTCCACCACCCGCGACGTGAAGATCCTTAAAGATCTCGACGAAGACATTCGTGGTAAAGATGTCTTGATCGTCGAAGACATCATCGATTCCGGCAATACGCTGAGCAAAGTGCGTGAAATCCTGCAACTGCGCGGCCCGAAATCTCTGGCCATTTGCACCCTGCTGGATAAACCGGAACGCCGCGAAGTTGACGTTAAAGTTGAATACGTCGGCTTCCCGATCCCCGACGAATTCGTTGTCGGTTACGGCATCGACTACGCCCAGCGTTATCGTCATCTGCCGTACGTCGGCAAGGTTGTGATGCTGGACGAGTAGTGAATAGCTACCCGATTTAGCCATTTCCGCCGCGGGCAGTGCTCGCATTCCTCATGGACTTTATGTCCACTGCGGATGCTCAGCGCTGGGCGCGCCAGAACTGACGTCATCGGCTACGCCTCACACAGCAGTTAATTAAAACGGCCTACAGATTTGGAGGCCGTTTTTTTATTTAGAATATGTGATAAACCTGCATTGTTTGAATGATTTATTGAGGGTATTTTTTTCTGGCTTCATTAAATGAGATTGGCTGGTCCGTTTAGTCAATAATTATCTAACAGACTTATATAAAAAGGTCACCATAGCTCATTACACCGTGGCGACATGATTTTGGTGGTCAAATGAAAATTGTACTCTCTCTTTTGCTTTTACTTTCTTTTTCAGCCGCCGCCACGACCCAAATAACACCCGTGGAGTTAACTCAGCAGATCAAAACTCAGGGCGCCAGAGTTGTTATCACCGATTTGTACAAAGATGGCGAATCCCAATGGCTGTATGTGCTGACTAAAATAGGCAGTGGTGAACAAAACTGGCTGGACGTGGCTGCATTATTAGCGCCCGGTAGTGATGCTGATTCAGCGGAGTCGCTTGCTACTGCCGCTGCCACGGCAATTCCACATAATCCCGCAGGTGTGCTCTCCCTTCTTAAAGGTGGGGCTTTACCCTTCAGTACCGATAATGTATGTGCTTTACCCTTTTATAGCATCAAAGAACCGGAATTTAACCAATATGTCGTTGATGCAATTCAGGCTCTTTATAAGGTTCCGAACAGTAAAGCGTGTATCGATACTATTGTTAAGACTATTGGTCAATCAAACGGATTTGTTGAGGATAACTAATATGGGCATTCCTGTTTATATATTTATGAATGTTATGTGTAGAAATCATCTGCCACCTGAATGCTTCTCCTGCAAATAAGACAATCCCTGCCTTGAGGTAAAAGTCCATATTGTTTAAGTGGTTTTTTGGGCGTATGTTTTCCCTACAAAACATAAGGAGTTGTTAACAATGGCTATACCAGCGTATTTATGGTTGAAGGATGACGGCGGAGCAGATATTAAAGGATCTGTCGATGTGAATGGACGTGAAGGTTCAATTGAGATTCAAGGTTTCGGGCACTCTCTGCATCTTCCAACTGACGGGGCTACAGGCAAGATCACCGGCACACGTATACATGCGGCATTAGGTTTTGAGAAAGAATTCGACAGCTCCAGCCCTTATCTCTACAAAGCAACCGCCACCGGCCAAACTCTCCAATCTGCCGAATTTAAATGGTACAAAATCAACGATGCAGGCCAGGAAGTTGAGTACTTCAACATGTATCTCGAAGGCGTTAAAATTGTATCAATCTGCCCAACAATGCACCATATCAAAAACCCAGCCTTCGAAAAGCATAACCACAACGAAAGTGTTGAGCTTCGCTATGAAAAAATCACATGGAAATATTGTGACGGCAACGTAATTTTTGCGGACGCCTGGAATGAGAGAGTGACAGCTTAAATGGCTATCACCTGCAGCTATGTGTTGAATGGAATGGAAACATCAATTCTGAGTTGTGCTGGTGTCGGCAATTTCCCTGCCTTCTCAGGCCAGTTAGTTGGTCGAAATAACCCGACATTAACTAATATCGCTGATCTGGGACCACTTCCTACAGGGCGTTACTTTATTGTCAGCCGCGTTTCGGGGGGGCGCTTAGGCGGTATACGAAATGCTGTCCTTAAATATGGTTACGGCACTGACAGAGAAACATGGTTTGGGCTCTATCGCGATGACGGAAAGATAAACGATGAAACTTTTATTGAAGGAGTTAAACGTGGAAGTTTTCGGCTTCATCCAATCGGACCACAAGGACTCAGTGAGGGCTGTATTACCATGACATCACAATCCGATTTTGATTATCTTCGGACTGCATTGCTGGGTACCTCAATGATCGGTGTACCTGGGTCTTCGCTCAAGGCACACGGTACGATTAGAGTTACACTCGGATGAGGTGGGTTAAGTATTTTTTTGCCGCATTGGGCTACTTTGTGGCGTTCTGCATACTGGTGACCTTCTTTACCCAAGTGATTGACAGCTATGCTACAGGTGAACAGATAGAAGGTTTCGCTCAATTTTGGGGAGTACATGACATAGAAGGAACGCTAGACCTTTATGTCGATGCCTCACTAATTATTTCAGGTTTAATATCTATTCTGGTAATCCTGCTGTGTCGCATTTATATCCGACGACATTTAAGATCATCAGACTAAAATACTCAGCAATTAGAATACAACGCCCACCAGGGCGTCTCTTTTAGCTAAACTCCGGCCAATCCTCAACCATTCCGAAATGTATTTCTGTATCACCTACTTTCAACGTAGCCCCGCGGCTTAATGCCTCCAGCTCCCAGCGATGCGCAGTGATGCCGTTTTTCATCAATTCCCGTCCAATCTCAGGCAATCGCGCCCGTTCCTCTGCCGTCAGTCTTGCCGAAGGAGCAACATCCCGGGCTTTCGTTGGGTCAAAACTTCGCTGCGCCTTGCTGACTCTCGGTGTTTCCTCCCTAATGCGCGCCACAATCGCCCTCACGGAGGCGGTGTCTGTCCAGTCAATAACTCGCAGATTGCCAGAACTGAATGGTGTAGCGGTGCTCTCAACCTGACGACCACGCTAATTTGTAGCCTGTTTGATTCCATCGAACCCACAGTTATTGACAGGACTCCGAGGCGCGCCGGAGGCGCTTTTTGCGGTCAAAACCTCAGAATCAACGGCAGAAGCAACGATGCGCCATTGAGTGGTGCGCATTTCATCTACATATGATTCGCCGAGGTGGGGCGCGAAAAAGCCCACAACCTTTCCCACTTCTTCATCATATGCATTCAGCTCATTTGCAACGCGACGTGCTACGCGGACAGTCTGATCGTCACCAGGAACATTAGCGCTTACCTGGGCAGTCATGTACGCCAGAACTGACGTCATCGGCTACGCCCTATACAGCAGTTAATTAAAAAACGGCCTTCAGATTTGGAGGCCGTTTTTTTATTCACCAGTCCTGATGACAGGAAACTCGCCCGAAAGAATACCGCTGCTAAGCGGGGTATTCTTAAGCTGCCGCCCGCTGTTCTTTAGGGGGGAACCTTTCGGTTCTAATTGGTTCCTTTCCCTTATGACCAGGGCATAAGTCGCATAAAGGAACCTTTCAAGTCAAGAGAATTAAACGTTTCGTTATATGTTGATTCTTAAAGTAATTATATTTAGTGCTTTCAATACTCCGGACTCCCAGCAGGACGCAATTTCCTTCAATCCACTGAGGGGGAAAGCGGGGCTGGAGTTGGTCCCACCTCGCCTGTGCTGTCTGCATAAAAGAAGGCTTAGCGCAGGATATTCTTCGTTTCCCGGGCGGACCCCATCATAGCCCTCTGGAGTAAGGCAAGAAAAAAGCCACCTGCGGATGCGGGTGGCTTAGGTGATTCAGTGAATTCAGATTGTTATCAGAAAGCGTAACGTGCCTTAACGGCAACGCTTTGGCTGAAGAAGCTGGAGCGTTGCTCTGAATCATACTGAACGGTGCCGTCCAGTTGGTCAGTGAACTTGGCGGTCACGCCTACGCCCGCCATCCCAATCCACGGGCTCTGCTCCATGCTCTGGTAGGTGATCGGGGTATCAGGGCTGCCGGTAAATGCGATTCGGTTGGCGCTACGGTCATTGATGGTGTCATACCCCACACCAGCCGTCGCGTGCACATTCACAATGTCAGACACCTGCAAGCCCAGCTTGGCTTTGGTGGAAACAATCATCGCTTCAAGGGTCTGCCCATCCACATCCAGACCCAGATCGCTGGCATTTTTCTCGGTGTAGCCTTTGTCCTTGATACTGTAGTAGTCGCCACGCACTATCGGCGTCAGGGTTAAGTTGTCAGTCAGATTGAAGATGCTCTGTAAACCCAAGCCTGCCTGCACGTTATGGCTGTCATAGCTGGAACGCGCCACGCCGCCAAAAGCCAGGTCAGATGAGGACGGGTTAATGATGTTCAGGTAACGATTACCGTCAACGGTGTCGCGGCCGTAGCCCGCTTTCCAGGTCAGGGATGTGGCCGGGGTGAAGTCAAAGCTGCCATAAAGCAAAGTATTCCAGCTTTCAATCTGCGCATCATGGCGGAAATCGTCTGAAGTATCCTTCACATCGGTGCGGCTGGTACCCACTGCCACGCCCACGCGAACCTGTTCTAATACCGGCACATCGGCACCAATGGCGATACCGCGAGTATCAGATTTATAACCATCCAGACCACCACGTTGTTCCTAGTTATCCCAGCGACCTACCGGTCTGATCCATAAGTACTTCTCGGGATTAAACTCTTCGTATTGACCAAACTCACGCACGGAGTCCTGACGTGAGTCCACGATATCGCCAAAGGCACGCGCATTATTTAACTCGGCATAGGGCAGCATACCGTTCATCAACGGCCCTAACTGCACCACGTTACGGTAAACCTGTTGTGCATTGGATGAGGACGTGATGGCACAGACCGTCGCCCCTAACGCGCCAGAACAATAGCTGGACTCGTTACCGTTGCCGCTGGTTTCCGGGGTTGTGCCGGGAATAGTACCCGAACCAGTGCCTTCGCCAGCGGAAGTTGTTTTGGCTATAATCTGGTCGATAGCGCCACCGATACGTGAAGCCGTCGGTGAGGCGGTTTGTGTGGTGACCGCTTCTTTTACGCTGGTAAGTCCCGTATCGACGATGCGTAATGAGTAACTCGTGGGTGTCAGCTCCTGCACAAACTGGAAGCGCAGAGAGTCATCAATCACCGATGTCGGTGTGCCCACAATACTCGGGGCGGTAACCACATCACTCAATACATCACCATTGCTAAAGTCCAGGCTACCATTGGTGACCACAATGGTATTACCCGCCAGCGATGCCGTTCCGCCAACCTGCAGTTGCCCATAATTAGTGGAATTCTCAGCCTGCAGAGCTAAGAAGGCATCTGAAGACTGGCTGTAGTTGGCGACTCGTGAAGGGGAATTATTATTGAGCAAATCAAACAGACCACTGTTGCTCATATTCGTTGTGGGAGCATCAACCCTGCCAATAATAATGCCTTCATTATTAATTCCGTTAGTCACGGTACTGGTCTCGCTGACACGGATCGCATCCCCTTCGATTGAACCAATAACGCCGCGGTTAAGCAGTAAATTGGTTCCGCTGGTATCGTCAAGGGTAATCCCACCGCGCCCGGCAGCAATAATCCCATCGTTGATAATGCGTGAAACTTGCGCGTTATCCTGCAACGCAATGCCGCTATCTGCCGCTTCAATTATCCCGGCGTTATCAATGGTACCGGTTGAATCACGGCTAAAGTTAATACCATCGTCAGTCTCAGAGTAGATCACACCTGAGGAGCGGTTTACCACCGCGACGTCGTCAGCCGTAGTTGTGGCCGTATCAACGAAGATACCGGAACTGCCAGGACCGCTTGCTGTGATGCTTCCGCTATTGTTAATTGTGATGTTCCGGCTCTCTCCTGTTACCCAGATACCATGGGATTGAGCACCGGTAGTGGTAATAACTCCATTGTTATTTAAGGTGTTATTGCCGATGTTTGCATCCAACAGGATCCCTGAACTGACGTTCCCCGTTGTACTTAACTGTCCGTTATTGGTAATCGTGCTATCAAAAACACCAGACAGATGGACGGCGTTGGAATTGCTGCCCGAGGTGCCCACGGAGGCGTCGTTAATTAAAGTGAACGCATTGAGGGTTTCTAAAGCCACCCCATCACTGGTGATAGCGTCTGTTGTAATATTGCCCTGGTTTTGAAGGCTGCTGGATGAGGTATTGAAATAAAAGGCAGGCGTATCCTGTGCAGTAAGATCAATTTGCGTACGAGGAATAATCGTCGCTGTGATACCACTTGCATCAGTAAAGGATTGCTGCGTATTGATTATTCCATCACAGATTATGCTTACGTCATTCCCCGCTGCGGGGCTACAGGCTGCCAGAGCATTTACAGGATTAAATAACCCATAGCTGCCAGCGATCCCACTAAAGACAAATAACTTCATTTTTGTTTTCAAATATTTATCCTTCCCCAGAAAAATTAATCATTAATAATAATGAGCAAAAAGGATGCAGAACCGCCCCATAAGTAATGCTCACAGATAATAGTAGGCGGGGAAACGGTAATAGCCAGCCAAGGGGGCTATTGATTATATTTCGGATGGGATAACGATATTCCGGGGAGTTAATCGTTGATTTTACCGACGCAGCCATTTATCCGCCCGGCTCAGGCCAGCATCGGCGTCAAAGACACACCGCATATAACGCATTGATTTATAGTGATCGCGTTGTAAGTGCAGGAAAAATAAATGGTAAAAAAGGCACATTTTTGTGCCTTTTGTTTTTTGAAATTCGGTAGAGTAGTGCGGCTTGTTATTGCGGGTCGCCGTTCAGCAAGGCGGAGACGCCCTGACGGTAGCGCTGTTCCAGCGTTTCGCGGCTGGTGGCGTCAACTTCCAGGTTGCGCAGTCGTCCGTCCTGAATGCCGTAAACCCAGCCGTGCAGCGTGACTTTCTGGCCGCGTTTCCAGGCCGATTGCATCACCGTGGAGTGACCGAGGTTGTAGACTTGCTCGACCACATTCAGTTCGCACAATTTATCGAGACGTTTTTCTGGCGACAGTTCGCCCAGCAGGGAACTGTGTTTGTACCAGATGTCCCGTATATGCAACAACCAGTTATTGATCAAACCCAGTTCAGGGTTTTCAACCGCCGCCTGCACACCGCCACAGCCGTAGTGACCGCAGATAATCACGTGTTCGACCTCCAGCACGTCGATAGCATATTGCACAACGGACAGGCAGTTAAGGTCGGTGTGGATGACCAGATTGGCGACGTTACGGTGAACGAAAAGTTCGCCCGGCTCCAGGCCAGTCAGTCGCTCGGCGGGGACACGGCTATCGGAACAGCCAATCCACAAGAAACGGGGTTTTTGAGACTGGGAAAGGCGTTCAAAGAAACCAGGATCTTCGTCAATCATGGTTTTAGACCAGGCTGCGTTGTTACTGATGAGTCTTTCTATGTCATTCATGGAGGTCAATAGCCTGTAACGAGCTCACTGCGATGGGGTAATATAGGGCAATGCCCCGACTTTTCAAACAGATTCGGCATCTCCACTTACTCATTCCTACAACAGGGTTTTCACAAGAAGGTACGCTCCCTTTATGAATTATGCATTGGAACTGGAAAAGTTAACCAAAACTTACGCCGGTGGTGTACAGGCTTTGCGTGGAATCGATCTGCGCGTCGAAGCTGGCGATTTTTATGCCCTGCTTGGGCCGAACGGTGCGGGTAAATCCACCACCATTGGTATCATCAGTTCACTGGTCAACAAAACTGCCGGCAAAGTGCAGGTGTTTGGCTATGACATTGATAAAGATATTGTGAATGCTAAACGCCAGTTAGGTCTGGTGCCGCAGGAATTCAACTTCAACCCGTTTGAAACCGTCATGCAGGTGGTGGTCAATCAGGCCGGTTATTACGGCGTGCCACGTCCGCTGGCACTGCAACGTGCGGAAAAATATCTGACACAGCTGGATTTATGGGGCAAGCGCAACGAGCGTTCGCGCATGCTCTCCGGCGGGATGAAACGTCGTCTGATGATCGCCCGTGCGCTGATGCACGAGCCAAAACTGCTGATCCTCGATGAGCCCACGGCGGGCGTGGATATCGAACTGCGCCGCTCCATGTGGGGCTTCCTGAAAGAGCTGAACGCGCAGGGCACCACTATCATTCTGACCACGCACTATCTGGAAGAAGCGGAAATGCTGTGCCGTAATATCGGCATTATTCAGGGCGGCCAGCTGGTGGAAAACACCAGTATGAAAGAGCTGTTGTCGAAGCTGAAATCCGAAACGTTCATTCTGGATTTAGGCGCGAAAAGCCCGCTGCCGGTGCTCGAAGGCTACCGTAGCCAGCTGACGGACACGTCAACGCTGGAAGTGGAAGTCATGCGCGAGCAGGGACTGAATTCCCTGTTCAGCCAGCTGAGCAAGCAGGGCGTGCAGGTATTAAGTATGCGTAACAAGGCGAACCGTCTGGAAGAGCTGTTTGTCACGCTGGTGAACGGCAGTGAGGAAAAGAAATAATGTCGCAATTGTACTGGGTGGCACTCAAAAGTATCTGGATGAAAGAGATCAACCGTTTTGGCCGGATCTGGATCCAAACACTGGTTCCGCCGGTCATCACCATGACCTTGTATTTTATCATCTTCGGTAACCTGATCGGTTCACAGATCGGCAGCATGCACGGTTTCACCTACATGCAGTTTATCGTGCCGGGGCTGATCATGATGGCGGTGATCACTAACTCCTACGCCAACGTGGCGTCGTCGTTCTTCAGCGCTAAATTCCAGCGCAACATTGAAGAACTGCTGGTCGCGCCGGTGCCAACGCACGTGGTGATCGCCGGTTATGTCGGCGGCGGCGTGGCGCGCGGGATCTGCGTGGGGATCCTGGTCACGGCGATCTCGTTGTTCTTCGTGCCGCTGGTGATCCACTCCTGGTGGATCATCGCGCTGACCTTACTGCTGACTGCGATCCTGTTCTCGCTGGGCGGTTTACTGAACGCGGTATTTGCGACAACGTTTGACGATATCAGCCTGATCCCGACGTTCGTGCTGACGCCGCTGACCTATCTTGGCGGCGTGTTCTACTCGCTGTCGTTGTTGCCGCCAATCTGGCAGGCGGTTTCCAAGCTGAACCCGATCGTCTACATGATCAGCGGTTTCCGCTACGGTTTCCTGGGGATTTCAGACGTGCCGCTGGTGTTCACCATGAGCGTGCTGGTGGCGTTTATTGCGGTGTTTTATTTGCTGGCGTGGTACTTGATCGAACGCGGGCGTGGTCTGAGAAGTTGATTTTTCTGTGCTCCCTCCCCTGCGAAGGGGAGGGTTGGGGTGGGGTATTAAGGTCAAAAACTAAATTAAAGGTGTGCTTTAACTCATTGCTTTGTATTTAAAACCCCTTCCCAACCTCCCCCTTCGCAGGGGGAGGAGCAAAACCAAAATCAGTTCAGGTTGTATTGCAGCTGAGTGCGAAACACCATTAGCTCCCTCCCCCCTTCGCAGGGGAAGGCGTTTTATCAGGCCACCTGAACCGGCACGGCTTTGGCGGTGCGTTTCAGCTGGTTTTCACCTTCGAAATAGGCCACTTTCGGTTTGTGCTGGCGGGCCTGTTCATCTGACATCTGCACGTAAGAACAGATGATCAGCAGGTCGCCGACACAGGCACAGCGCGCTGCCGCACCGTTCACCGAAATAATCCGCGAACCGCGTTCTGCCGCGATGGCGTAAGTCGAGAAACGCTGACCGTTGGCAACGTTATAAATATCAATTGCTTCGTATTCCAGAATGCCTGAGGCATCAAGAAAATCCTGATCGATGGCGCAGGAGCCTTCGTAATGCAAATCTGCCTGAGTGACGTGAACCCGGTGCAGTTTGCCTTGCAGCATTGTACGTACCATTCCGTGTGACCCTTCGTGCGTAAAAAGTCTGGGGATCCGCCGGGCGGACAGTCTAAAAGTCCGAAGTTTCCGGCGGCCAACATAGTTGTCCATTTGACCTGCGCTGTCTACTGCGTCAGATCAACTTCCTGATTATCAATCAGTCGCGCTTTACCCAGCCAGGCCGCCATCAGGATCACCGCAGAGGTGCTGTCGACGGATAACTCCTGCAAGGTTTTTGCATCACGGATAAACAGTTCATCCGGTGTGAAACCCGCTTCGCGGAGCTGTTGCGCGGTTTCCTGCAACATTTCGTCGGTATGACGTTCACCCTGGCTCAGACGTTGTGCCAGCGCGTTCATGATCTTGTTCAGCTGAGGGGCGATTTTACGTTCATCGGCAGTCAGATAACCGTTACGGGAACTGAGCGCCAGACCGTCTTTGGCACGCACAATCGGCACGCCGACAATCTCGATGTCGTATCCCATATCTTCCACCATCGTGCGCAGCAGTGCCAGTTGCTGGAAGTCCTTTTGCCCGAAACAGGCGACCTGCGGTTGCACCAGATTGAACAGTTTGCTGACGATGGTTGAGACGCCACGAAAATGTCCCGGACGGCTCGCGCCTTCCAGAATGGTGGAAATCACCGGCACATCAACCTGAGTCTGGGTTGCCAGACCTTTCGGATAAACTTCCGCAGGCGACGGGGCGAATACCAGATCTACGCCGCGCTTATTCAGCTTCTCGCAGTCTTCCTGCAAGGTACGCGGGTAACGTTCAAGATCATCCGCGCGCTCGAACTGCATCGGGTTGACGAAAATACTCACCACCACCACGTCGCCACGCGCTTTGGCTTCTTCCACCAGCGTCATGTGGCCTTCGTGCAGGTTGCCCATCGTCGGCACCAGTGCGATGCGTTTGTTATTCTTACGAAAATCACGGATTTCGCGACGCAGCAGCGCCACGCTGTCAATTATTAACACCAGCCTTCTCCCGCTTATTTAAAGGAATGTTCTTCGCCCGGATACACGCCTTGCGCGACCTGATCGACATACAAACGCACAGCGCCACGAATGTCACCGGCTTCGCTGAGGAAGTCTTTGGCGAATTTAGGCGTATGGCCGCCGGTGATGCCAAATGCGTCATGCATTACCAGAATCTGTCCATCAGTCACATTGCCCGCGCCAATGCCGATCACCGGAATGCTCAGTTCTTCGGTCACGCGGCGGGCCAGTTCGACAGGCACACATTCCAGCACCAGCAACTGCGCACCGGCTTCTTCGAGCATCATCGCATCTTTGATCAGCTGATTGGCGGCGACTTCATCGCGTCCCTGAACTTTGTAGCCACCGAAAATGTTCACCGACTGCGGCGTCAGCCCCAGATGGCCACACACCGGCACGGCGCGTTCGGTCAGCATTCTGACCGTATCACACAGCCAGCTGCCGCCTTCGAGTTTGACCATATTGCCGCCCGCGCGCATCAGCACGGCAGCGCTTTCAAACGCCTGTTCAGGCGTGGCGTAACTCATGAACGGCAGGTCAGCCAGCAATAACGCGTGAGGCGCGCCACGGCGCACGCAGCGGGTGTGGTAAGCAATCTCTTCGACCGTCACCGGCAGCGTGGAATCCTGGCCCTGAACGACCATGCCCAGTGAGTCACCGATCAGCATCACAGAGATGCCTTGTTCAGCAAACAGTTGCGCGAAACTGGCGTCATACGCGGTAATGGTCGCAAATTTATGTTTTTCCTGCTTCCATTGGCGAAGCTGGCTCAGCGTTGTTGGTTTCATGAACACGTTCCTTTGAATAATTCATCGGATGAATATGATGCCGGTATTCTACTGTATGAGTGGAAAGTCAGACAGCACGATCACTCGCAGAGACGTTGATCCCGCTCTTAAGAAGTGATTAAGAAGCGTCAGCTATAATGGCAAAAACGGAGGGAACCATGCGAATTCTATTAGTTGAAGACGACAAGATGATCGGCGACGGTATCAAAGCCGGGCTGACAAAATTAGGTTTTACACTGGACTGGTTTACCGACGGCGTGACGGGCAAAGCGGCGCTCGACAGCGCGCCTTACGATGCAGTGATCCTCGATTTGAGCCTGCCGGGCATGGACGGAATGGATCTGTTGCGCGAATGGCGTAAGGCCGGACGCGATACGCCGGTGCTGATCCTCACCGCCCGTGATGCGCTCGAGCAGCGGGTCGGTGGCCTGCAGGCCGGTGCCGATGATTATCTGTGTAAGCCTTTTGCACTGGTGGAAGTTGCCGCGCGCCTGCAGGCACTGATCCGCCGTCGTCACGGCGTAGTGACGCCAAAAGTCATTCATGGCGCGATAGAATTTGATCCCGCAGCCCGCAGCGTGATGCTTAACGGAGAAGCGGTGACGCTTACCCCGCGTGAAGTCGCGGTACTGGAGCTGTTTCTCAACAACAAAGGCCGCGTGCTGGCGCGTACGCTCATCCAGGAAAAACTCTACAACTGGGACGATGAGGTCAGCAGCAACGCCGTGGAAGTGCATATTCACCATCTGCGCAGCAAACTCGGCAAAGGTTTTATTCGCACCGTCCATGGCGTGGGCTATACGCTGGGCGATGAGATAAAAACAGGTGAAGGAGGGGAGGCGTGAAGCGGGTGAAGAAACTGAAAAACCTCAGCCTGCGCCTGCGTCTGATCCTGCTTTTCTCGGTACTGGCGCTGCTGACCTGGATGATTGCCAGCGGCGTGGCGTGGCATCAGACCCGCAAACACATCAATGAAGTTTTCGATACTCAGCAAATGCTGTTCGCCAAACGTCTTGCCGCCACCGGGCTGGGCGATCGCCTGAATCTCTCAAAAGACGCCGAACTGCCGGATACCAAAAAAATGGTGCGCAAAGGATCACGCGGTCATACCGATGACGATGCGCTGACCTTTGCTATTTTTAACCTTCACGGGCAAATGCTGCTTAATGATGGTGAGAACGGCAAACGCATTCGCTTCGATGGTGATACGCAGGGCTTTGTCGATGCGGAACTGAGAGGTGACAGCGATACCTGGCGGATGGTCTGGCTGACGTCGCCGGACGGACAATATCGCGTGGCCGTCGGGCAGGAATATGATTATCGCAATGATATGGCCTGGAGTCTGGTCAGCGGACAACTGACGCCGTGGCTGGGCTCGCTGCCGGTACTGTTACTGGCGCTCATAGTGATGGTTACGCTGGAATTGCGTCCGCTGCGTCGCGTGGCGCAAGGATTGCGTCAGCGTTCGCCGGAAGATTCCACGCCGATAGTCACGGACTCTCTGCCCGGCGAAGTGCTGCCGCTGGCGAATGCGCTGAATTCTCTGTTTGCCCGTACCGGTGAAATGCTGGTACGCGAACGCCGGTTCACTTCGGATGCCGCCCACGAGCTGCGCAGTCCGCTGGCGGCGTTGCGGGTGCAAACGGAAGTGGTGCAGCTTTCCGGCGATGACGCCCAAATGCGTGAACATGCGCTGGAAAATCTGACCACCAGCATCGATCGCGCCACGCGGCTGGTGGATCAGTTACTGACGCTCTCAAGGCTGGAAAGTTTCTCCGCTCCGGAAGAACTGGAACGGATCGACTGGCCTTCGCTGGTCGCTCAAAGTCTGGCGGAACAGGATTATCGTGCGCACGGCAAAGGTATCGAATTACGTTTTGAAGAGCAGGGCGCGCCGCCTGAAATGCGGGGCCAGTCGCTGCTGCTTTCGCTGATGGTGCGCAATCTGCTGGATAACGCGATCCGTTATTCACCGGCCGGAACCTGCGTGACGGTGCGACTGAAACCGTGGGGAATGACGGTTGAAGATCAGGGGCCGGGGATCAGCGATGAACATCTGGCAAGACTCGGCGAGCGTTTTTACCGGCCACCGGGACAGGAACAAACCGGCAGCGGTCTGGGGATTTCGATCGTACAGAGGATCGCGCAGTTACATCAGCTGAAAGTAGTCTATGAGAACAAAGCAGAAGGGGGATTGATCGTACGGGTAAGCCGCTGAGCGACTTACCATTTAGTCAGGCCGTTGAGCGGAACGCGTGCGAGCAGGCTTTGCAGCGTTTCGCCATCCGGAAACACCAGATCCGGCGCCAGATCGGCCAGCGGATACAGCATAAACTCGCGGTTTTTCATATCGTAATGCGGCACTGTTAAACGCTCGGTACTGATCACCTGATCGCCATAGATCAGCATATCGAGATCTAACGTCCGCGGTCCCCAGCGTTCGGCTTTGCGAACGCGTCCCTGATTTTGCTCGATCCCTTGCGTGCAATCGAGCAACTCTTCCGGCGGTAACAGCGTATCAAGTGCCACCACCGCATTCAGATAATCAGGTTGATCTTGTGGCCCCAGCGGTTTACTGCGGTAAAACGGTGATGCGGCCACAAAGCGGGTGCGCGGCAAATGTGCCAGCGCCTCCAGCGCACAATTTACCTGGTCAAGCGGACGGGCAAGATTACTGCCCAGAGCCAGGTAAACGCGGATCATTGACCGCCATCCTTACGCGGAGCCCGTTTACGCGGACGGCGCGGACGCGCACGGCGTGCCGGTGCCGCATCGTCACCGAGCGTACCCAGCATACTTTTTTGTGAAGCCGGTGTGGCTTCCTGGAACTCGCCCCACCACTGCGCCAGACTTTGCAGTTCGCGGTGTTGTTCGACTTCAGCACGCAGCACCAGTAAATCATAAGCTGCACGGAACTTAGGATGTTCCATCAGCTTGTGCGCGCGTTTACCCTGACGACGTGACAGACGCAGTTGCAGCGCCCAGATGTCACGCACCAGCGTGGTAATACGTTTCGGAATGGCCAGCGTACGGCACTGCTCGTCGAGCACGTCGTTCATTGCCAGCGCGAAGGCATCGTAATATGTCAGACCGCCTTCCTGCGCCAGTTTCTGTGCGTGCTCAATCACCGGATACCACAGCATTGCCGCAAACAGGAACGCCGGGTTGACGCGCTGATCGTTATGCAGACGGTGGTCGGTATTTTTCAGCACCTGGATCAGAATGTGTTCCATCGGGCTGTCGCCTTGCTCAGTAAACTGGCGGGCAATCAGCGGGAACAAAGGCTGGAACAGCTGGTATTCACAAAGCTTTTTGTATGTCTCGTAGCCGTAACCGGCCTGCAAGAGCTTCAGGGATTCTTCGAACAGACGCGCTGGCGGAATTTCCTGCAACAGCGTAGCCAGACGCGGGATCGGCTCGGCGGTTTCCGGGCTGATCTTCATGTCCAGTTTGGCGGCGAAACGCACAGCGCGCAGCATACGGACCGGATCTTCGCGGTAACGGGTTTCCGGATCACCAATCAGACGAATGATGCCGTTTTCCAGGTCGCGCAGACCGCCGGTGTAATCGCGAACGGTAAAGTCAGCAACGCCGTAATACAAACTGTTGATGGTGAAGTCACGGCGCTGGGCGTCGTCTTCAATGGTGCCGAAAATATTATCGCGCAGCAGCATGCCGTTGACCGCCTGCTGGGACACGTTTTTATCGTCGGTTTCTTCGTGCTGTTCGTGGTGACCACGGAAGGTGGCGACTTCGATGATTTCCGGGCCAAACATCACGTGAGCCAGACGGAAACGACGACCGACCAGACGGCAGTTGCGGAACAGTTTACGCACCTGATCCGGCGTGGCGTTGGTGGTGATATCGAAGTCTTTTGGTTTTTTATCCAGCAGCAAATCGCGCACGCCACCGCCAACCAGGAAGGCTTCAAAGCCAGACTTGTTCAGACGGTAAAGGACTTTCAGGGCGTTTTCGCTGATATCACGACGAGAAATATTGTGCTCATCGCGGGGGATAATGGTCATCGCACGGGTTTCACCGGCGTAATCAAATGACGGACGCGGTTTCTGTACGTGTTCGACAGAAGGACGCGGAGCGCGAGGTTCGTTACGCGATTCATTACGGTCAGTACGCTGATCGTGATGACGATCGCCACGGGAATCGCTGCGTTCGCCACGAGGCTGATAAGGGGAAGAAGAGCGGCGGTTGTTATTATTGCGGCGGTCGCCCCGGTTCGCGTTGTCATCCCGACGGCCGCGATTTTCACGGCGTTGCTCGTTGTCACGACGTTCAGGATTTTTTGCCTTCACATTGCCTTCGGCCACAGGAGACGGATCACGACGGGGATTTTCCTCGCGATTAGGTTCTCCATGAAGCGCGGCTTCGTCATGAACAGCCTTTTCTTCACGAACGACTTTATCTTCACGAACTAGCACCTTACGGCAAAAATTGGCTACTCGGGTAAAAATGGTACACCTCGATAGTGACTGAAAAAATTGGCGTGACGCAAAAACAGCGGCTAATCATAGCTCACAGTAGCCGCTTTGAGAATGCCGATGTCACATCTGCGCAGCATTAGCGCCCCTGATGCGGGATATCGGCTGTCGTCCACTGTGCTGTCGCCCAGCGTAATAATAAAGGCAAAGTGTAATCCTGCCAGTTTTCCGGCAGCCTTTGGCCTAAAAATTTCAATGCGTTAATGATAACCGGACGGGGATCGCCTTCCGGCAACGCGGGCGCGTGATTCTGCTTGGAAAGCTTATCGCCATTTTCATTGAGCGCCAGCGGTAAATGCAGGTATCCGGGCTGCGGATAACCTAAATGCCGGTAAAGGGAAATCTGGCGCACGGTCGGTTCAATCAGATCCGCACCGCGCACGATGTGATTTACACCCTGAAAATGATCATCTACCACCACCGCCAGATTATAGGCAAACAGGCCATCACGGCGGCGGATAATAAAGTCTTCTTCAGCGAGTTTCGCGCTGGCCTGTAAATGCCCCTGAAAATCGTCATCAAAACCGTACACAGGCAGCGTCTGGCGCAGGCGGATGGCGGCATTTTCTGCACCTAAATTTAAATCACGGCAATGGCCGTCGTAGGTTCCGCCGGTTTGCGAAATACGCTGGCGGGTACAGGTGCAGTAATAGCTTTTTTGCTGCTGATACAGCCAGTCCAGCGCGGCACGATAGGCGTCATGACGTTTTGACTGCCAGACGACCTCGCCATCCCACTCCAGTCCGTAGCGTTCGAGCGTGGCTAAAATGCGGTCAGCGGAGCCCGGAATTTCACGCGGCGGGTCGATATCGTCGATGCGCACTAACCATTTGCCGTTTTGCGAACGGGCGTGCAAATAGCTGCCAAGCGCGGCAATCAGAGAACCGAAATGAAGGTCACCGGAAGGTGAGGGGGCGAAACGGCCAGTGTAGTGTTGTTCTTGCGGCATAAAAATGGGGTATGGCGTTAAAAGGGAACGCGGTGCATGACGCACCGCGTGGGACCCGAAACTTAGCCAGCCATCTGCTTTTCGCGGATTTCTGCCAGAGTCTTACAGTCGATACACAAATCAGCGGTAGGACGGGCTTCAAGACGGCGGATGCCAATCTCAACGCCACAGGAATCACAATATCCGAAATCCTGGTCTTCCACTTTTTTCAGTGTTTTTTCAATCTTTTTAATCAGCTTACGTTCACGGTCACGGTTACGCAGTTCAAGGCTGAACTCTTCTTCCTGTGTTGCCCGGTCAGCCGGGTCAGGGAAGTTAGCTGCCTCTTCCTGCATGTGTGAAACGGTACGATCTACTTCATCCCTGAGCTGATTGCGCCATGCTTCAAGAATCTTTTTGAAGTGAGCCAGCTGAGCGTCGTTCATGTACTCTTCGCCCGGCTTCTCTTGATACGGCTGCACCCCAGCGATAGCGAGAATGCTCAAGGACGACGTCTTACGGGTTTGGCCTTCTTGCATGATGCTTCTCCTACATAACACGCACTATGTTCATCCGCTTTTTATGCCGCATATGACTGCAACATGCAGGCTTCGAACATTTCGATCCCCAACGGGGGAAAAAATCAGGCCGCTATAAATAACAGAAGGCAACGAGGTTGGCAATTATTCCTCGCAGGTGCTTGACAAGCCTGTGAGGAAAAGCGTATTCGCGACCTGTTTTTTATGCCGCCGACAGGTAATTACAGGGTTATCCGAACTCTTTTTATTGACTGACTGATGTCGTCACCAGCGGTAATCTTTCTGTGAGGCGGATACCCTCAGCAGAAAGTTCGGCACCGTAGCACATCACCTCAACACCCTTGTTTTGAACATACGTCAGTAATTCGGTATAACGCGGATCAATATGGTGTGCTGCGGACACGCTTTCAATGCCTGAATGTAAAACAGCGAAGAAAAGTACCGCCCGCTGCCCCTGTTCTGCCATCGACTGTAACTCGCGTAAATGCTTCTGACCGCGCAGTGTGACTGCATCGGGAAAGAATCCCCGTCCCTCTTGCAGCAACGTGACAGATTTCACTTCAATATAGCAGTCAGGTTGATTTTCTGCCTGTAACATCAAGTCTATACGGCTATTTTCGGTGCCGTATTTTACTTCTGATGTGAGTTTACTGTAACCGGATAATTCCGGTATGCGTTGCGCCATAATGGCTTCGCGTACCAGCTGATTGGCCCGCAGCGTATTGACGCAAATCCAGTGATTTTGCTGTGTTTCCGTCAGTTCCCAACTGTGCGGATATTTGCGTTTGAGATTGTCGGACGTGGAATACCAGACGGTGTCGCCGGGTGTCGCGCAACCGGTCATCGCGCCGGTGTTGGCGCAGTGCAGGGTCAGTTCGGTGCCATCGGGCGTGATCACGTCGGCGAGAAACCGTTTGTAACGTTTAATGAGAGTGGCAGATTGAAGCGCAGGCTCGAAATGCATGAGGGTTTCCGTGTGAAATACTCTGGTCAAAGAGAATGCTAAAAGAGATCAGGTTTCCTGCATATCGCCCAGCGGCCAGGTTTGCAGGCAGTGGTAACGGGTGCGTCCCCGTTCAAACAGCGATTCGTACAAACTGAATTCGGTGGCATCCAGTTGCCAGCCAGGTGTGGCCGGAGGAATAGTGACCGGGCGCGTCGCATTGCGGTACAGCGACACATGCGGGTGGAACGGCAGTGTACTCTGATGACACCCGTTGCGCGCTGCGTGGGATCGCAATACGGACGCCAGCTGCAACAATGCGTTGGGCGCGCGTCGGGTGCCAATCCATACCACGCCGGAACCCGGCCAGTGGCCGATATCATCCAGTATCAGGCTGAATTTTTGCCCCTGAATGCGCCCGGCGACGCGGGTCAGCGCGGCTTCCTTGAGGGCGCTGACTTCACCGAGAAATGCCAGCGTAATATGCAGATTAGCGGCTGCGACGGGGCGGCCGGTTTCCGCCGGAAAATTATCCGCACGCCACTTAATCACCTGCTTTTGCATTTTTGCAGGCAGAGATAAGGCGAAGAACAGGCGGCGTTCGGCAGACATAGAAATTCCTGTTAAGACGAATCACGGCAACATGCCGGATGTGGGGCTAAATGCTACAATGCCCGCCGTTTAAAGTTAACTCTCATGGTGAATTCATTGCCTTCTTTGCCGGTCAGCGCCGTACTTGAACCGCTATTAGCCGCACTGCAGCAGGCGCCGCAGGTGCTTTTGCTTGCCCCGACCGGTGCCGGTAAATCGACCTGGCTGCCGTTGCAGTTGCTCAAACAGGCTAATTTGCCGGGCAAAATTCTGCTGCTCGAACCCCGTCGTCTGGCGGCAAAAAATGTCGCCTTCCGTCTGGCGCAACAGCTGGGTGAAACGCCGGGGCAGACCGTGGGTTATCGTATGCGCGCTGAAAGCAAAACCAGTGCCGCAACGCGCCTTGAAGTGGTGACTGAAGGTATTCTGACCCGCATGGTGCAGGCGGATCCTGAACTGACCGGCGTGTCGATGGTGATCCTCGATGAATTCCATGAGCGCAGTTTGCAGGCCGATCTGGCGCTGGCGTTATTACTCGATGTGCAGAATGCGCTGCGCGATGATTTAAAAATCCTGATTATGTCGGCGACGCTCGACAATCTGCGCCTGTCTTCTTTATTGCCGGATGCGCCGGTGATTGAATCCGCAGGCCGCAGTTTCCCGGTCGAGCGGCAGTATCTTTCCCTTGCCACGCACGAACGGCTGGACGAAGGCGTGGCGCGCGTTGTCAGCCGTCTGATGGGCGAAAATCACGGCTCGATGCTGCTGTTTTTACCGGGTGTTTCTGAAATTACCCGCGTGCAAAATCTGCTGAACGGCAGGCTGGCGGAGGATGTCGATCTCTGTCCGTTGTACGGCGCGTTGTCGCTGGAACAACAGCAAAAAGCCATTCAGCCCTCCTCCGCAGGACGCCGCAAAGTGGTGCTGGCGACCAATATTGCGGAAACCAGTCTGACCATCGAAGGTATCCGTCTGGTGGTGGACAGCGGTCTGGAGCGCAGCGCGCAGTTTGATCCGCGCAGCGGCCTGACGCGGCTGGTGACGCAGCGCATCAGTCAGGCGTCGATGACTCAGCGCGCGGGGCGTGCCGGACGTCTTGAACCGGGATTGTGCTGGCATCTGTTCAGCAAAGAGCAGGCTGAACGCGCCAGTGCGCAGGCCGAAGCGGAAATTCTGCAAAGCGATCTGAGCAGTTTCTGGCTGGAGTTGTTGCAGTGGGGCTGTCAGGATCCGGCGCAACTTCAGTGGCTGGACAAGCCGCCTGTCGCCGCATTATCTGCTGCCAAAAATCTGTTACAGCAGCTCGGTGCCACCGATATGCAGGGAAAACTTACCGCCGCCGGACAACGTATGGCACAGCTTGGCTGTGAGCCACGGCTGGCGGCGATGCTGATTGCGGCTGCCACACAAAGTCCGGACGCACTGGCAACGGCAGCCTTACTGGCCGCCATCCTCGAAGAACCGCCACGCGGCGGATTACCGGATATCGATTACTGGTTCAGCCGCCCGCAGGGCAACTGGCAGCGGCGGGCGAAACAGCTGGCGCAGCGCACCGGTGCAAAAAACGGTGAACCGGATGCTTCCCTTGCACCGTGGCTGCTGGCCCGCGCTTTCAGTGACCGCATTGCGCAGCGGCGCGGCGAAGATGGGCGCTATCTGCTGGCGAACGGACTGGGTGCGTCTTTGCCGCAGGACGACGGGTTAACCCGCGCGCCGTGGCTGGTCGCCCCGCAGTTATTACAGGGCAACAACAGCCCGGATGCCCGCATTCTGCTGGCTGTCTCGCTGGATATCACGCAACTTCCGTCGCGCCTTCCCGATGTCGTTAAAGAACAGACGGCGGTGGAATGGGATGAAGAAAAAGGCACCCTGCGCGCCTGGCGACGCTGGCAGATTGGCCGGCTGGTGCTGAAAGCGAATCCGCTGGCGAAGCCGGATGACGAAGAACTGCAACAGGCGTTGATCGACTGGATCCGCACACAGGGTTTGCAGGCGCTGAACTGGTCGGTAGCGGCAGAACAACTGCGACTCCGGCTTCTGTGTGCCGCAAAATGGCTGCCTGAGGCCGACTGGCCGGCTGCCGACGACCAGGCTTTGCTCGACGGTCTGGAACGCTGGTTGCAGCCGTCTTTACAGGGCGTTCGCTCGTTAAAATCACTGCAACAGGTTGATTTGCATGATGCCTTATTAAGGTTGCTGGACTGGCAACAACGTCAGCGTCTTGACAGTGCATTACCGACACATTACACCGTGCCGACTGGCAGTCGTCTGCCAATCCGTTATCATGCAGACCAGCCACCGGCACTTTCGGTGCGGATGCAGGAAATGTTCGGCGAGCAGCGCAGCCCGCAACTGGCGGAAGGCCGCGTTGCGGTGGTGCTTGAGTTATTGTCACCGGCACAGCGTCCGTTGCAGATAACAGCCGATCTGGCCGCTTTCTGGCAGGGATCATACCGCGACGTGCAAAAAGAAATGAAAGGGCGATATCCGAAACATCCGTGGCCGGACAATCCGGCGGAGGCGCTGCCTACGCGCCGGACGAAAAAACATGCGTCCTGATGTCTGTCTGAGCTTTTAAAAATTGTGCAGGAAAGGGGCGATTTTTCAGACATTTCTTCTGGGCGAAATCATGAGCGGGGCACAGAGTAAGCGCCTTGCGGCCTGAACTTCAGGCCATCAACAGTATCTTTTTGAAATACAGTGTTTTTTTGAAATCAAAAATGAAAATGACTCAGCTAAGCAGAATCATTATGACGAACACAGCAGCACGTTGGGAGATTGACTGATGTCTGGCGATGATCGCGAGCCGATTGGCCGTAAAGGTAAACCTGCCGGGCGGAAGCCTGCGCGGGCTCGTCCCGTTCGCCGTAGCCGCCGGGATGACGACTACGATGATTATGAAGAAGAAATCGATGACGAGTATGAGGATGACGATGAGTACGAAGAAGAACAGGAATCGCGCATGAGCCGTAAAGCAGCGCCGCGTAAAGCCAAAAAAGGCGGAAAAAAGAGTGTGAAGCGCCGTATTTTCTGGCTGTTAGTCAAACTGTTCATCGTTTTTCTTATTCTGCTCGGGATTTATGCGTTTTACCTCAACAAACAAATCCATGACCGCATTGATGGCGGTAAAGTCTGGCAGTTGCCTGCGGCGGTGTATGGTCGTCAGGTAAACCTTGAGCCGGACATGCAGATCAGCAAAGCTGAGATGGTCGGATTGCTGGAAGGTACGCAGTATCGCGAAGTGACGCGTATCACCCGTCCGGGCGAATTTACGGTGCACGCGAATTACATCGATTTGCTGCGTCGTCCGTTTGATTTCCCGGAAGGTAAAGAAGGGCAGGTGAACGCCCGCCTGATGTTTGATGGCAGCAGCCTTGCAGAAATTAAAAATCTGGATAATCAGCGTGATTTCGGGCTGTTCCGCCTCGACCCGCGTCTGATCACCATGTTGCAGGCGTCGAATGCTAACGGCGAACAGCGTCTGTTCGTGCCGCGTTCCGGTTTCCCGGATTTGCTGGTCGATACCTTGCTGGCAACGGAAGACCGTCATTTCTATGAACACGATGGCATCAACTTCTATTCCATCGGCCGTGCGGTGCTGGCAAACCTGACCGCCGGTCATGCGGTGCAGGGCGGTTCTACACTGACACAGCAGCTGGTGAAAAACCTGTTCCTGACCAACGAACGTTCACTGAGCCGTAAAGCACGTGAAGCCATTATGGCGATCCTGCTGGACGCGGATTACAGCAAAGACCGCATTCTTGAGCTGTATCTGAACGAAGTGTATCTCGGCCAGAGCGGTTCCGATCAGATCCGCGGTTTCCCGCTGGCGAGCCTGTATTACTTTGGCCGCCCGGTGAATGAACTGAGTCTGGATCAGCAGGCATTGCTGGTCGGCATGGTGAAAGGGGCGTCGCTGTATAACCCGTGGCGTAACCCGCAAATGGCGTTGCAGCGTCGTAATCTGGTGCTGCGTTTACTGGTTGATCAGAAAGTTATCGATCAGGAACTGTATGACATGCTCAGCGCCCGTCCGCTTGGCGTGCAGCCGAAAGGCGGCGTGATTTCGCCTCAGCCTGCGTTTATGCAGATGGTGCGTCAGGAGCTTCAGGCCAAACTGGGCGATAAAGTTCAGGACATGTCAGGGGTGAAAATCTTCACCACGCTGGATCCTATTTCTCAGGATGCGGCGGAAAAAGCGGTCGAAGAAGGCATTCCGTTACTGCGTAAGAAAAGCGGCCTGAATGACATCGAAACCGCGATGGTCATTGTTGACCGTTATACCGGCGAAGTACGGGCGATGGTCGGCGGCGCGGAAACGCAGTTCGCAGGCTTTAACCGTGCGATGCAGGCGCGTCGTCAGGTGGGTTCTCTGGCTAAACCGGCGACCTATCTGACCGCGCTTTCTCAGCCGGACAAATACCGTCTGAACACCATTCTGGCCGACCAGCCGCTGACGCTGAAACTGGCAAATGGTCAGACGTGGTCACCGAAAAACGATGACCATCAGTTCCGTGGTCAGGTTCTGCTGGTGGATGCGCTGGCGCGTTCCATGAACGTCCCGACGGTAAATCTGGGTATGGCGGTAGGGCTGGATAACATAACCCAAACGCTGATCAATCTGGGGATCCCGAAAGAATCCCTGAATCAGACGCCGTCGATGCTGCTTGGTGCGATTGCACTGACGCCGATGGAAGTTGCGCAGGAATACCAGACCATTGCCAGCGGCGGTAACAAAGCGCCACTGTCCGCGGTGCGCTCGGTGATTGCGGAAGACGGCACGGTACTTTATCAGAGCTTCCCGCAGGCGGTTCGCGTGATCCCATCTCAGGCGGCGTATCTGACGCTGTATGCGATGCAGCAGGTTGTGCAGGAAGGGACCTCGCGCGCGCTGGCGAACAAGTTCCCGAAACTGCATCTGGCAGCAAAAACGGGTACCTCCAACGAACTGCGTGACAGCTGGTTTGCGGGCATCGACGGCAATCAGGTGGCGATTACCTGGGTTGGCCGCGATAACAACGGCCCGTCCAAACTGTGGGGTTCAACCGGTGCGCTGGTACTGTACGGACGTTATCTGGAGAACGGCACGCCGCAGCCTCTGGATCTGCAAATGCCGGAAGGCATCAGCACGATGAACATTGATGGCAGCGGTAACTTTGTCTGTGGCAACAACAGCGGCGGAATGCTGGGCGGCGGTGGCGCAACGCGTTCCATTCCGGTCTGGACGGATTCCCCTGATGCCATGTGCCAGGCTTCTGTGACCGCTGTTCAGCAACAGCAGCAGCAACAACAGCAACAGATGCAGCAGCAACAACAGCAATCCGGGCAACAACAACAGCCACAATCTCAGGATGAGAAGAAAGACAGCAACGGCGTTGCGGGCTGGATTAAGGATATGTTTGGCTCAGGCAACTAAATATCCGTCATCCTTCAGGCTGGCTCGGCGTTGGCTGCCTTAAATCAACTTGAATGATTTAGGATATTGGATTAATTACAAAAAAGGGTGCGATGAAAATCGTGCCCTTTTTAATTGTTATTCATAACGCAAATTAACCCGCCACGTTTTACATTTTCCGCAAACCCGTCACATTCATTCCCGTTTAATTTATAGGCGTTTTTACCCATGTTTAACATGGGGATATTTTTTATTCATTCAGACGATCTATATGTGAATTAGTGTTGCAGGCGGGCAAGCATTGCGCATAATATGCGACGGTCATAATAATAATTATCGTTTACATTCCCATTTCCACTCCAGAGATTATGCAATGGCTTCTCAACGCTCGCTTTCAAATTCTGTCCCAAAAGGCGCATTTAAGCGTCGGACGTTAGCTTTAACCATTACCGCAACACTGGGTACTGCCGCATTTTACGCCGGTGCCGCCACCACCGCGCCTGCGAAGGAAGATACCATTAATGTGACGGCTTCTTCTGCTCCCGAAGCGGCACAGGAATCTGCATGGGGCCCTGCGGCGACCATCGCAGCAAAACATAGCGCTACCGGTACAAAAACCGATACCCCACTGGTGAAGACACCACAATCTGTTTCCGTGGTGACTCGCGAAGAAATGGACATGAAGCAACCGGTGACGGTGAAAGAAGCCCTGGGTTATACGCCGGGTGTCTTTGCCAGTCGCGGCAGTTCTAACACCATCGACGCCATGGCAATCCGCGGCTTCACCTCTGTTAACACCAACCAGTATCTCGACGGCATCAAACTTCAGGGCGATAACTATTCTGAAGTATCGATGGATCCGTACATGCTTGAACGTGTCGAAGTACTGCGCGGGCCTTCTTCCGTTTTGTACGGTAAAAGCAATCCGGGCGGCGTTGTCAGCATGGTCAGCAAGCGCCCGACCACTGAACCGCTGAAAGAAGTGCAGTTTAAAATGGGTACAGACAACCTGTACCAGACCGGATTTGATTTCAGCGATGCCATTGATGATGCAGGCGTGTATTCCTACCGTCTGACCGGTGTGGCGCGCAGTCAGGATGCGCAACAGGAAATGGCGAAAGAGAAACGTTATTCCATTGCCCCGTCTTTCTCATGGCGTCCTGATGATAAAACTGACTTTACCTTCCTGAGCAATTTCCAGAACGATCCGGATGCCGGTTACTACGGCTGGTTGCCGCGTGAAGGTACCGTGGTGCCGTATTACGACGCCAACGGTAAAGCACATAAACTCCCGACAGATTTCAACGAAGGTGAAGCGGGTAACCGCATGTCCCGCAACCAGAAAATGGTCGGTTACAGCTTCGCGCATCAGTTTGATGATACCTGGACGGTGCGTCAGAACCTGCGCTACACCAAACTCGATACCGAATATAAATCCGTTTACGGCTTCGGTTACCTCGGTAACGGCAACATTACGCGCAGCTATGTTCAGTCCAAAGAGAAGCTGGCGAACTTTGATGTCGATACACAGGCACAGGCCAAATTCGGCACCGGCGATATCGATCATACCGTGCTGGCTGGTGTTGATTACATGCGTATGCGTAACGATATTGACGCAGACTACGGCAGTGCAAGTAACCTGAATCTGGCGAATCCGCAATACGGTAATGGCAACGTTTCCCTGTACTTCCCGTACGAAATCCTTAATCGTCAGGAACAAACCGGTCTGTATGTGCAGGATCAGGCGGAGTGGAACAAGTGGATCCTGACTGTTGGCGGTCGTTACGACTTCGCGAAAAGCTCAACCTTTACCCGCACGACCAACAGCGCGTCGCAGATCAACGATGAGCAGTTCACCTGGCGTGGCGGTCTGAACTACCTGTTCGACAACGGTATTTCTCCGTACTTCAGTTACAGCGAATCCTTTGAACCGACCGCAGGCGCGACCAAAGAAGGGAAGCCATTCGATCCTTCAATGGGCAAACAGTACGAAGCCGGGATCAAATACATCCCGAACGATCGTCCGATCAGCCTGACGGCAGCCGTATACCAGCTGACAAAAGACAAAAACCTGACGGCCAACCCTGCTGATGCCGCTTTTAGCGTTCAGTCTGGTGAAATACGTTCACGAGGTGTGGAACTCGAAGCCAAAGCCGCGGTTAACGCCAACATCAACGTGACGGCGTCTTACACCTACACCGATGCAAAATACACCCATGACACCAATTTCGAAGGCAAGCGTCCTGTTGAAGTACCGGCGAATATGGCGTCTCTGTGGGCGGATTATACCTTCCACGAAACTGCGCTCAGCGGCCTGACACTCGGTTCCGGTGTGCGTTATGTCGGTGCCAGCTCAAGTTTCTACACGGCGAACGGTGTGAATGCATCCAGAGAGAATGAAGCTTTCAACGTTTCGTCCTATACGCTGGTAGATGCCACAGTGAAATACGATCTGGGTCGCTTCGGCCTGCCAGGTTCTTCCGTGGGTCTGAACATCAACAACTTGCTGGATCGCGAATATGTCGCCAGCTGCTACCGCGATTACGCCTGTTACTGGGGTTCAGATCGTCAGGTGGTTGCAACGGCCACATTCCGCTTCTGATACCCGTCATACTTCAGGCCGCAGATGCGTTGACGGCGTTCGTTCACCCCGGTCACTTAGCTGACTAAGCTCCCGGGGATTCGCGAACTTGTCGCCTTCCTGCAAACTGAATTATTCAGGGTATCGTAGCAGTGACGTAGTCAAATCCGGGCACGCTGGTCGTGCCCGTTTCCTGTTCTCAACCAGATGTCGACGTAGAAAATCTTATGCCTGATAACAACGTACATCCGTCTTCCCCGCTGCCAGACAGCGTCTTTCGTCTGCAGGATGTGAGTTTTGCCGTCCCGGGCCGCACGCTTCTTGCGCCACTGTCACTGACTTTCCCGCAAGGAAAAGTGTGCGGGCTGATTGGTCACAATGGCTCAGGGAAGTCGACGTTGTTAAAAATGCTGGGACGTCATCAGGCGGCGACATCCGGAACGATTTACCTCAATGAAACGCCGCTGGCGCAGTGGGACAGCAAAGCTTTTGCGCGGCAGGTCGCGTATTTGCCGCAGCAACTTCCGGCGGCAGAAGGCATGACCGTGCAGGAGCTGGTGGCGATTGGCCGCTATCCTTGGCACGGCGCGCTCGGGCGTTTCAAACATCACGATAAAGAAAAAGTCGAAGAAGCGATTTCACTGGTGGGCCTCAAACCCTTTGCACATCGTCTGGTCGACAGCCTGTCCGGGGGCGAACGTCAGCGTGCGTGGCTGGCGATGATGGTGGCGCAGGACAGCCGCTGCCTGCTGCTCGACGAACCGACTTCGGCGCTCGATATCGCCCATCAGAAAGACGTTCTGGCGTTGATCCAGCGTCTGAGCCGTGAAAAGGGCCTCACCGTGATTGCGGTGCTGCATGACCTGAATATGGCAGCCCGCTATTGTGACCAGCTGATGGCGCTGCGTGGCGGCGAGATGATCGCTCAGGGTGAACCTGAAGAAATGATGCGCGGTGACGTGCTCGAACAAATCTATGGCATTCCGATGGGCATTTTGCCGCATCCTGCGGGTGGCGCACCGGTGAGCTTCGTATACTGATATGTCTGATATTTTACACTTTTCCGGAATAACGCGCCGTCGTATTTTGCAGATGATGGCGCTTTCCCCGTTGCTGACATCTTTGCCCGCGCTTTCTGCGTCCCGCCCCGATCTCAGCCGCATTATTGCGCTCGAATGGCTTCCCGCTGAACTTCTGATTGCACTCGGCGTGATGCCGCTGGCGATTGCGGATATTCGCAATTACAACATCTGGGTAGCCGAACCGCCGCTGGCGCCGGGCGTGATTGACGTCGGTCAGCGCACCGAGCCGAATATGGAACTTATCCAGCAACTGAAACCGTCACTGGTGTTGCTGACGCAGGGTTACGGCCCGGCGACCGCTCAGCTGGAAACCATCGCGCCGGTGCTGAGTGTCAAAGCCAATGACGGCTCTGCGAAGCCATTAGATCTGGCGATCCGTTCGCTGCACAAACTGGCGGATACGCTCGGTTTGCAAGATCGTGCAGAACAGCATTTGCAGCGGTATCAGGACACTTTAGCCAGAACCCGCGAACAGCTGAAGCCGGTAGCACAGCAGCCGTTGTTGCTGATCACGTTCATCGATCCGCGCCATGTTCTGGTCTTCGGACAAGGCAGTATGCTGCATGAAGTGATGAACGATGTCGGGCTCACCAACGCCTGGCAGGGCGAGGGCAGTTTCTGGGGCAGTGTTTCCGTCGGAGTGGAAAGGCTGGCGGCGATCAAAAATGCCCGCGTGTTGTGCTTTGATCACGACAGCGCTGACATCATGAAAGCCGTCGAAAAAACGCCGCTGTGGAAATCCATGCCGTTCGTTCGTGCGAACCAGTTCACCGTCATCCCTGCCGTCTGGTACTACGGCGCAACGTTCAGCGCGATGCACTTCTGCAATATTTTAACCAACACGCTGAGGAAACCGGTATGAACCGCCGTTCGCTCAGCGTTTCGCTGACTCTTCTGATTATTCTGGCACTGGCTGCGGGCGCGCTCAGTATTTACAACCTGCATCAGCAATTGCCTTACGCGCAATGGCGCGGCGCACTGTGGCAGCCGGACATCGACAACGTGCAGCAGATGCTTTTCCATTACAGCTCACTGCCACGCATCGCCGTGGCATTGCTCGCGGGAGCGGGGCTCGGGCTGGTCGGTTTACTGTTCCAGCAGGTGTTGCGTAATCCTCTGGCTGAACCTGCGACGCTGGGCGTTTCGGCGGGCGCGCAACTCGGCCTGACGGTTGCCACGTTGTGGGCGCTGCCGGGTGGAATGATCACCCAGCAGTTTGCTGCCATGATCGGCGCGGTGGTGATTGGTGCGCTGGTGTTCGGTATCGCCTGGGGCAAACGCATGTCGCCGGTCACGCTGATCCTGGCGGGGCTGGTGCTCGGTTTGTATTGCGGTGCGGTCAACGGCCTGATCGGTATCTTCAATTATCAGAGCCTGCAAAGCCTGTACATGTGGAGCAGTGGTTCACTGACGCAGCAGGACTGGGATGTCGCCAGTTTCCTGTTGCCGCGTGTGATCATTGTCTGGTTGCTGGCGTTTTTGTTGCAGCGTCCGATGACGCTGCTGGGGCTGGACGACGGCGTGGCCAAAAACCTCGGCCTCGGGCTTTCTGCGGCACGTCTGGCGGTGCTGACGCTGGCCATCCTGATGAGTGCGCAGCTGGTGAATGCGGTCGGTATCGTCGGCTTTATCGGTCTGTTCGCCCCGCTTCTGGCGAAGATGCTCGGTGCGCGACGTTTACCTTCACGTCTGATTATGGCGCCGCTGATCGGGGCCTTATTGCTGTGGTTCACCGATCAGGTGATGCAGTACATCACCACGTTCTGGATGGAAATTCCGACCGGTGCCGCGACCGCGCTGGTCGGCGCGCCGTTGCTGCTGTGGCTGTTGCCGCGTCTTCGCAACAGCATGACGCCACCGCCGATGGATCAGGGCGATAACGTGCCGGCTGAACGTCATCATCTGGTGCGCTGGGTCGCGCTGGCGCTGGCGGTGCTGTTTATCGGGCTGGTTATCGCGCTGATGGCCGGACGTAATGCGACTGGCTGGAGCTGGTCAACAGGCGCGGATTTACAGGCGCTGCTGCCGTGGCGTTTACCCCGCGTGATGGCGGCGCTGGCGGCGGGCATCATGCTGGCGTCTTCCGGGGTGCTGATCCAGAAACTCACCGGTAACGCGATGGCGAGCCCGGAAGTGCTGGGAATAAGCTCGGGTGCGGCGACCGGCGTGGTGGTCATGATGTTTATCGTGCCGGGTGATGCCTTTGCCTGGCTGTTACCGGCGGGGAGTCTCGGTGCGGCGCTGACGTTGCTGGTGATTATGATGGCATCGGGTCTGCGCAGTTTTTCTGCCGAACGTATGTTGCTGACCGGTATCGCGCTGAGTACCGCATTCACCACGCTGATGTCACTGCTGCTGGCGAGCGGTGATCCGCGTATGGGCGGTTTGCTGACCTGGCTTTCCGGTTCCACTTATTCTGTGTCCGCTGAAGCGGCATGGCGGACGCTCATTCTGGCTGCGGTGCTGATGGTGATTGTGCCGTTCTGTCGTCGCTGGATAAATATTTTGCCGCTGGGAAGCGTGACGGCGAAATCAGTCGGCGTTGCACTGACACCAACGCGTATGGCGATTTTATTGCTGGCGGCGGTGATGACGGCTGCCGCGACGCTGACCATCGGGCCGCTGAGCTTTGTCGGTCTGATGGCACCGCATATGGCGCGTATGATGGGCTTTCGTCGTGCGGTTCCGCAGTGGATGGTCGCCAGCATTCTCGGCGGTTTACTGATGGTATTTGCCGACTGGTGCGGCCGGATGATTATCTTCCCGAACCAGATCCCGGCCGGTTTGCTCGCGACATTTATCGGCGCGCCATACTTTATTTATCTGCTGAGAAAGCAGGCGAAATAGAAGTTTCAGCTTAATACCTCACGCCAATCCTCCCCTTCGCAGGGGAGGTAACCGACTTCACCAGATCTTAAAGCTTAGCGAAACAACGGCGTGCGGCGTCGATGGTGCGCTGAATGTCTTCCTGAGTATGAGCGAGAGACATAAAGCCAGCCTCAAACGCGGAAGGTGCCAGGTAAACGCCTTCTTCCAGCATCAGATGGAAAAACTTCTTAAAGCGCTCAACGTCGCACTTCATCACGTCCTGATAGCAGGTCACGGTTTCGGCATCAGTGAAGAACAGACCGAACATCCCGCCGACGTGGTTCACCACGAACGGAATATTTTCTTCCTGCGCTGCATCCAGCAAACCTTCCGCCAGTTGTGTGGTGCGCTCAGTCAGGGTCTGATGCACGCCCGGTTGTGCGACTTGCGTCAGACAGGCGATACCCGCTGCCATGGCAATCGGGTTGCCGGAAAGCGTTCCTGCCTGATAGACAGGGCCGGTCGGTGCCAGTGCTTCCATCACGTCACGACGGCCACCAAATGCGCCCACCGGCATACCGCCGCCGATGATTTTGCCCAGACAGGTCAGGTCAGGCATCACATCGTAATACTCCTGAGCACCGCCCAGCGCGACGCGGAAACCGGTCATCACTTCGTCGATAATCAGCAGTGCGCCAAACTCGTCACAAATCTTGCGCAGGCCCGGCAGGAATTCCGGCAAAGGCGGCACACAGTTCATGTTGCCCGCGACCGGCTCAACGATGATGCAGGCGATGTCGTCAGGGAATTGTTCGAACGCGGCACGCACTGAATCCAGATCGTTATAGGTACAGGTCAGGGTGTGTTTGGCAAAATCAGCCGGAACGCCCGGAGAGTTTGGCTGGCCGAGGGTCAGCGCGCCGGAGCCGGCTTTCACCAGCAGGCAGTCGGCGTGGCCATGATAGCAGCCTTCGAATTTGACGATTTTATCGCGATGGGTGAAGCCGCGCGCCAGACGAATAGCGCTCATGGTGGCTTCGGTGCCGGAGTTGACCATGCGTACCATGTCCATGCTTGGCACCAGACCGGTGACCAGCTCGGCCATTTTGACTTCCATTTCGGTCGGCGCGCCAAAGCTCAGGCCACGTTCTGCGGCTTCAATCACCGCGCTGCGGATTTCGGCGTTGTTATGACCAAGCACCATCGGGCCCCACGAACCGACATAGTCGATATACGCTTTGCCATCGGCATCAAACAGGAAAGCGCCGTCAGCGCGTGCGATGAATAATGGCACGCCGCCAACGCCGGAGAAGGCACGTACCGGCGAGTTAACACCGCCCGGGATTAGCGCTTGCGCCTGCGTGAACAGACTTTCTGACTTACTCATTATTCAACTCCTGAAATTGCTGGGTTCTGGGTAAAGAAATTTTGTTGCGCCCATTCTAGTGAACTGAGCGGCGTTATAAAACCGTAAACCGTGCTGCATTTTGTTGCTGATCCTGTCAGGGAGCCAATTTGTATGATTAAATTCATTCATCTTCCATAACCATTTCTGTATTTTTCTTTCCGTGATGAATGAATCTGAGACTGAGAATGTAGCGGGCGCGCACGTGCGCGGACCGCGTAAACGCAGCGAAGCGCTGCGCCTTTTACTCCGCCGTGACAAAACTCCGGTCACGATTTTGATCATGGCCGCACTGGTGGGCACGGTTGCTGGTCTGCTGGGTGTTGCTTTTGAAAAAACCGTGAATCTGGTGATGGCGTTGCGTCTTTCGAGCGTTGGGATGTTCAGTGATTACTGGATCCTGCTCTGGCCGCTGACCTTTGTTATCTCGGCGGTCATGGCGATGTTCGGTTATTACCTGGTGCGCAAATTCGCGCCGGAAGCGGGCGGTTCGGGGATCCCGGAAATCGAAGGGGCGCTGGAAGAGTTGCGTCCTGTTCGCTGGTGGCGGGTGATCCCGGTGAAATTTTTTGGCGGTCTCGGTACGCTCGGCGCGGGAATGGTGCTGGGCAGGGAAGGGCCGACCGTGCAGATGGGTGCCAATGTCGGGAAAATGATGTTCGATATTTTCCGTCTGCGCAGCGCAGAAGCACGCCACTCACTGCTGGCGACCGGTGCGGCGGCCGGGCTTTCTGCGGCCTTTAACGCACCGCTGGCAGGCATTTTGTTCATCCTCGAAGAGATGCGCCTGCAATTTCGTTATAGCCTGATATCGATAAAAGCGGTGTTTATCGGTGTGATCATGTCGAGCATCGTTTTCAGGATTTTCAACGGCGACGGCGCAGTGATCGAAGTAGGCAGGCTGGCCAACGCACCGCTGAATACGCTTTGGTTGTATCTGGTATTGGGGATGGTTTTTGGCGTGGTCGGCGTGATGTTTAACGCCCTGATTTTCCGCACGCAGGACATGTTTGCCCGTGTTCATGGCGGTAATCTGCGAAATATCCTGGTGATTGGCGGGATGCTGGGCGGGTTTTGTGGCCTGCTCGGGCTGGTTCATCAGGAAGTCACCGGCGGCGGTTTTGCGCTGATCCCGCTGGCAGCGGCAGGAAAATACAGCCTGATGATGCTGCTGGTGATCTTTCTTGTTCGCGTGGTGACAACGCTTTTGTGCTTTGCTTCCGGCGCACCAGGCGGGATTTTCGCCCCTATGCTGGCGCTCGGCACGCTGCTGGGCACGGCATTTGGTACCGCCGCGCTGACGTGGTTCCCGCAGTACGGTATCCAGCCCGCGACGTTTGCGATAGCCGGAATGGGGGCGCTGTTTGCCGCCAGTGTCCGTGCGCCGCTCACCGGTATTGTGCTGGTTCTTGAAATGACCGATAACTATCAGCTTATTTTACCGATGATCATTACCTGCCTTGGTGCGACCCTGCTGGCGCAGTTTTTAGGCGGTAAACCCTTGTATTCCGCGATCCTGACCCGCACCTTGCAGAGGCAGGAACGTGAAAATGCAGAGAAAGCGCAGGCAGAACCCGACGCCGAAGGCACCAATAAGCAGGACAGCGCAGCAAAAAATGCCCATACTTGAACCATACTTTCAGGTATTAGATAATGAGTACATTATTCAGACAGTCAATCCGGCGGCCTGAACAAATGCGGATTGGGAGTGAGAGATTATGAGCGAAGCATTGATGAATGACACAGCCGCGTTGCCGTTACAGTTTACTGAGGCCGCGGCACGTAAGGTACAGAACCTTATTTCGGATGAAGAAAATCCAAACCTGAAGCTGCGTGTTTATATCACCGGTGGCGGTTGCAGCGGATTCCAGTACGGCTTTACCTTCGACGATAAAATTAACGACGGCGACATGACTATCGAGAAAGCCGGTGTGGCGCTGGTGGTTGACCCGATGAGCCTGCAATATCTGGTCGGCGGTTCAGTGGATTACACAGAAGGTCTGGAAGGTTCACGTTTCGTTGTGACCAACCCGAATGCTAAGACGACCTGTGGGTGCGGCTCTTCATTTAGTATTTAACTACCCTTCAAGCTCGAATGATCCAGGGTAGAGAATTTGTATAAATTAAAAGCCCGTTTGCTGATGCAGACGGGCTTTTTTAATGGTCAGACGCGGGTTTTCAGGTAAGTAAGCATTCACCAAGCGGTTACCATTCAACGGTCACCAGCTTTGAATCCGTGCTGATCCCCGGAACGGCGGTGAGCATCATTTCGCTGATATGCGGTTGCATCATTGTCCGGCTGGCGCAGGTGACGGACGTGCCGCTGTGCGCAGCATCAATTTTACAGCTGGGTAAAATGGTCAGGCTGATATGAATCTCGCCACTTGTCATGCCAGCGACAGCAACCAGCGGGCTCAAGGCGAGCAACGCACTGAGTAATAAAGCTTTCATTAAATTTCTTTCCTGCTGGTGTAATAAAAATTCAGCCCAGGCTGAAAAAGTTATCGGTAAAGTTTTCGAAGCCTTTAATCCGGATTTCTTATGTTCCGGATGGAAATCACGCTTTTCTCTGACGTTTCTTTTTACTCACACGCCAGACTTTTTATATTTCGTCGTATAACAACGTTGTATAACAAAGAGATAATAAAGCGGGGAACGGTATTGCAGCGAAGATTTTACGCCGGACATGTTACCAGATGACAGCACTGAATTATTGATTTTGGTTAATAAAGGAACAATTCAGAAAAGTGCGACACTTAATGTTAGTAAGCATTTACCTTTCAGGCAGGGCTGCCAGTTGCGGACAAAGCTGTTGTGCCGCCAGCAAAATTCGTGGTCCGGCACGGCTGAACCAGTCTGCATCCAGCGCAATGACCTGCGCTTTAAGCAGCGAATGCCAGTAATCTTCAATGACCTGTTTTTGCGACTTTCCGCCAGAAATAACAATAACCTGCGGCTGACGGGTTAAAACCTGTTCCCGGCTGACCTGAGGCCAGGGAACGCGGCTGTCGGCAAATATGTTTTTTGCTCCGCAGACATCCAGCACTTCGCTTTGCATCGTGGCGGCAGAAGCCGTAAACAGGGGCTGTGTGCCGAACTGGATGAACGCCGGAACCGGTTTTTGCCGGTGATACTTCTGCTTAAGTGCCAGCCATTGCTGGCGAAACATTTTTGCGGCGTTCTGCGCGGTGGCAGGAGAAGGGCTGTACGAGGCGAGTTGTTCCAGCGCCTGTGCCACCTGATCCGCATTTTGCGGGTCAAGATAGAGCACTTTGATGCCAAGAGACGTCAGCTGATCCAGCGGACGCTGAGGATTTCCGCCGCGCCAGGCGAGCACCAGATCGGGTTTAAGCGTCAGAATACGTTCGACGTTGATCCCCTGCCAGTTCGCCACCTGTTCCAGCTTGCTGGCCTGCGGCGGATAATCGGAGTAAGCACTAACTCCGACTAACTGACCACCGAGACCCGCCGCGTACGCCAGTTCTGTCAGATTGGGTGCCAGACTGACCACCCGTTGCGCCGGTGCCGCTGTGGCCGTAAGGGGCAGCCACAGGCAGCAGAGCGCCAGACAAAACCCGCGAACAATCACTCTTCTGACGCTGCCAGCGCTTTCAGCATCGCATCAACCATCAGGGTAGATTGCTGTGCTGCAACGACCAGGAACTCTTCAAAGCTCAGGTGCGATTCCCCGTCTGCCACGTCAGAAATGGCGCGAACGACCACGAACGGCGTGTCAAACAGATGGCACACGTGACCGACGGCTGCCGCTTCCATTTCCACTGCCGCGACCTGTGGGAAGGTGGCGCGGATACGGGCCAGAGGCGCAGCACCATTAATGAATGCGTCGCCGCTGCACACCAGACCGCGGACGGCGTTTAAATTCAGTTCACGGATGCAGTTTTCTGCCAGCGTAATCAGTTCCGGATCCGCAGTGAATGCCGCAGGGCAACCGGCCATCTGGCCTGGTTCATAACCAAACGCGGTGACGTCAGCATCGTGATAACGCACTTCATCAGATACCACGATATCGCCCACTTTCAGCGTTTTCGCCAGCCCACCCGCGGAACCGGTGTTGATCACCACATCAGGACGGCAATGTTCCAGCAACAGCGTGGTGCCCATCGCCGCAGACACTTTACCGATGCCAGATTTCAGCAGCGCCACGTCTACGCCGTGCAGCTGACCGGTGTAGATTTCGCAGCCCGCGCGTTCGATAGTCTGACGATTGATGATTTTGTCGCGCAGCAGGGTGACTTCCTGCTCCATTGCACCGATGATGCCTACTTTCATATAAATACTCGCAGATGTGGTTGGAATAAGCCGCAGCTTGTGCGGAATTGACGGTTTAATCACGAAAACAATGGCCGATAGTCTATCATGGCTAATGACAAGAGATAATGCGTTTGGGATGCTGTCCTGGTGTCGGTTTGACGCGCGAGTGGCTGAAAAGGTGGGAAATCATGTCCGGGATCGATTTTAAAGCGAAATTCAATTTTCAGCGTCCTTTCAGCGCCCCGATTGAGGCGCGTGATGCGTACGACGTGGTTCGCCAGTTTGAAAGCGATCGCGGGCGTATTATCAACTCCGCCGCCATCCGCCGTTTGCAGCAAAAAACGCAGGTTTTTCCGCTGGAGAAAAACGCCGCCGTCCGCAGCCGTCTGACCCATTCCCTTGAAGTTCAGCAGGTTGGCCGTCATATCGCCAAAGAAGTGCTCCATCGTCTGCGCCGTCAGGGGAAACTCGAGGCATATGGCCTTGACGATGTCACCGATCCTTTCGAAAGCGTGGTCGAAATGGCCTGCCTGATGCACGATATCGGCAATCCCCCGTTCGGACATTTTGGTGAATCGGCGATTAATAACTGGTTTGCCAAAAGGATGGATACTGACAGTTGTGGCGAAACGCCGCAGGAAACAGATTCCTGTCTGGTGGCCTGTTTACGCCTGACGTCCGGGGACGTTGAACTCAATCAGTTGCGCAGCAAAATCCGCTACGATCTGTCTAATTTTGAAGGCAACGCGCAGGCCATCCGGCTGGTATTTACCCTGCTGAAACTCAATCTGACCTACAGCCAGACCGCCTGCATTTTGAAATATACCCGTCCGGCGTATTCGATGGCTAAACTGCCTTCCCATGATTACCTGATGAAAAAACCGGGTTTTTATCTGGCGGAAGAGCCGTTTATTAAAGAGTTGCGCAGCGAACTGAGTCTGGGTGAGTTCAATCGTTTTCCGCTCACCTACATTATGGAAGCGGCGGATGATATTTCTTACTGTATTGCGGATCTCGAAGATGCGGTCGAAAAAAACATTTTTAGCGTCGATCAGCTCTATCATTATCTGTATCGCGAATGGGGCGAGATTGAGAAAAACGACTTCTTCGATAAAGTGGTTCGTACCGCTTACGAGAAAATGGATAAAGCCAAAACCTTCCGTAATCCGGTCGATTACTTCTTTATGGAATTGCGTGTTCAGACTGTCAAACAACTTGTCCCGCACGCGGCACGCCGCTTCATTGATAATATAGAAGATATTTATCAGGGCACGTTTAATCATGCCCTGCTCGAAGATGACAGTCAGGCTAATCGTTTGTTAGAGATTTATAAAAGCGTGGCTTTCAAACAGGTTTTCAATCATCACGAAGTAGAAGAACTGGAATTGCAGGGCTACCGGGTGATCAGCGGATTACTGGATATTTACAGCCCGTTGCTGGACATGCCGCTTTCGGATTTTTCGCAGCTGGTTCAGGAAGATACACACAGGAAATATCCTATAGAAACCCGTCTTCTGCATAAGATCTCTGCCAAGCATCGTCTGGCTTACAACAATGCCGTGACGGCGCTGGAAGGATTACCGGTCGCAAACCATGCGGCGCAGGAGTTTTATTACCGGGCGAGAATGATTCAGGATTATATCAGCGGAATGACTGACCTTTATGCGTATGATGAATACAGAAGACTCATGGCGGCTGAGTAATTTGTTTTTAAAAAGACAAGTTGAACTCTCTTTAATTTTCTTTACGGAACTGTCTGAAAAGACGCCATTTGTAAATACTGACAATAATTTTTTACCATTGTCAGATCGACCCTGATGAACTTCACGCTATTAATACCATCTCAGTATCACGACTACCAAGCAAAGCGACTATTTTGGTTGCCACAATAATTTTAAGAGATCCTGAAAAATGAAAAAATCGAGTTTATTCCTCAGCGCATTAGCGTTAAGTATCGGTATGGCAATGGCCCCGGTTTCTTCTGCACTGGCTGCTGAAACAGCGTCTTCGTCCGCCAGCTCTACACAGCTGCCAAGTCTGGCGCCAATGCTGGAAAAAGTGATGCCATCCGTGGTGAGCGTGAACGTGGAAGGCAGTGCGTCGGTAAAAACACCGCGCATGGGCCAGCAGTTCCAGCAGTTCTTTGGTCAGAACTCGCCGCTGTGCCAGGACGGTTCTCCGTTCCAGGGGTCACCGGTTTGTCAGGGCGGCGGTCAGGGACCAGATGGTCAGCCAGCACCTGAGCAGAAAGAAGATTTCCGCGCGCTGGGTTCCGGCGTCATCATTGATGCCGATAAAGGTTATGTGGTTACCAACAATCATGTAGTTGATAACGCGACAAAAATCAGCGTTCAGCTGAACGATGGCCGTAAATTCGACGCGAAAGTGATCGGTAAAGATCCGCGTTCAGACATCGCGGTTATCCAGCTGCAAAACGCGAAAAACCTGACAGCCATTAAAATGGCCGATTCCGAGCAACTGCGCGTCGGTGATTACACCGTGGCTATCGGTAACCCGTATGGTCTGGGCGAAACCGTGACTTCCGGTATCGTTTCTGCACTGGGACGTTCCGGCCTGAATATCGAAAACTACGAAAACTTCATCCAGACGGATGCGGCGATCAACCGCGGTAACTCCGGCGGTGCGCTGGTGAACCTGAACGGTGAACTGATTGGTCTGAATACAGCGATCCTGGCTCCGGACGGCGGCAACATCGGTATCGGTTTTGCGATCCCAAGTAACATGGTGAAAAACCTGTCCAAACAGATGATTGAGTTCGGTCAGGTGAAACGTGGCGAACTGGGCATCATGGGTACCGAGCTGAACTCTGAACTGGCGAAAGCCATGAAAGTCGACGCACAGCGCGGCGCATTCATCAGCCAGGTCATGCCGAAATCTGCGGCAGAGAAAGCGGGCATCAAAGCCGGTGACGTGATCCTGAGCATGAACGGCAAGCCAATCAGCAGCTTCGCTTCGTTCCGTGCTGACATCGGCACCATGCCAATTGGTACCAAAGTCACGCTGGGTCTGCTGCGCGAAGGCAAACCGATGAACGTGGATGTCACCATTGAGCAAAGCACGCAGACGCCTAAAGTCGAATCCGGCAACATTTACACCGGCATCGAAGGCGCTGAACTCAGCAACGGTTCAGCAGGTGATCAGAAAGGTGTGAAAGTCGATGAAGTGAAAGCCGGTTCTACCGCAGCACGCATTGGCCTGAAAAAAGGCGACGTGATCTTGGGTGTGAACCAGCAGAAAGTCACCAATCTGGGTGAACTGCGTAAAATTCTCGACACCAAACCAAACGTTCTGGCGCTGGACATTCAGCGTGGTGACACCTCGATTTACCTGCTGGCGCAGTAATTCGTCAGCACGGTTCTTAAGTAAGGCACGCTCCGGCGTGCCTTTTTTTATGCCCGTATTTTATGCCAGTTGGGCATTTGCTTAAAAATGTGACTTTCGCCGCAACTTCAACAGGTGCTTCTGCTCTTTGGGCATTTGCATAATGTATGGCAGCAACGCGCTGGGTATGCTCTCTGGACAAAAAACAATAAGCCAAGGCAGGGGATCCATGTCGGCGTATCATCTCGATGCAAAGCTGGCGCAACAGATTGTTGCCCGCACCATGCAAATTATTGATAGTAATGTGAATGTCATGGATGGCCGCGGAAGAATAATCGGCAGTGGCGACGATCAGCGTCTTGGTGAATTGCACGAAGGCGCATTGCTGGCAATTTCACAGGAACGTATTGTCGATATTGATGAAGGCGTCGCCAGGCATTTGCACGGTGTGCGTCCGGGGATCAACCTGCCGTTGCGTATTGACGGGCAGATCGTCGGCGTGATCGGCCTGACCGGTAATCCTTCCCAGCTACGGCAATATGGCGAACTGGTGTGTATGACCGCCGAAATGATGCTCGAGCAGGCGCGTTTGCTGCACATGCTGGCGCAGGACAGCCGTCTGCGTGAAGAACTGGTGCTCAATCTTATCCGCGTGGACGAACTTTCTCCGGCGCTGATGGAATGGGCGCAGCGTCTGGGCATTGACCTGAACCGTCCGCGCGTGGCGGCCGTGGTTGAAGTTGACAGCGGACAGCTCGGCGTCGATTCCGCCATGGCCGAGCTGCAACAGCTGCAAACATTGCTCACCACGCCGGAGCGCGACAACCTGATCGCTATTGTTTCCCTTACCGAAATGGTGGTGCTGAAACCGGCGCTGAACAGCTACGATCGCTGGGATGCGGACGGACACCGCCAGCGTATCGATCACCTTCTTTCGCGCATGACGGAAACTGGCCGCCTGCGAGTGCGTATTTCGCTGGGTAACTTTTTCACCGGTCCCGGCAGCATTGCCCGTTCCTACCGGACCGCGCGCACCACCATGACCGTCGGCAAGCAGCGGATGCCCGAACAGCGCTGTTACTTCTATCAGGATTTGATCCTGCCCGTACTGCTCGACAGTCTGCGCGGTGGCTGGCAGGCCGACGAGCTGGTTCGTCCGCTGGCGCGGCTGAAAGCAACGGACGGCAACGGATTACTGCGCCGCACGCTGACATCCTGGTTCCATAATAATGTGCAGCCGACCGCCACCTCAAAAGCGTTATATATCCATCGCAATACGCTGGAATATCGCCTTAACCGTATCTCGGAATTAACCGGTCTGGATCTGGGTAATTTCGACGATCGTTTATTGCTGTATGTCGCGCTGCAATTAGATAACGATCAGTTGTGACAGCCATCACAGCTGTTTCATTTTTTGTGAAACAACTCGCACCGCGCTGGGCATTTGCCTCAGGATAAATGCAAAGCGCGGTTCAAGCCTGTTGTATTGCCCAATGAGTAAAAGGAATGTTGTTCATATACTGGCTGCGTTCCTTCCTCTCTGAACCCTACAGTTCTGTGACTGGAATGACTTTTATCTCTGTTTAGAGGCGTTGTCATTAATTCCGGAGAACACCATGGAAACTACCGTTTCAGCAGCCAGTGCCGTCAAAAAAAGAACTAACGCGCGCTACTGGATAGTGGTGATGTTATTTATTGTCACCTCATTTAATTATGGCGACCGTGCCACGTTATCCATTGCCGGTTCGGCGATGGCCAAAGATATCGGGCTGGATTCTGTCGGGATGGGCTATATTTTCTCGGCATTTTCATGGGCCTATGTTATCGGACAAATACCCGGCGGCTGGTTGCTGGATAAATTCGGCTCCAAAAAAGTTTATTTCTACAGTATTTTTATCTGGTCTCTGTTTACCCTGCTGCAGGGCTTCGTCGATATATTCAGCGGCTTCGGCATTGTGGTTTCTCTCTTCGCATTACGCTTTCTGGTCGGGCTGGCAGAAGCACCTTCTTTCCCCGGCAACAGCCGGATCGTCGCCGCGTGGTTCCCGGCTCAGGAACGCGGGACCGCCGTCTCTATTTTTAACTCTGCGCAGTATTTTGCGACCGTGATTTTCGCCCCGATCATGGGCTGGCTGACCCACGAAGTGGGCTGGTCACACGTCTTCTTCTTCATGGGCGGACTCGGGATCATCCTGAGTTTCATCTGGCTGAAAGTGATCCACGATCCGAAAGATCATCCGGGTGTGAATCAGGCCGAGCTTGATTACATGGAAGCCGGTGGCGCGCTGATCAATATGGATCAGAAGACCACCAGAAAAGCGGCTGTTAAAGGGGAAAAAGCCTTCCAGCTTAAGCAATTACTGAAATCCCGCATGATGATTGGCATCTACATCGGCCAGTACTGCATCAATGCGCTGACCTACTTCTTCATCACCTGGTTCCCGGTGTATCTGGTACAGGCGCGCGGCATGTCGATCCTCAAAGCGGGCATGGTGGCCTCGGTGCCTGCGATTTGCGGATTCCTCGGCGGCGTACTGGGCGGGATCATTTCTGACTGGCTGATGCGCAGAACCAACAACCTTACGCTGTCCCGCAAAGCGCCGATCGTGGTCGGTATGCTGCTGTCGATGTCGATGATCTTCTGCAACTACGTCGATACCGAATGGATGGTAGTCGGCATTATGGCCTTCGCCTTCTTCGGTAAAGGGCTGGGCGCATTGGGCTGGGCTGTGATGGCCGACACCGCACCCAAAGAAATCAGCGGGCTGAGCGGCGGCTTATTCAACATGTTCGGTAACGTCTCCGGCATCATCACCCCGATTGCCATCGGCTACATTATCGGCAGCACAGGGTCATTCAACGGTGCGCTGATTTATGTCGGGATCCACGCGTTGCTGGCGGTTGTCAGCTATGTGTTTATCGTCGGAAAAATCGAACGTATTCAGTTAAGTGCCTTCTGAGTCAAAGGAAACCATGATGAATACACAATCCTCACCGGTTATCACTGACATGCAGGTTATTCCGGTGGCAGGCCACGACAGTATGCTGATGAATATTGGCGGCGCGCACGGCGCTTACTTCACCCGCAACATCGTGATCCTCAAAGACAGCGCCGGGAATACCGGCGTGGGCGAAGCGCCGGGCGGAGAAGTCATTTACAACACGCTGGTGGAAGCCATTCCTCAGGTGAAAGGCCAGGAAGTGGCGCGCATGAACCGGCTGGTGCATCAGATCCATGTCGGCAATCAGTCGTCGGATTTTGATTCCTTTGGCAAAGGCGCGTGGACCTTTGAACTGCGGGTTAACGCGGTCGCCGCACTGGAAGCTGCGTTGCTGGATCTGATGGGCAAATTCCTCGGTGTGCCGGTGTGTGAACTGCTCGGGCCGGGCAAACAGCGCGATGAAGTGACGGTGCTCGGTTACCTGTTCTACATCGGTGACCGGAACAAAACCAATCTGGCGTATCAGGAAGGCGCGCGAGGCGTTCACGACTGGTATCACCTGCGCCATCAGGAAGCGATGAACAGCGAGGCCGTGGTACGACTGGCGGAAGCCGCGCAGGACCGCTACGGTTTTAAAGATTTCAAACTCAAAGGCGGTGTGCTGCCGGGCGAGCAGGAGATCGACGCGGTTAAAGCGCTGGCAAAACGTTTCCCGGATGCACGAATTACCGTCGACCCGAACGGAGCGTGGCTGCTGGATGAAGCGATTGACCTGTGCAAAGACCTGCACGGGATCCTCAGTTATGCCGAAGATCCGTGCGGTGCAGAACAGGGTTTTTCAGGCCGCGAAGTGATGGCTGAATTCCGTCGTGCGACAGGCTTGCCCGTCGCGACCAACATGATCGCCACCAACTGGCGTGAGATGCAGCACGCGGTGATGTTGCAGTCGGTGGATATTCCGCTGGCGGATCCGCATTTCTGGACTATGCACGGCGCGGTGCGCGTGGCGCAACTTTGTGACGAATGGGGTCTGACGTGGGGCTGTCATTCGAATAATCATTTCGATATTTCGCTGGCGATGTTTACCCATGTTGGCGCGGCCGTACCGGGCAAACCGACGGCCATTGATACGCACTGGATCTGGCAAGAAGGCAATCAGCGCCTGACCAAAGAGCCGCTGCAAATTGTGAACGGAAAAATCAAAGTACCTGAAAAGCCGGGACTGGGTGTGGAGATCGACATGGATCAGATCCGTCGCGCGCATGAACTGCATAAAAAACTGCCGTCCGGGGCGCGCAATGATGCCATTGCGATGCAGTACCTGATCCCCGGCTGGACATTCGATCGTAAGCGCCCGGCAATGGGCCGCTGATTACGGAATCTGAATCAATAAGGAGTGAGTATGAGTGCTTCATCTACACCAAAAATTGTTTCCATGCAGGTGATCCCGGTTGCCGGACACGACAGCATGTTGCTCAATCTCAGCGGTGCGCACGCGCCGTTTTTCACCCGTAATATTCTGATCCTCAAAGACAGCAGCGGCAATACCGGCGTCGGCGAAGTGCCGGGTGGCGAGAAGATCCGCCAGACGCTGGATGATTCGTCACTGCTGGTGATTGGCAAAACGCTGGGCGAATACAAGAATGTGATGACCGCTGTGCGGGAGAAATTCGCCGATCGTGATGCGTCAGGTCGCGGATTACAGACGTTTGATTTGCGTACTACTATCCACGTAGTGACTGCTATTGAAGCCGCGATGCTGGACTTGCTCGGCAAGCACCTTGGCGTGACCGTCGCATCATTGCTGGGTGACGGACAGCAGCGCGATGAAGTCGAAATGCTCGGTTATCTGTTCTACGTTGGCGACCGCAATAAGACGTCGCTGGGCTATCAGAGCCAGCCGGGTGACAGTTGCGACTGGTACCGGTTGCGCCACGAAGAAGCGCTGACACCGGCGGCGGTGGTACGTCTGGCCGAAGCCGCGTATGAGAAATACGGCTTTAATGATTTCAAACTCAAAGGCGGTGTGCTGGCGGGCAGCGAAGAAGCTGAAGCCGTGACAGCGCTGGCGCAGCGATTCCCGCAGGCGCGCATCACGCTTGATCCCAACGGGGCCTGGTCGCTGAATGAAGCCATTGCGCTGGGTAAACAACTGCGCGACGTGCTGGCCTATGCGGAAGATCCGTGCGGGGCAGAGCAGGGATTCTCCGGGCGTGAAGTGATGGCGGAGTTCCGTCAGGCGACCGGTTTGCCGACAGCCACCAATATGATCGCAACGGACTGGCGTCAGATGGGGCATACCATTCAGCTGAAATCGGTGGATATCCCGCTGGCGGATCCGCATTTCTGGACCATGCAGGGTTCCGTGCGCGTGGCGCAGATGTGCCACGAATGGGGCCTGACCTGGGGCTCGCACTCCAATAACCACTTTGATATCTCGCTGGCAATGTTTACTCAGGTTGCGGCTGCGGCACCGGGTAAAATCACGGCTATCGACACGCACTGGATCTGGCAGGAAGGTAATCAGCGCCTGACCAAAGAACCGTTGCAGATCAAAGGCGGTAAAGTACGCGTGCCGGAACAGCCTGGTCTGGGCGTTGAGCTGGATATGGATCAGGTGATGAAAGCGCACGAGCTTTACAAAGGTATGGGCCTCGGCGCGCGCGACGATGCGCAGGGCATGCAGTTCCTGGTGCCGGACTGGAAGTTTGATCCGAAAAGGCCGTGTCTGGTGCGTTAAACTTTATGCACCTGTAAAAAAGCCTCTCATATGAGAGGCTTTTTACGTTCTGATCGGAAATCAACTCCGTGCGTGCGCCGCTGCCTTTTCAATCAGCTCATCAGACGGGCGTTTGCCGGTGTACAGCACAAACTGCTCGACGGCTTGTAATGTCGCCACTTCTGCACCGGTAATCACTGTTTTATCGTGCTCGCGACCGTAGCGAATCAGCGGTGTTTCTGCCGGCAGCGCGACGACGTCAAAAACAATGCTGGCGCGGTCAATCACTGCCGGCTCAAAGGCCAGCGAATCCACTTCCGGCCCGCCGGCCATTCCGATTGGCGTGACGTTCACCACCATATCCACCGGCAAATCACCCACTTCGGCTTTCCATTCATAGCCATATTCTTCTGCCAGCGCACGACCATTGGCTTCGTTGCGCGCAATGATATAGCCCTTTTTGAATCCGGCATCACGGATGGCGGCGACTACCGCTTTACCCATACCGCCGCTGCCGCGCAGGGCAAAAACGGCGTCGCGTGGTACCTGATAGCTGTCGAGCAATTTGGCGACCGCTATATAGTCGGTGTTGTACGCGCGCAGGAAGCCGTCGTCATTGACGATGGTATTCACGGACTGAATGGCGGTGGCGGAAGGATCCAGTTCATCGAGGAAAGGAATGCAGGCTTCCTTGAACGGCATCGACACGGCACAGCCACGAATGCCCAGTGCGCGGACGCCTTTCACCGCGGCTTCGATATCTTTGGTAGAGAAAGCTTTGTAGACAAAATTCAGGTCTGACGCCTGATAGAGGTAATTATGAAAACGCGTGCCGAAATTTCCCGGACGACCGGAAAGGGACATACACAACTGCGTGTCTTTATTGATTTCCCGACTCATTTCGTTCTCCTTTCAGATATTCTTTATGACCTTACGGCCTGTCAGAGCACCTTAGCTGAAACGATACGCCCCGACAATAATCCTGTTCCGGGACGGTCAGAGGTGGAAGCTTAATCGTGTCTGATCACGTGAAAACCTTCTTCCGGTTCCGGTGCGACAAAGTGACGGGATATCAGCTCAAACTGCTCATCGGTGACGCTAAACTGATGTGTTCCGGCCTGATTGCGCGCCTGCAGCCGGGCTTTACACACTTCTTCCGGTACGTTCAGATAATGCAGCTGATGGTCTGCGCCCGATCCCGTGATAAGACTCATCATCCACTGACGGTTCGCCACCGTATTAGCCGGAAAATCCAGCACGACCGAGACACCGGCCCTGAGCAGTGAAATCACATGCGGGGCAATGGCTTGTCTGAGTCTGGCCGAGCAGCGGACATAATCCGCCACAGAGAGCATCTCATCCTGATAAAGATGAGTAAGCCACTGGTCTTCATTAAGCACTACGGTGCAAGGCGCGCTGGCCAGATGTTGGGACAGGGTGGATTTTCCCGAGGCTATTTTCCCGCATAGAATATGCAGAACTGCCGGGCGCGGTTGCGTGACATTGGCGGGGCTGGCTGTGGAATTCATTTATCTCTCCGGTTCAGGCGTTATCTGAGTCATTAAAACATCGCATTAATTTCTGAATATGGCGCGGCTTTTTCCAGCATAGGCGTCATTTCGTCGTGTTGCAGGAACCCGCTGACTAACTGCGCGTTGTGCGCCCATAACGTTTGCGGCAACCAGGAACCGGCGCTCAGGCGGCGTACGCCAATGCCTGCAAGCTCGCTGACCGGCGGCAGTCCCGGCCAGACCGCCACATTGAGCAGCAGATCCGTGCTGCCAGCAATGGCGCGTATTTCTTCTGCCTCCGCCAGCCCGATGACAAAAATGCCGTCGGCTCCGGCGTCGCGGTAAGCCTGAGCCCGCGTGATGACCTCCGCTGCTTTTTCGCCAGCAGGAACCAAATTGCGTGCGTAAACGTCGGTGCGCACATTGATATAAAGATCTACACCGCAGCGGGCGCTGGCGGTTCTGATGGCTTCAATTTTCCGGCACAACACATGCGGATCGCCTGCGCCGTCCTCAATATTGATACCCACCACGCCCGTATCCATAAATCGTGAGACGGTTAGCGCCACCGTCGCCGGAATATCGCTGTAACCGCCTTCGATATCCGCAGACAGCGGCACTGAAATCACCCGAGAAATCGATGCCGCGCGTGCGACATATTCCTCAACGGGCAACAGGTTGCCATCTCGATAGCCCAGTGACCAGGCGACGCCCGCGCTGGTGGTGGCAATGGCTGTCGCCCCCAGACTTTCAATCAGGCGCGCGCTGCCTGCGTCCCAGGCATTGGGTAATTTCAGCGGAGTTTGTTGCAGATGCAGTTCACGAAATAAGGTGGCAGATGGCGTTTTCATGGAAGGGTTCCTCAAAAAAGAATCATTCTAATCATGCTTAATTTTCCTGATAATAGCCGGAAATAACATTCATTCATTCGCTGAGAGCAATAATGAACGCGCCGTCCCTGCATCTGGTACAAGCCTTTGTCGCGGTGGTTGAACATCATAGTTTTGTCCGTGCCGCCAGCGCGCTGGGCATTACTCCTTCTTCTGTCAGTCGTTTTATTAAAATGCTGGAACAGGAACTGAGCACCACGCTGCTGAACCGCACCACGCGGGCGATGTCGCTGACGGAAACCGGCAAACGCTATTACGCCGAATGCCATCAGGCGCTGTTGCAGCTCAATAATGCTGCCGGAATGGTGCGTGATGAACAGACGCTGCCTTATGGCGTGCTGGTCGTGAGCGCGCCGGTGGCGTTCGGTCATACCCATATCGTGCCTTATCTGAGCGAGTTTCTGGCGACCTGTCCACAGGTGCAGCTGGATCTGCGTCTGACCGATGACTACGTTGATCTGGTGTCAGAAGGCATCATGCTGGCGTTCCGGATTGGTCGCCTGAAGGATTCTTCTCTGATTGCACACAAGATGCTGGATAACCGGCGGATCCTGGTGGCGGCTCCGGCTTATCTGAAAAAACGCGGCACGCCGTTGAGCGCGGAAGATCTCCACGAGCATGAGTGTATTGTCTCTTCCGCCAGTCAGGATGGTGTGCTCTGGCGGCTATTTTTGAATGCTGAAGGATCGAATGCCAGAGAGTCGAATGGAGAAGAGCGAATACTGGCGCCAAAAGGATCGGTCAAAGTGGATAACGCCGATGCCGCGCGTCGGCTGTGTATTGATGGTCAAGGTATCGCGTTTCATTCCGCGGTCACCATGGCGGCGGCGATTGCCGCAGGGGATTTAGTGCAGGTATTGCCGCAATGGACAGGGCGGGAAACCGGTGTTTATTGTGTGCGACCCAACCGGCGTACCGGTCCGGCGGCGAAGGCGCTGCTCGACTTTTTGGCCGCGCGCTGGCAGCGTCCATGACTGTCTGGCCACATCCGTTATACTTAACCGATACGCATGAACGGAGGCGCTTATGAATTTGGATCTTTTCGATCACCCGGATTTTCACCCGAACTGGCGTGAAGACTTGTGTCCCGGCGCAGTGGTTCTGCGCGGTGCTGCGCTGGAAGACGATGTCGTGTTGCTGGCGGAAATCGATCGTATTGCCGGACTGGTACCATTTCAGTATCGCGCGACGCCCGGCGGTTATGCGATGTCGGTAGCGATGACCAACTGCGGGGATGTCGGCTGGGTGACAGATAAAGCCGGATACCGTTATCAGGCGACGTCGCCGGAAAACCATCAGCATTGGCCGCCGATGCCGGAACTGTTTCGACAGATTGCGGTGAAAGCGGCAGAACAGGCGGGATTCCCCGGATTTGAGCCGGACGCCTGTCTCATCAACCGTTATCAGCCGGGCGCTAAAATGAGCCTGCATCAGGACAAGGACGAGCACGATTTCGGCCAGCCGATTGTTTCTGTCTCGCTGGGTTTACCGGCTGTTTTTCAGTTTGGCGGCATGGAGCGCAGCGATAAAACACAGCGCGTGCAGTTAACGCATGGCGATATTGTGGTGTGGGGCGGCCCGTCGCGGCTGCGTTATCATGGCGTGTTGCCGCTGAAAGCGGGCGAGCATCCGCTGACCGGATCCTACCGATTTAATCTGACGTTCCGAAAAGCGATATAAACTGAGGGTATCGGGCAGTAAAGCACAGGACTTTATCCTCATTCTGCTTTACACTGCCGCCCTGCAAAAACTGACATGTTGAATAGATAATTACTTAGGCGGTAAGCGATGAACGGCGTAATCACAACCTGGTTTGAAGATAAAGGTTTCGGTTTTATCAAAGATGAAAACGGCGATAACCGTTATTTCCACGTGATTAAAGTTGCAAACCCTGAGCTGATTAAAAAAGATGCTGTAGTCACTTTCGAGCCGACCACCAATAACAAAGGCCTTTCCGCCTTTGCGGTGAAAGTCGAGCCGGAGAGCAAATACATCTTTATCGCCGGTGAGCGCATCAAAATCACCAGCATCAAGTCCTTCCTGGCGTTTAACGAAGAAGTACCGGCAGAGTCGAAGATCGACAAAGAAAACGCCGTGCTGTCCGTGGGCCTGCTGATGAACCGTATCCGCCCGCAGGAAGAAGAGAAGAAAGCGGAAACACGCACCATGAAAAAGCTGCTGATCACCACCTTCCAGAACAGCACTTATGTGTTTACGGAAGATGAAATTGATGTGGATGCCACCGTCAAAACGCTGAAAGCACTTTAAGATTTTCTTTTCCAAAACCGGTGCGCATTCGCAGCACCGGTTCTGTTTCCTCCCTCGTTAATAAGTCACCGTCACGGTCACCGTATCGCTGTAGTTTCCGGCGGGCTGATTGCTTTGCGCCAGATTCACGGAAGCCGTATACGGAAACGATTGTGATGTGCCGGTACCGGTCGCGCTGCTGTTAGTTGCCGCCGTCCACACCGTGCTGTCGCCTTTAAATATCTGATATTGCAGATAACTGGTGGTGCCGCCGACGGTGGATGCCATCTGCCGGTACTGGCCGGATGCCGCTACGCTGCTGGTGAGATTGACGGAATAACTGGCGTTCAGCGTACAGCGCACGCTGATGGTATTAGCAACCACCGTGGTCAGGCCGGAAGGCAGGGCGGCGCTGCCAAAACCCACGTTTGGCGCGCTGTCGATGTAGCAAAAGTTGGTGACGTTAAGCGTCAGGTTGACGGAACCGCTGACATTGCCGGTATCGGCGATACACAACAACGTGCCAACGGCCACCGAGCAGATGTTCCATCTCCAGGCGATAGGAATGGTATCCGTATAGGTGCCGGCCGCCAGATTGGATAGCGTTTGTGGCATCACATACAACGGTAACGTACCGTTCGGCCCGGAGAACAACCCCAGTAACCCCAGTGCAGTCGTGCTGCTCCAGCTGATCACATCGCCCTGGTTATATACCGTGCCGCAACTGCTGTCTTTACACAGGTTGTAAGGCAGATACTGGCCGGTTGCCGCGCTGTAAAGGCGGGGCTGCGTGCCGCTGGGATGAAGCGTGGCGCCAATGGTCGCGGTTATGGTGTTGGTGCCGCCGATACTCAGCAAGGGACCCGTGCAGCTTAAGCCGCTGCTGCCTGAGGTGACCAGCGGTGAAGTGCTGACCGCAAACGAGTTTTGGGTACCCAGCGTGATGGTGGTGGCCGCCGTAGTACAGCCGGCAAACGCCTGCGATGACACGCCCGTCAACAGCATCAGCAACAGGATCGGCACTAGAGCGCGGCGTATCCACTGCCTGAACATTCTCATGATTTATCTCCTGCTGATGCGCCTGTTTTGCCACCCGGACATGACAGCGGCCCCACCTGCTCTATGCTGTGGCGATCAGGGTTCAGCGTGAAGCTGACCCGACAGACCGAATGATCTTCCTGCTGGATATTCAGCACGTTGTTTTCCTTCAGATGCGAGAAGTACACCAGCCCGTCGTAACCGGTGACGGTGGTTTGCTGCGTATTTTGCTCTGTGACCAGAGTGCCCAGCTTGAGCGGTTGTCCGGCGGCGTCGTGCAGGGTGATATTGGCCGACAGCACTTTTTCAACGCTGAATTTCACCACCACGCCGCTGCCTTGTTTCACCGCGATGCGGTCATTGACGTTATTCGCAACCACGTCGGCGGGCAGCGGCAGGGTATCGATTTCCACTTTGGCCGGGTAATACGAGCTGACGGTTGGGATCAGCAGATGGCCTTTCTTGTCGGTTTTGCCCATTTTCTGATTCTCGAAAAGTACCGGAACGTCGGCGTAATGGTCGGTATCGACCACGATAAAGGCATCATTGATCTTGTCAGAAAGGAACCAGTCATTGGCCATAAACACGATTGAACCGCTTAAGTCAGCCCAGTTGGTGTAATCGCCCTGATTGCCGTAGAACCCGCCCTGAATCGTGGCGAAGCGTGATTTCCAGGTGGCATCGGCCTGCTGATAAGGATTGTTGCCGCCGCTGTAGGCCAGATTCCAGCCGAGTCCGCCGTCAGTTGGCGTGGCTTTGCTGGCGCCGATTTGCTCCTGATAATTGCCCGCGCTGTCACGCTGCACACCGGCATTCATGTTGATATTGGTGCCAATCGGAATGATAAATTGCAGCTGCGCGCTGTAGCCGCTGTCGCCCAGCGTTTTGTTGAGTGATAAAAACATGCTGCTTTGTCCCCACAGCGAGCGGCTGTAGGAGAAATTCACCAGACGGGTATGCGAATTGTCATAGGCTTCGACGTCGTAATAGCCGATGCCCATCGTGCCGTTCGACGGTCCGAACGGCGAGGTGCTGAACGTCACCTGATCCGCCTGACGACTTAATCGCGTGTCGCTGGTGTACGACGTCAGATCCTGATAACCCACCGTGCGTTTTGAACGCAGCGCCGAGAGGCTGAACACCGTCGAATAGTAGGAATAACCCAGCGTGTACTGGCTGCCATCCTTTTTGTCAGTGATATTCTCACCGAGCGGATTGTCGATTTCGCCGCTGGAATTTGGGATGCCCGGCCTCTGCCCGTTGTTGTCATTATCCTGCGTAACTGTCTGATTATCGCTGCTGACCGGCGGATGATCGGCCTTACTCTGGCTGCCGGAAACGCTCAGCGTTCCCCAGGTTCCCACTGCCACATCCGCCCCTAATCCTCCCAGTGCCAGACCTTGTACGATTTCGGTATGACCGGACAGCGTCAGATAATCGCTCAGCCCGTAACGGTAAATACCGCTGAATGCGGCATCCGAATAATCGCCATTTGTGACGCCATAGTTGTTGCGCACCGCCCCGAGCGAGAAATCGAAATCGCTGAGGTTTTTGCGCAGCAGGGTGTTGGAAACGTAAAACGGCACGCTGGTTGAAACCTGACGTCCGACCGCATCGGTGGTGACAATCGTCGCTTCACCGGCACCGTTGATATACGGCACGTTGGTCAGCGTAAAAGGCCCGGAATTCAGGTTATTACTGCTGGCCTTGTAGCCGTTGAGAAACAGATCCACCGTGCTTGGTACCGCCGCTGTGCCGCTGTACTGCAACAGCGGATAGGTCACCAGATCCGGGCGAACGGCAAAGTTGCGGCTGATACGCAAACCGCCCATGCGCGCCGAATTACTCCAGGTCAGGGAGTCACTGACGAAATCCCCGACCTGATAGCTGATCAGGTTCTTTTCGTCGGTAAAGCGCCAGAAGGTGTCGTAACGCAGATAGCCGTCCTGCGCGGTGCTGCCGCCATTTTCGTTATTGCCCGAACCGTCGATGTTATAGCGGTAAGTACCAGTATTGGTGAGCAATCCGAGGCTGCTGAATAAACGTTGCTCCATCCAGGTGGCGATAGATTTAGAACCACCCGGCGGGTCGGTGTAGTACGAGTCATAGTTAAACAGCAGGCCGGTGCTGCTTTGCGACGGCGTGTAGTTCATCAGCGGATCGCCGCTGACCTTCTGGTTCGGCAGCCAGGCGTCCGGCACGGTTAACACCAGTTGCTGGGTGGCTGAATCGTATTTTGCTTTAACGTCCGGCAATTCGCCGACATTGATCAGCCCCTGCTGACCGTTAATGTGGATGTGATTTTTTGCCAGTACACCGGCTTCAACGAAATAGGCATTATTGCGATACGTCACCGGCACCACCTGATTATCTGTCTGGCCGTTGACCACAATCGACAGATAAAACATGGCGTCGGTCACCACCGGTGCCGCTCGCGGGGCATCGGGCAGTGACGAATATTCCTGTGCCTGCGCGCCGAAGGCGCTCAGATACAACAGGCACAGGCTTCCCCGGAAAATCAGCACACGCTGACAACCTGCACCGGGAAGCGATCTTTTTGGCATCCGTGGCGGCTCCTGCTGTTATTCGCCGCGTGGAATGACAATCGGTTTGGTGTTATCGGCAATTTGCGCATTGAGCTGTGCGCCCGGCGTGACGCCTGCCGGCACTGGCCAGCGCATCTGCTGCCCCGGCAATACATACCCCATAAAACCGCCGACCATGGTTTTGACGCCTTGCTTCTGATTGCCAGCGGATGACCAGAACACGTTGCTCAGACGCGCATGGACAATGCCGGTATTGCGCACCTGCAAATAGGTTTTGCCGCCTTCGGATACCGAACGCCACGTGAGGATCGGGCGGGTCGCCGTTGACTCATCGCGTTTCATATCAGGGCGATCGTTGGTCCATAAACTGCCGCCATCCATAAACAGCGGCAGAAGATAACGCATCTGCAATTGCAGCCCGACCACCGCCTTGTCTTTGCCTTCACCGGCACTGTTCAGCGGAGACGGAATTTCATCGATGATAATGCGGTACGCCTGTTCGGTATTCGCGGGCACCGGCGTGTTGCGGATCAAACGGATCAGCTGGCGCTGGCCCGGCGGCACGGTGGCGAACGGCGGACTGGCGACCACGTTGGTTTGATCGGCGTATTTCTCGTTAAAATTCTCCTGCTTCCAGGCCAGCACGCGCACCTGTAAAGACACCGGCTCTGCGCCACGGTTTTCCAGCCAAAGGGCCGATCCGTTCTGATCGGATTCGATAATCTGATAGACCGGCCACACCAGCACCGAACTGGCAGCCTGAACCGCCGTACCGGAAAACAAAGCCACAGCCATAGTAGTGGCAGCCATCATGCGTGAGAACATCGTCGTCATAGCTCATATCCTGATGATTCAATAAGTGAGAGTCACGGTTACCGTGTCGGTGTAAGTGCCCGCAGTGGGTGACGTCGTGAATGAAAACAACCGGCCATAGACCGGGTAAGTTTGTGTTGTTGAGGGAAAGCTGCTGATGGTCATCGCCTGTGCGCCGGTTCCCCAAACCACGGTGCGTGCGGCATTTTGATAAAGCTGATAGCCAAGCGTCGCGGTGGCACCGCTGTTGGCCATATAACGTTGTGCGGCGGAGCCGCCGTGAATGCCGTAATCCATCCCAATCGCCACCGTGGTGCCCGGCGTGCAGGTGACCACCACCGAGCCTGCGCCCGAGGTGCTGACCACATCGACATTGGTGGGAACGGAAGGAAAGGAGCCGAAATTGAGGGTGCCGAGATTGGTGGTCGGGCTGGAAAGTGAGCTGCCGAAAACGCAGCCGTTGGTGAGCGTGGCCGTGACGGTAAATGTGGCGGTGGTTGTCGCGGCGCGTGCTGAACTGCACATTATCAGCGGCAACGACATCAGCGGCAGCAACATGAGCAGCACCTGCGGCACCAGCAAACGGCCAGGCATAAAAACCTCTACCAGGATACGGTGACATTCACCGTATCCTGATAAACACCGGCAGCAGGCGTGGTCTGCGCCGGAACGCGTCCATAGACCGTGCTCCACTGATCCGCGCCATTACCGGTTCCGCTGACGCCGGTGACATTATCCCAGACGGTGGTACGCGCCGCCGTGGTGTAAAGGTTGTACTGCAAGGTCAGTGCGCTGTTGGTGGTATTGACCATCCTGCGGGCGGTAACAACGCCACTGCTGCCGCCATCCATGACGATTTTATACGTCAGCCCGTTCACGCAATTCACGCGAATCGACCCCGCCAGTTGCGCGCTGGTGGCGTTAATTGCGCTGGTGAGCGACGCATAGTTGCCAAAATTCAGCGTACCGAAGCTGGTGCTGCCGGACGTCGTGGTTCCCGCATTGCAGGCGGGCAGCAACGTGGCGCTGATGCCTATCGTTGCCGCCTGGCTGAATGGAATGCGCAACTGCATTGACACCAGCAGGGCAGCCGGCAATAGCAGCAGTACCTTGATGTCCATGATCTTTCCTTCCTTGAAACAAAAGCCAGTCAGAGGCGAAACCGGCTCTGATGGAAAACAGCCTTACCAGGAAAGAGTGGCAACAACGGTATCGTTATACGTCCCCGCAGCCGGTGTGGTGCTGGTCTGGTCAGCAGGCAGCACACGACCATAAATCGGGATATTTTGCGCAGTGGTGCCCGTCGTCAAAGTAATCGGCGTATTGATGGCGATTTCTGTGGTACGTGCAGTGTCAGAATAGAGGCGGTAAGGAATACTGTTGCCGCTGGATGTCATGGTTCGCAGCCCGCCGGTTGCCGCCAGTCCGCCGTTCAATGACAACGTCGGTGTCAGCCCGGTGCTACAGGTGATGGTGACGGCACCGGTGCCATTGGCACCAAATACTGTCCCGTTGATCACGCTGGTCAGATCCGCGTAGTTACCAAAGTTCAGGGTACCCCACTGGTTGGTTCCCCCCGTTGATGTGCCGTTACCGACAGTACAACCGGTGCTGATGGTCAGCTGAACGCCTACCTGCCCTGTTAAGGTACCGGCTGCCTGAACACCTGCCGCTAAGATCAGCGTTGCAGCAGCAAGACCGGCCAGTAATAATGATTTTTTTTCGCCCATGATGACTCCCAATAACCGCTTACACAGTTGTGTATTCATGCAACGGCGTTGCATGTGGAAATCCTCTGGTGGTCAATAATTAACGCTAAAAAACTGCAAGAAAAGCCGGTAATTAACAGCGTTCAGGCCGGGTGTTATGTTTTCCCTTCACAATGGAACGGAGCCCTGACCTTAATGCGCATGATGAAAAACGCCGTCATGGTTAAATATAAGTTAATAAATTTACCTTAAGGGGATCTTTTCAGCATTCTGGTTAATAAGGATAAAAATTCTATAAATTCAAAATTATCCATTTTTAATCCTGTTTATTTATGTTTTGTGTTGTTAATGATTGCGTTAAGACCACTAAACGATGAGGTTTTTTAACCATTGGTTTTGTGATGTTATCAATTTGCTTCTCGTGATAGTTCAACGGAGCTACTGATGTTTTCAGATGATGTGATTCAAGACATGAACCGGCTGGCGCATTTTCTGGCCTTAGATCAGACGTCAGGAAAGGGACCGGAAGGTGAAGCGTCTCTCATGATCCTGCTGGGCAATGCGATTTTGCCGACCGCCGAAGCGGCGTTTCAGGCGCTGGCGCAGGGGCGGATTTCCCGTTTGCTGATTGCCGGAGGGATTGGGCATTCCACTGACTTGCTGTATCAGGCGGTGCAGACGCATCTGCGCTACCGGCACATCCATACATCAGGTCGCAGTGAGGCCGAAGTGCTGAACGATATCGGCGTTCAGTGCTGCGCCGCGCCGCAAAAGCAGATTTTGCTGGAAACCGCCTCAACCAACTGTGGCGACAATGCCTTACAGGCCCGACGGGTGCTGGATCTGGCCGGTGATCGCTCCACGCACATCACGCTGGTGCAGGATCCGCTGATGCAACTGCGCACCGATGCGAGTTTCCGCCACGTCTGGCGCGACCGCCCTGAAGTGACATTCGTCAACTGGCCGGTGCTGGTGCCTCAGCTGGAACGTGACGGCGACGGACTGCGTTTTGCCGGAGAAGGGCATCACAGCCTGTGGTCGCTGCCACGGTTTGTCTCGCTGCTGCTCGGCGAAATCCCACGCCTGCGTAACGCCCCGGGTGGTTATGGTCCGCGCGGGGCGGGCTTTATCGCAGAAGTTGATATTCCGGCAGAGATTGAGGAAATTTATGCCCGGCTGAAACCGGTGCTGGACGCGGATTACGGCGACAGATCCTTCTGACATCCGGCAGGTACGGGATCGGATTCATCCTGATGATTCCCGCGCAGCGCCAGCAGCACCACCAGCGCAGAGAACAGCGTAATCGCCATCAGACATAACAGTAACGGATGCAGTGAAGCGGCATAAATCTGCTGAAGCTGCGCCGTGCTGGCCTGCGGAATAAGCTGTTGCGCCACGGCGAGATTACCGGTCGCCAGCCGCTGCGCCGCCTGACTGATTGCCGGGGAACTGATCGCCTGAACACTGATCGCGGTGCCGGTAAAATTCGCCGTCAGCGCGGTGTGCGTTAATGCCGAAAGAATAGCACCGACGATCGCCAGTGAGACGCCTTCTCCGGCCACCCGCGTGGTGCTGAAAATCCCGGTCGCCATGCCCGCCCGTTCTTTGGGAACGACGCTCACAGACAATCCATCCATCAGTCCCCACGGCAGACCGGTGCCGATGCCGATAACCACCATCGGCGCGAGCATCGCGGTTATATCCTGCGCCAGTACCGCCTGACTTAACCAGCCTAATCCGGCGGCGGCAATCACCAAGCCCGAGGTGCATAACACGCCTGCGGACACCCAGCGCGTCAGCCATGCCGCCAGCAGCGGAACCACCAGCATCGGCACCGACAGCGCCATCATCATGAGCCCGGCCCGTTCTTCGCTAAGATTTTCTATGCCGATAAACAGCATCGGCAAAATCACCAGCAGCACCACAAAACAGAAACCGGTCGCCAGCGGCAGCGCCTGCACACCGATAAAACGGATATAGCGGAACAGCGATAAGTCGAGCATCGGGTTGTTTACGCGACGCTCCACCATGACAAAAACTGCCAGTAACAGCGCCGCACCCGCCAGCAGCGAAAGTACCCGGACGCTTTGCAGACCGGATTGCGGGATTTCCATCAGCGCCCAGGTCAGCAATGCCAGCATGGCGGTGAAGGAGACGGTACCCGGCCAGTCGATACCCGTCGCCTGCGGATTACGGGTTTCGCGCATTTTGCTGGCACCGGTCACCAGCGCCAGAGCTGCAATCACCGTCGCGGAGAAAAACACCGCACGCCAGCCGAAGTGGGCGATCAGCACGCCCGCGAGGAACGGGCCGAAGGCCAGCCCGATGCCAAAACTGCTGCCCATCAGGCTGAAAGCCCGGGTACGCGCTGCGCCGTCGAATTCCTGTGCCAGAGCCGCCGCGCCGCCCGCCAGTGCGCCCGCCGCCGCGATGCCCTGTGCGGCGCGCAGCAGATCAATCCACAGCAAATTGCTGCTGAATGCCTGCAATAACGACAGCAACGCAAACAGCGAGACACCGCTGATGAACACTTTTTTACGCCCCAGTTCATCGGCCAGCGCGCCGGCGGCCATCAGAAAACAGCCGAATGTGAGCATAAATGAATTGGTTATCCAGCTCAGTGCCTGCGCACTGCCGCCGAGTTCGCGGGCAATAGCGGGCGTTGCCACTGCGCCGCTGACAAAATTAAGCGGCAAAATCACCGCCGCCAGACATACGGTAAACAAAACGCGCAGGCTGCCCGTCGAGGGTGTTGCTGATGAGTTCATGGCTGCTTCCGACAGTTGAGAATAGTGATGATGATAAAATGTCAGCAATATTGCGGAAACAGGCCATAAGTCCGATGATTAAGGACTAAAACGCTCTAATAAACGGGAAGGAAAAATGGAGAACCTCAACGGCCTGCTGGCCTTCGTCCGCGCGGCGCAAAGTCAGAGTTTTGCGGCGGCGGCGGAGCGCATGGGGATTTCGGCCTCGGCGGTTGGCAAAAGTGTGGCGCGGCTGGAGGAAAAACTCAGCGTGCGGTTATTCAACCGTAGCACGCGGCGTATCAGCCTGACCGATGAGGGGCAGCTGTTTTTCGAACGCTGCCAGAATATCGTTTCGCAACTGGAAGAGGCGGAACAGGAACTGGTGCGAATTTCTGCTGTGCCACGCGGAAAATTACGCATTACCGCGCCCGCTATCGGTTACCGCATGCTGTTGCCGCATCTGCCGGAATTTCGTCAGCGTTATCCCGATGTCGAACTGGATCTGGATTTCAGTGACCGGATGGCAGATGTCATCGACGAAGGCTTTGATATCGCCATCCGCAGCGGCGAACTGAACAGTTCACAAATGATGTCACGCCGCCTCGGGCCGTTCCGGTTTGCCATTGTGGGAAGTCCGGCGTATTTCGCCAGCCATCCGGCGCCGCTAAGACCTGACGATCTTTATCAGCACGCCTGTCTGCGCTACCGGTTTCCGGGCAACGGACAGTGGCAGGAATGGGAGATGACCGGCGTGACGCCACCTGAGCTGCCGCTGGCGCTGAGCAGCAATAATCTGGAATCTATTTTACAGGCGACGTTGCAAGGGCTGGGACTGGCCTATGTGCCGGAATTTATCGTGCGGCCTTATCTTGAGTCCGGTGAACTGGTGGCGGTGCTGCATGATTATCTGAAAGAAGGCGGGAAATTTTCCGTGGTGTGGCCGAGCAGCCGTCATATGCTGCCGAAAGTGCGGGTATTTATTGATTTTCTTACCGAAAAACAGGTGCTGGGTGATATCACATCCGGATAAAAAAACGGGGCACAAGGCCCCGTGAGGTTTTTTATTACAAGTCAAAAGAGGTTTATTACAGGTCAGAAGAGATTTATCTCAGGTCTGACGAGATTTATCTCAGGTCTGACGCGATTTATCGCACGTCTGAAGGGGATCAGATTTGCTTCCACTGTGACCATTCGCCGGTAAATTCGGCTTTGCCCGGCTGGTCGCCCTGCGTCCAGTAGTTGGCCTGATAATCTTTACCGTTCAGGCTGACTTTATCACCCGTGTTGTACACCTTGCTGGATTCCCAGGTGGCATATTTGCCGGCCGGAGATGGCGTTGGTGTCGGCTCTGGCGTTGGTTCTGGTGTTGGTTCAGGAGTCGGTTCCGGCGTTGGCTCTGGTGTCGGTTCAGGCGTTGGCTCCGGAGTCGGTTCTGGCGTTGGTTCTGGTTCAACAGCCGTATTCCCGAGGACGGTCACGGTGATAGATTTGGACGATGATTTCTCACCATGCTCATCGGTGACGACCAGAGTGAAGCTGAAATCAGATTTGCTGACCAGGTCCGGTGCAGTGAAGTCTGCGGACACAGCGCTATAAGAAGACAGCGCAATGGCAGCCGGCGCAGTCCATTTATATGTCAGCTTGTCGTTGTCGCGGTCGGCAGAACCCGCTGCGCTCAGACGCACTTTCGCGCCGCTGAATACCTGCAACGAAATGTCACCGGTCGGTGCCACATTGCTTTCCGCAGGGACTTCACCTTCCGGTACCTGACCCGCGATATTCACCCCTTCAAAGTAGAAAGGTGACATATCAATAACCTTCTGCTCGAGGGTGTAACCGAGGCCTTCACGTGCGGCATTGACCAGAATGCCGTTGTCCTGATCGATGGTCCAGGTAAAGAGCGCACCCAGGCCTTTTTCAATCACATAACGGCCTTTTTCACGCACGGTACGTGGAGTATCGATAGACATAAAGAGGCCGGTATCTTTGTTGTAGAGATAATCAGCATCAGCAACCTGATCGGTGTACACCTCAAAGCCGTTGCGGCCTGACTGGTTTTCCAGATCCAGATAGTTATTTACCAGGTCGTACCATTCGCTGGTACCGCTTTCGAACGTCCCGACAGTGGTTTTGCCTTCAACAGGGGTATAAGACCCTTCTAAAGGAGAATAACTTTCCAGCACGGCATTCTGGCCATTACGGGAATAGGCGGCATAACCGACGTTAATACGATCCGCCGGGAAGCCTTTAGCCAGCAGGTATTCCACGATGGTATCGGTACCGAACCCACCTTCAACCAGCGCATGCAGGTTGGTATGGTGTGCCAGTTTTTCAGCCCACGGCGTACCGAAGAAGTCATAAGTCATGACGTTAATGCCATACAGGCCAGCAGCCTGCAGTGCAGTTACGTTGGATTTTTCAAGGATGGCGACCACAGCAGAGCTGGCGATACTGATTTTCACATCAGAGCGCTTGATGGCTTTCATCTCTTTGGTGATTTCAGCCAGCAGAAACGCATAGTTTGCACCATCATTATCGTCATACGGGTTGTTATTCCCGGCATTACCCGGATATTCCCAGTCGATATCCACTTCGCTGAACATTGGGAAACGGGTGAACAGGCTGGCGACGCTTTTCGCAAAAATCTGACGCCCGTCTGCTGATTTCGCCATGTTGTGGAAGCCATTACTTAACGTCCAGCCACCAATACTCATGGAAAGCACCAGATCATGACCGACCGCTTTGGCACGTTTTTGCAGGTCACGTAAGCCGCCAATCAGACCTTTTACATTGGCTTGCGTGGCGCTGGTCGGAGAAAGCTCAACCCAGCCCGGATTGTCGAGATTGTTATTGACGGTAGAAGCGAAATCACCCCACGGATCCAGGAACGTCGCCTGATGGGTGGTTTTGTCCATTTGCCGCGCCGCATTGGCGACGGTGTTGGCTTTTTCGCCCTGATCACCAACGATTCCAACGAAACCAAAGATGATTTTGTCGTAAGCAGTCGGTGGAATATTTGCCAGATCAAAGCCACGGCCACGTGACCCTTTTTCTGCCTTCGCATTTTGCAAACGGCCATCATATTGAGACCAGTCAGTATAATAACCAAATACTTTTGGCTTATTCGCCTTGTTGTATTTGTTGTATACCGGTTTAGTGACACGTGCAGAGGTATAGCTGTAATTCTCTGTTTCTGTGGCGGGTTTAAAACCGTCATCTTTATAGGAAGATTCGGTTAACTCGTCGGTCTTAATGATTTCACTGTTCGGCATAATAATTTCCTAAGTTTTAATTGAATACATCAACAGCCGTTTGCTGCTGGTGGATATATTCGACCTGGAAATAAAAACCGGCAAATCACATTGAGATATAAATAAAATTGACTAAGATAAAATTTATGGATGTTTTATGAACGTTAAAACATGGCTAGTTTTATCGATCTCAATAATCACGCTGATGACAAAATCACATATCACAAATTAATCATTAAAAACATTACTATTCAGTTGCTTGACTGGCGTGTTGTTGTTGAGTGAGAATTAAGTTGTTTTTGAGTTTTACTTAATAACCCCCCGTTTCTTCTAAATCAGTCACATCTTAACTAAAATACTTAATATTAATCCTATTGCCTGTGGAGAAAATAATAAAAGCAGATACGCTTAATCATCAGCAAAGATTACGTGGGGTTTCTCAGATGTCTGTAATAATGGAGGGGAGAGGATGATGGCTGTTTACCTGATAAATAGTGAATATATATTTAATGAAAAAACAAAGGAATTTAAAAAACTCCACAGTGATGTAAACATTAAACTGACGTCAATGAGAGCACGCTGCCTGAGTTATATAATTGAACATGCCCAGGATGAAGTCATCGAAAAAGAGGCAATCTCACAAGCCTTGTGGGGGAGCCGCAGTAAATTCACCAGCGATGCCAGCCTCACTCAAACTCTTTATTTAATACGCCGTGATCTTAAATTTGCCGGACTAGATGAATTTTTTATTACCGTACCGAAATCAGGCATCCGTGTCAGTACCTCAGCCACCGTCGAAATCATGGAAGAGAAGGTTCCACCTGTCAAAAACGTCAGACCGTGGCTGCTGGCATTTGGTTTTATCGTCTCAGTGTTATTGCTCGGTACCGCGTTGTTCCTGACGCTTCAACTTTAATCGTTGTCGGAGGAATACCTTATGTTTACCAATCCTGTGATCAATTCTGTACTGAAAAACGAAGGGGGTTATGTTGACCACCCGAATGATACCGGCGGCCCGACCCATTGGGGTATTACCGAAAAGACCGCCCGCAGTTATGGCTACACCGGGAAAATGGTCGACTTCACGAAAGAAGATGCCTACCTGATCCTGGAAAAAAATTACTGGTATCAGCCGGGTTTTGACAAAGTCTATGCCATCGCACCCGTGCTGGCGCTGGAACTGTGTGATACCGGCACCAATATGGGGCCGGTCGTCGGTATCAAATGGTTGCAACGCTGGCTGAATGTGTTTAATCACGAGGAAGCCCACTATGCCGATATCACCGTTGACGGCAAAATTGGTCCCGGTACGTTAAAGGCGTTGACGCAGTTCCTTGAGAAACGCGGTACGGAAGGCGCCGGGGTCCTCGTCATCTCCCTCAATTGCAGTCAGGGGCAACGTTACCTGGAACTGGCAGAAGGGCGAACTGCCAACGAATCATTCGTTTATGGCTGGATGAAGGGGCGGATAAATCTCTAATTTTGTCGGAATTTTTTGTGAATGCGTATGCCAATCATAATGCTTATCAATATTAAAGGTGGATTTTTCTGACAGTAAAATGCATAAAGAGTTGTATTATTTATTTTGCAGAAAACTATCCCATTATCTGGAGAGTCAATAATGAATGAGCCAAGTGCGATTAATTTCGATTACAATCTAATTAAGATAATGAACGAAGTCATTGTTTCAGGGAATATTTCAAAAGCCGCTGAAAATCTGAGCCTTACCCCCTCAGCAATAAGTTTGTCGATAAACAAACTCAGGCGGCATCTTGGGGAGGATTTGTTCTACCGTACGGCAACCGGCCTCAAACCGACGGCCACTGCGCTGGATATTCATGATTCCTTTGTTAACGCGATTACTATTATTGAAGATGTCCTCCAGTCGACAAAAACGGAGGGGCCATCCTGTCCCATATTACGCGTGATGTGTCCTGATGTACTTGAGGATTATTATTTTAACCGGATGTATAAGAACGATTCAGGAAAAGCAGTAAAAGTTGAGTTTTCCAGTACGAATAATGTTAAGAGTGATGAAATGGTAAAGAGTTTGTTGCATGCAAATATTGACGTGGTGATTTCGCATCATGCCCTGCAACATGAAAAAATCACTTCGGTAAAGATGGATTCCATGGATAACTACGTTATCTTGTGCGGTGCCAACAGTTTATTATCCAATCAAAAAGAACTGGCGCTGTTGCACTATTATGCATTACCTCACGCAGTTTATAATGACGGTGTTTATAATGATTTTACCAGCCTTCTTGGTACCTCTCTGACCATTGATGCGCCCTATGCGGGCCTGGTCAAAGTTATTTATCGCTCTTCTTCCATCAACGGAATCATCAGCGCGCTGGAACGCAGTGATATGCTCACAGTCCTGCCCCGTATGCTGGCAGACTATTTTATCCGGGAACGAAACTGTAAGCTGAAATGCTTTGATTTACCGAAAGAAATTTCTATCAAACATTCACCTGTCTATATGCATTACTTGTCCAACAGCAGCAAAAGACGTTATGTACATATGGTCCTTTCTCAGTTGAAGGCCGTGGAGCCTGTCTGAAAGATGTGGCAAAAAATGTGGTTAACGATATTTACGATGAGATATTTTTATTTTTTAATGACAATTTTTTAATAAATACCCTTCACCAGATGATTAAAATTAATTATTGAGGTGAAGTGATTATTGCTTTGATGCGAACCGGATTATGATTGTCGCAGTTATCTAATTGTACTTAATTAATCTATGAGGTTTTCATCATGATCACTTTTCATGCTAAAGAAGTTGTATTTATCGAATTTGAATTATTAGTTTCCATATTAGTTATGTCGTCATGGGGTGGGTTGGTGCTTTTCATTATGCGCTGCAAAACTAAACCTACCGTTGAGGATATTTATAAGTGCTTTGCGCAAATTGTCGTATCGTGTTTCACCGGTTTTCTGTTAAGTATTGTTTTGATTGAAAGGGATATGAGTTTTAATATGATTTTGCTGACCTCCGGGATGGGAGGCGTCCTCGGTGGGCCGTTATTAATGATAGCGGGTGATCGGGTGAAGAGGTTGGCAGAAAACTTTACGTTTGCTCAGCGGTAAACGAAGGGAATCAATGAAATTTCACATTGAGTGATAAATATGCGGATCGATTCCAATGACTCGGTCCGCGTTTTTATTTCTGGCGTAAATTTATAAGCCATAATTTAATAAATATCATCCTGTTATTATGATGTTTATGACCTTGTTTTTATTAGCGGGAATGGCATCGGGCGAATAATCTTTTGAGTGACAGGGCAGGGAAGCGTTACAAAGACTCTGGCCGGTTAATATCATGCAGAAATTATTTTCAGCATTTAACTTCGACTCAATATATAAGGTTATCCTTATGCGCAGAACTAAAGATAAAGCCCTTTTACAGCTTATGACGCTTTCCTGTCTGATGGCTGGCATGGCACCGGCTCTGGCAGCCGATACGTCAGAGCCCTACGTCATCAAAGAAAGTGACCTGATCAAAAAAGAGAACAGCCTGACTCAAAACCCGCTAATGCAGGAAGTGAAAGCCTCAATCCGCACGCTGGATAACGATTCTGTCGATAAAATTGCACCAGGCCGCAGCGATAACCCGGCCAACGTCAAGCGGGTGGAAAGCATTCTGGGCAGCGATAAGTGGGACCATATTTTCCCGTTGCGTGACCCGAGTTATACCTACACCAAATTCCTGCAAGCCATCGGCAAGTTCCCGGCGGTGTGCGGAACCTACACTGATGGTCGTGATTCTGATGCCATTTGCCGCAAAGGCCTTGCCACCATGTTTGCACACTTTGCACAGGAAACCGGCGGCCATGAAAGCTGGCGTCCTGAAGCCGAATGGCGTCAGGGGCTGGTATTCCTGCGTGAAATGGGCTGGAAAGAAGGGCAGAAAGGCGGCTACAACGGCGAATGTAACCCGAACGTTTGGCAGGGACAAACCTGGCCGTGCGGCAAAGATGCCGACGGGGATTTTGTCAGCTACTTCGGTCGCGGGGCCAAACAGCTTTCTTATAACTATAACTATGGCCCGTTCTCCGATGCCATGTTCGGCACGGTCAAAACCCTGCTTGATAAACCGGAGCTGGTGGCTGACACCTGGCTGAACCTTGCCAGTGCGGTATTTTTCTATGTGACGCCACAGGCACCGAAGCCGAGCATGTTGCATGTGATCGACGGAACGTGGCAGCCAAACGATCATGACAAAGCTAACGGTCTGGTACCGGGATTCGGCGTGACGATCCAGATCATCAACGGCGGCGTTGAGTGCGGTGGCCCGCAGGATATTGCGCAGGGTCTGAACCGTATCTCGTATTACAAAAGCGAAGCGGAATACCTGAAAGTGCCGGTTCCGGCAAACGAAGTGCTGGGCTGTAAAAACATGAAGCAGTTTGATTCCGGGGGCGCGGGCGCATTGCCGCAATACTGGGAACAAGACTGGGGATGGTCAGCAGAAACGCCAACCGGTCTGACTTACTCCTGTCAGCTGGTCGGTTATCAGACACCGTTCTCCGCATTCAAAGAGGGCGATTACCAACGTTGCGTGCAGCACTTCTTTAACGTGAAAGTGGTCGATGATGCCGGTAAAGAGGAAGCGGTAACGCCTGCCCCTGAACCGACGCCAGCACCAACACCAACACCAACACCGGAACCGACACCAGCCCCGGCTGACGGTAATTCTGCGCCGGTAGCAAAACTTTCCGGCCCGATTGGTGATGTGGAAAGTCAGGCGAATGTGACGCTCAATGCGGCTGAATCTACCGACGCTGATGGCGATAAACTCACCTACAGCTGGTTGCTGCCGAACGGCACTACGCTGGCCGGTAACGATCGTGAGTCGCTGAGTTTTGTTGCACCGGTGGTCACCAGCAAGCAAAGCTTCAACTTCACCCTGACCGTTTCCGATAGTAAGAAAAGCAGTGTGGCGACGTATGTTCTGACAGTCACACCGAAAGTATTGCCGCTCCCTGATGAAGGCACCAGCACTGGCTGCGCTGACAACTGGGATGCGGGTAAAGTGTATAACGGCGGAGAAAGTGTTAACTGGAAAGGTAAGGAGTATCTCGCGAATTACTGGACTCAGGACAATGAGCCAGGTAACCCGTCGTTCACCGGTGAATGGTCACAGTGGAAAGAGATCAAAGCCTGTAAGTGATGTGTAATTCATTGGCAAATCTACAATAATTCCGGTTTCCGTTCATCGGGGAAAACTAAAATGGGTGCGATTTCCGCGCCCATTTTTTTCATCCCTTCACCGGCCTCTTTTGTCCAGCCATTTACCCATTTCGGCCAGCGCTTCATCAAGATTTTCGCGACCAAAACCGATACGCAGGAAATCTTCCGACACGGTGTTCAGTTCTGACGCGTAGGCGACAGAAGGGATCACCATCACACCGGCTTCTTCAACCAGCTGCGTGGCGAAAGCTTCTGCGCCCTCTGCACCGGTATAACGTGGAAAAGCCAGCACCCCGGCCTTCGGCACGCTGAGCCGGAACAGATGCGGGTATTTCGCCAGAAATGCGGTAAGCGACGCGAGCTGACGGCGCGAGCGCTCCATCACCCTTTCGAGTATGGGCGCACGGGCATTCAGTGCCACGGTGGTAAGGAACTCACCGGGCATCGAGTTGCAGATAGACAGGTACTGTTTCATGCGCTCCAGTTCCAGCATCCACGATTTATCCTGGCACGCCACCCAGCCGATGCGCAAGCCCGGTAATCCGTAAGCCTTGGACGTCACATTCAGGGAGATCCCGCGCTCGTAGACATCCGCCAGTTGCGGCAGACGATCGGCCGGATCGAACTCGGTCAGCCGGTACACTTCGTCTGAGAAAATCCAGATCCCACGCTCGCGACACAGGTCGATCAGCTCATTAAGTTGCTGGCGGCTGATGAGCGCGCCAGTCGGATTATGCGGAAAGTTAATCACCAGCACTTTGGTATTGGCGCGCAGTGCGTCGCGGACTTTACCGGTATCCAGCGCCCAGTCGTTATCTGCATCGAGCGCCACGCCGGTGACGTCGCACAGCGATAACGGTACGCTTTCCAGCGACTGATAATTCGGGGTGATCACTACCGCGTGATCGCCGGACTTGAGCAGCATCTGGAAGCTGGCGTAAATCGCTTCGTCGGCCCCGGCAAAACTGATGACGTCCTGCGCGGCGACATTTTTATAGGTCGAGGCGATGGCGTCGAGCAGTTCGGGTGTTCCGCGCAGTGGCGGGTAATCCAGCACGGTTTGCATGAATGGCGCGCGATGCTGCTTTCCGGCCAGTTCAAATAACGTATCGATGCTCATCGATTCCGGATAAGACGATGACAGCGGAAAACGCACGGCGTGTTCGAGACGCGAGAGATAGCTGATTAAGCGAAAATCTTCAGGAAAAGACATAGCATATCCGTTGATAAGAATTTAAAACATTAGCGGCGCTGGCCTTGGGCAAAACGGCGCTCAAGGCGGCTTTGCAGCAGTTCCAGCACAATCGACATAATCCAGTATATTGCCGCCGCAGTCGCCAGCATTTCCATATAACGGTACGTGCTGCGCCCGTAGGATTGCGCCAGAAAATTCAGTTCCCACAGTCCCATCAGCGAGACTAATGAGGAATCTTTCAGCATCGAAATAAACATCGAGCCAGCGGGCGGAATAATAATGCGCAGCGCCTGCGGTGCCGTCACATGAACCGCGACCGTCCAGCGTGACACGCCGAGCGCCAGCGCGGCTTCCTGCTGACCGCGTGGTACGGAAAGCACGCCGCTGCGGATAGTTTCCGCCAGATACGCGCCATAGTTCATCGACAAGGCAATAATGCCGGAGCTGAGCGCGCCGAGCACAATCCCGACCTGCGGCAATGCCAGATAGATAATCAGCACCTGCACCAGCAGCGGCGTGCCGCGAAACAGCGAGGCATAAAACGTCGCACAACCAAAGGCCAGCGCATTGTCCGACATCCGCCCGAGCGCAGTAATTAGCCCAATCAGCAGACAGAAAAACATCGAACAGGCGGTGATCATAATGGTCAGCGCCGCGCCCTGAATAAAGCCGTCCGGCGAAAGACGCAGACCCAGCAGGAAGGGCAGTTTCTGGCCGATCAGGCTCCAGTCGAGACCCATTTTGCTGAACGCGCCGAGCAGCAGGCTGAGCAAAATCAGCCAGGTCAGCCCGGTTTTAAATTTAAACGCGTGTGCGTGGTGCCAGCGCTCCGGCGTTTCCACCTTTGGCTGGCTGTCCGGGATTTGCGGCATCACGGTACCTCGTGCGTAATATCTTCACCCAGCCAGTGCTGAGAGATTTTTGCCAGCGTGCCATCGTCACGCAGCGATTTAATGGTATCCGCCACTTTCTTATCCCACTCAGCGTCGCCTTTGTCGGTCGCGACCCAGTTAGGTTCTGCGTACAGTTCGGTGACAATTTTAAACACCGGCGCACGCTTGATGCGGGCGTTAGCGGTGGCGAGATCCGAAACCACGCCGTCGAGGCGAACGCCCGGCCCGAGCGCCAGATTCTGGAACGCCACTTCTTCATCGCTTGGAATGACCTGAACGTTATCGAACGGGAAGGCGATCGGCTTGCTGCCGGGGATCACCAGCGTTTTTTGCAGGTAAGTTTCGTAGGAAGAGCCGATACCGACGCCAATCTTTTTATTGCTCAGATCGGCGGCCGATTTAAAGCGGTCATCTTTCTTATTCACTACCAGAACTGCGGGAGAATTGTAGTACGGTGTCGGGAAACCCAGCACTTTGGCGCGCTCAGTGTTAGGCGTCATCGAGCAGATACAGGTATCCCAGCGCCCCTGCCATTTACCGCCGACAATGGTTTCCCAGCCCGGCGCGATGATTTCAAGTTTTACGCCCATGCGCTGCGCCACGGCTTTCGCCACATCCACGTCAAAACCGGCCAGCTGATTATTGTCATCAATAAAACCGAAAGGCGGATAGTCGTTGACGATGGCATTGCGCAGCACGCCCGTTTTCGTCACGCGATCAAGTGTCGCTCCGGCAAACGAGGCAGCAGAAAACAGTGTGGCAGCAAGGAGTGTCACAGCAACAAACGGAGTGCGCATAAATGGAGTTCCTTAAACGTAACCAGATTGGGAAAATATTGTAAAAACCTACACTAAGTTTTAGACGTATAGAAGTCTAAATTCAGCGTTTTTTCACTTATTCTCCACTTATAGTCAACTCTGCGGAAAATCCTATGAATAGCAGCGCATTACTTCACTCTAGCTCAGCAAGCCCGCCCCGACGTTAATCGAAAAGCCTAAAATCGCCAGATTAAAGACAAAGGAAATGACGGACTGCAGCAGGGCAATCTGGCGCATGTCGGTGGTGCCGGTGGCAACGTCGGCGGTTTGTGAGGCGACGGCGATGGTGAAAGAGAAATAGAGGAAATCCCAGTAACCGGGTTCGGCAGGTTTTTCCGGGAAAATCATCGGCGTCACGTCTTTTGTCCGGCGCAGATAATGGTGATGGGCGTAATGCATGGCGAACGACGTCGGCAAAAGGGCCCACGAGGCAATCAGCGTGGTTGCGGTCAGCAGAATATGCAGCGTTTTTGCGGTTCCCGTAAGCTCTTTGAGCGAACCGAGCTCCATCAGGATCGCCAGAATACTGACCAGACAGGTCAGCGTGACCAGCGTCAGCACCAGCGTCGCGCTTTCATCCTGAGTTTTGGCGATATGCGGAATATCTTTTGCTTCGGTACGCAACATACGAAACCACAGGAAAAACAGGTACAGCCACGCCAGCACGTTCCAGCCGGTCATCAGCCGCTGCAAAATCCCCAGATGCGACGGAAGCGCAAAAAAGCACATCACACCGGCAATTATCGAGATCAGTAAACGACCACGCACGCGCAGATAATGGCGCAAAGATAAACTCATGATGTCAGGCACCTGGCAAAAAACACGGATACCTTAACTGTAGTCGCCGGGGGCAAACTCACACGTTCAGACTTATGCGCAATTTCTTCCAATACCCGATTACAGCGGAATGATGTAGTAGGTTTACTCTATTGCGCTCAAGGGTCTGAAACTATGTTTACTACGTCATTTTGGCCAGCTGCTGCGGCATATCAGGTTTCAATGATGGATCTGGATGCTCCGGAAAATTTACATCCCAAAGCTCTGCAAACCATTCACTATTGTCTGCGCCTGACGGAAGCCATTAATCAGCTGGAAGCGGCCTGTGAAAGCCGTTTGCTGGACGCTCTGCGTGAAGAGATGTCGATTCAGTGTTTCCGTCTGGCACCGATGTTTGACGATCCGGATACCCGGCGTGGACTGTTTTTACGGGCAGAAATTCTGGCGGATGACAGTTGCGGAAAAACAGTTCTGCCGCAAATTGCCGGTCTGAATGAACAGCAACTGGTGCTGGGCATTGGCAACACCTCGACGTGGGTCGGTAAATCCAGACAGAGTTTTTATTCCTCATGGTTTGGCGAACCCGCGCCGGTTTTACAGGAAATTTCCGACGTAATGGACAGCCTGTTCCCGGAAAGTCTGCTGTATCTGCAAAAGGAAATCGCCGCGGATTTACTGGCGATGCCGGGCTGTGCCTACAAAATTATCAATCTGTTTGGCATTGCGGGTGAGGCCAACACGTATCCGAAACACTTTGCGTATTTCTTCCCGGAGGACGAAGGGCTGAAGTATTCGCCGGTGAAGCGCACGGTGGTATTTGCCAATACCTACCTGCAACTGTTCGAACTGTTTTCGCGGACCGAAGCGGTGAAAATGGGCTGGGCGGAAGACGCGTTGCCGGAAAGCCATGTGTGCCAGCGCTATCTGATTGCCTGGTTCCGCGGGCATGACCTGGGGCATTCGCTGGTGCGTAATGAAAACGTCTTCCCGAAACTCAGCAAAATTGATCGCTGGGGATCAATGATGGTGCAGGAAGCGCTGGCGGATCAGTTCGGTCTGCTGATGTGTCTGACGCCGCAGGTCACTGAAGGATTGCAGCTCGACCGCACGGTGCTGGCGCGCATTTATTTCCTCGAAATGCTGCGCTATCTGCGCCGCGGCCCGTCAAGTTATCCCGATGCCGGTGCAGCCTGGATCCAGTTCAATTATTTGCGTGAGCACGGTTGTGTTGAGCTGAAAGCCGACTCGATTGATTTCCATCCAGAGCTGTTCTTTACCCAGATGGCAAATCTCACCCGTCTGATGAGCGAAGAACTGCTGGGTGGCGATACCGAGCGTGCGCAGGCGTTCATGCTGCAACATTGTCCGCATACCAACCCTGAAGATGTTGAAATCCTGATGGCGCGGCTGGGCACGACCAATGACATGATCGAATACAACCAGTTAATCAAGAGAGTCCCGTTATGATGCCGTTTTCAAATGGATTTTTGCTCAGCCTGTCGCTGTGTCTGGACATCGGGATTGCCAATATCGCCATGATGACGCTGGCGATGCAACGCGGCTATTTTCACGGATTCTGGCTGGGTATCGGCACCTGCATCGGGGATTTGATTTACGCCGTGCTGGCGCTGGCAGGCATGACGATTTTGCTGCAATACCAGAGCGTGCGCTGGGTGTTGTGGGTCGGCGGCTCGCTGATGCTGATGTGGTTTACCTACAAAATGATCCGCGCCGCACTGGCTCCCGCGGAAAATCTGAATGCCGGGGATAACGTTCCGCAGCGATCGGTATTGCGAAATTTCGGACGCGGCATTGTTCTGGCGATGTCCTCACCGACGGCAATTTTGTGGTTTGCCGCCGTCGGCGGGGCGCTGATTTCGCGGATGGGACAAGGCGGGACGGCAGATGCTTCATGGTTTCTGAGTGGCTTTTTCATTGCTGGCGTTTTCTGGACGGTCGTGATTTGCTCGGTCGGCAGTCTGGGCGGGAAAATGCTCGGCACCAAAATGCTTCGTTATTCTTACATGGCCTCTGCGGTGATTTTCTCGTACTTCGCGCTGTATGTGGTGATCACCGGCTATCGCGAATTTATCGTGTAAGCACCTGACTCATCTGCTGTGAAGCGTTGAGCGACAGCGAATAAAGATGGGGAGTGATCCCCATCATTTTACGGAAAGTATTAATGAAATGGCTTTGATCGTAAAAGCCCAGGCGGATCGCCACATCCAGCGCATTGTCGTTTTTGCGCAGCTGATTACGGGCTTCCAGTAAACGTAACTGCATATGGTATTGCAGCGGCGGCATGCCGATGTGCTGGCGGAACAGCCGGACAAAATGGAACTTACTCAGCCCGCTGACCTGAGCCAGCGTATCAAGATGAATTTTTCGCGTCAGATGGTCGCGCATAAAATCGAGAGCGAGCTGGATGGGGCGCAGGGATTGTTCCTGTTCTCTGGCCGGTTCTTCCAGCAACGCGCCGAGCAACCACAGTAAATTTTGTTCCTGATCGTCATCATTGAGTGTGCGTTTGTAATGGCACAGCGCGGAAAACAGCTCGGGATTATTCAGTACGCCTTCTTTGAGCACCGGCGCGCAGTGGTCGGAACGCAGATTCTGATCAACTGAAACCTGACGCAGTAATGACTGCGGAATATGCACGCTGAGGAATTCGACTTTGTCGTCGCCAAACCGGGACGACTGAATGGTGGCCGGATTATAAATCGTGATTTCGCCGCCGCGCACCAGCTCGGTTTTGCCGTGCAGCCAGATTTCTTCCGTGCCGGTCAGATTGGCACTGATGACGTATTCGTCGTGAGTATGACGCGGAAATGAGGAATTACTCGCGGTCAGATGCGAGCACTCAATGTCGTTAGCCATCGTCCATTCAGAAATAGAAAGAGACACATTCCACCCCGTAGATCATTGCTGTGCGAAAAATTGACACGTTTTGTTTTTCTTATGCAGAATTTATAGCACAAACTGTTAACAACAAAAGTGAATGACTTTCATCACGGCACAGCTCCCTGTATGCCATGCCAGCGGACCTCACGACCGGCTGCCTGCGAAGCACTACCCCTCCGGTGTTTACAAACAGTCTGATCTAAAAAGGCTTCCGTGGACGAATTTTTCAGATTTTGCCCATAAGTACGAGTTGTCCTGTACAGATGCATACACGGGGATCGGACGGTAACCGTCTGAATGTTAAATAACAGGCCTGAAGGTTATATTTAAGCGCCAGAATTCGATTATTAATAACCGCATTTTATCTTTGTTTCACATAATGAGAACAATTTCTAAAACTCGCTGAAACCCGCTTTGACAATACGTGCCAGTTTTTACTGCTTATTTTATTTAATGCCTGTCTTTATTCCTCCCCGCCTTGTCATTTCATTACGTAATAGGGCAAAATATGCGCCCCGCAAATCGGGGATTAACCGTTATTTCTTCATTGGCGAAGGACTCTTCGCACAAGAAAACTTTCAAAACAGAGGCCGGGCTTAGTACCGGATAGATATTTACTTTCAGATACCGACAGTCATGTCGCAAGGAAACATTAATGGTGCAGCACTCTCACTATGCCGCGTTTTCCATCATGGGAATTACACATCATGTCGGATAACGTCGTTACGGGTACCGCCTCCCGCGTGGAATTGCGTAAAAGTCTTACGCTGATTCCGGTTGTCATGATAGGCCTGGCCTATATGCAACCCATGACACTGTTCGATACGTTCGGTATTGTCTCCGGCCTGACTGACGGCCATGTGCCAACGGCGTATGCGTTTGCGCTGATCGCCGTCCTGTTTACCGCGCTGAGCTACGGCAAGCTGGTGCGCCGCTATCCTTCTGCGGGCTCAGCGTATACTTACGCGCAAAAAGCGATTCATCCGGTGGTCGGCTTTATGGTCGGCTGGTCGTCGCTGCTTGATTACTTATTCGCGCCAATGATTAATATCCTGCTGGCCAAAATCTATTTTGAAGCGCTGGTGCCTTCGGTGCCGTCGTGGATATTTGTGGTGGTGCTGGTCGGATTTATGACGCTGTCGAATTTGCGCAGTATTAAAACCGTCGCCAACATTAATACGCTGGTAGTGGTCTTGCAGATTGTGCTGATTACGGTGATCACCGGTATGGTGATTTATGGCGTTGATCACGGCACCGGCTACGGCACGCTCGCCAGCACTAAGCCTTTCTGGGGTGAAAACGCGCATACCGTGCCGATGATTACCGGCGCGACCATTCTGTGTTTCTCCTTTACCGGCTTTGACGGCATCAGTAATTTGTCGGAAGAAACCAAAGACGCAGAACGGGTGATCCCACGGGCAATATTCCTGACGGCATTGATCGGCGGCGTGATCTTTATTGCGGCGACGTATTTCCTGCAACTCTATTTCCCGGACATCTCCAGCTTTAAAGACCCGGACGCGTCACAGCCGGAAATTATGTTGCAGGTGGCGGGCAGGGCGTTCCAGTTTGGCGCACTGATTTTCTCCAGTATCACCGTGCTGGCTTCCGGTATGGCGGCGCACGCGGGCGTTTCCCGTCTGATGTATGTGATGGGGCGCGACGGCGTGTTCCCGAAACGTTTCTTCGGTTATATCCATCCGAAATGGCGCACGCCGTCTTTTAACGTGCTGCTGGTGGGCGCAATTGCCCTGATGGCGATTAACTTTGATCTGGTGACGGCAACCGCGCTGATTAACTTCGGTGCGCTGGTGGCGTTTACCTTCGTGAACCTGTCGGTGATTTCGCAATTCTGGATCCGTGAGAAGCGCAATAAAACCGTGATGGATCACATCCAGTATCTGCTCTTGCCATTGTGCGGTGCGCTGACGGTGGGCGCGTTGTGGGTGAATCTGGAAGAAGGGTCGATGGTGCTGGGGCTGATCTGGGGCGCAATCGGCTTCATTTATCTGGCCTGCATGACCAAAAGTTTCCGCAATCCGGTACCGCAATACGAAGACGTGGCGTAACGCCTGACTGATATGAAAATGGCTCCTTCGCAGGAGCCATTTTTGTTTCTGCTAGTGAATCCCCAGCCAGCGCATCAGCGCCGTAACGGCGGCGGCCGCGATAATAATCACAATCAGCGGCGCTTTTCGCCACGCTAAAAACAGCGCAACGCCGACGCCAATAATCCGTGCGTATCCGGCAAAATGCTGGCCTTCAAACAGCGCCGATGTCGCCGCAACGGCGAGCAATAAAGTGGTCGCAGAATCGGAAAGCATCGTCTGCGTCGCCGGTGAGAAATTAAGGCGCGAACCGAGACGGTAACCGGCCACACGCATCAGGAACGTTCCGGCGGCCAGCACCGCAATACCGGCAATCATCAGGCTGTGAGAGATCATTTCCGGTTCCTCCACGTCAGTAATCCGAGCAGGGAAAACAGCACCGGCATACCGGCAGGCACAAACGGCACGGCGGCGACGGAAATCAGCGCACCACAGGAAGCGGGAATGCGCGCCCGGCGGCTGCGCAATGCCGGGAAAATCAGTGCCAGCAAAATGGCCGGGAATACTGCGTCGAGGCCAATGGCTTTGATATCGGGAATGAACTGGCCGATGTACGCACCGGCAATCACGCTGACCGGCCAGAACAGCGCAATACCCGCACCGCATAACCAGTAGGCTTTTTTGCGTTTTTCATGAGTAGGCTGGGAGATGCCAAACACCACGCTTTCATCATTCATGATGTGGCAACCAAGCCAGCTCATGCCCTTGTTGCCGACCAGATCCTTTACCGCAATCCCGAACGGTAAATGGCGCGCATTAACCAGTAATCCGGCTGCGGCCGCGGCGAACGGACTGCCCCCGCCGCCGACGATGGCGATAAATAAAAACTCAGACGCACCGGCCAGTACCAGCAGTGAGAGCATCAGCGGCACCCACAGCGGAAAGCCGCCCGCGACGGCCAGCGAACCATACGAAATCCCCACCAGACCATCGGCCAGGCAGACCAGGAAGATGGCTTTCACCACATCACTTCCCAGCGGTGAAAAGAAACGCGCAGACATAATTCAATCCCATAACGAACGATTTCCCATTATAATGAACGCATCTGAATCGTTCTTCAAGTCGAACGATCGTTCGTTATATAAAACAGGCAGGATCATGTCGCAACCTATCAGCGTTATCTCTAAAGGTCTGGTTCGTGAACGTCAGCGGGCGGGTATATCACTGGCAGAAGTCGCGCGTCGTGCTGGCATCGCCAAATCAACGCTGTCGCAGCTGGAAGCGGGCAACGGTAATCCGAGTCTGGAAACCCTGTGGGCGCTGTGCGTGGCCCTCAATATTCCTTTCGCGCGCCTGATGGAACCGGAAGTGAACAAGATGCAGGTGATCCGCCGTGGCGAAGGCCCGACAGTGGTTGCTGAACTGGCGGATTATAAAGCCGTTTTGCTGGCGACGTGTCCGCCGGGTTCGCGCCGGGATATTTATCTGCTGACCACCCAGCCGGGCGCGGATCGCGTTTCCAGCCCGCATCCGCAGGGATCGGTCGAACACATCATTATCACGCAAGGGCGTGCCCTCGTCGGGCTGGTGGATTCGCCGGTGGAGCTGAATGCCGGTGATTACATTTCCTATCCTGCCGACGTGGAACACATCTTCCGCGCACTGGAACCAGACACCATGGCGGTGCTGGTGTCGGAGCAGAGTTGAGGTTTTGTGTTAATGATCAATCTGTGATCCCGGAGGTACTGCGCGGCAGGTATATACAATAAAGAGTCTGGCTGCTGAGTTATTAATGACCTACAATTTGCGCGGGAATTATTAATAGCTAAGGGATGACATGGCTGACATTGAAGATATCGCCACGCGGATTGCCGGGATTATTCTGTCCCCTGATTCTGTATATGGCCTTATAAACGGGGCACTTACCGTTCCGGTTGATTTTGGATACATGGCGTATGGGGTATTTGATACCGGTTCACGATACATACATGAAACGATGCGAATACGCATGGCGGCAGCAATCAGAAACGACATTCTGAATCACCATCATATCTCTGAAGCAGTGAAACTGGTTTTTACTGAGTTTAATAAATATGTTTCAGAAACTGAGCAAGACAAAATTTACCGAGGTGTAGTTTCATCAGTACTTGGCAGATTCGGCACTTCTATGGTTATCACTAAAATATCGGGAGCTGTATTAGAGCGGGTTTCCTTCATTTCGGCCAGCAGCAGTAAACCCTATATTGGGGCTATAAGTACTATTTTAATGATCGGTGGTATGTCAGAACGCTCAATACGCACCTCTGAATCTCTGCAGGCAGAATTCCCGGAAATTTATAAGCTTCTCAGACCAAGAGATTACGACCTGCTTTATTTCCTGTTTAAATCTTCAGTCCAACCCTTTGTGGACGCGATACATGTCAGAATGACGCAAGGTGAACCCACATTCAGGAAAATTATGGATAGCGTGGAGAAGAAGCTCAATGCAGCATAATACTATTTTTATACGCTTTATCCGCTCCTTACTTAATATTACCTCTAAAATTATCACCTTCACTATTCATCATGCTTTTGAAGCACTTATTGGCCCACTGATCGTTATTGGCCCAATACTTTGCATTATGCTTGTCGAACCCTGGCCGATGAAGTTTGTCAGCATCGGAGTGTGGCTCGTGTTCCTCTATTTTCTGTCTAAGGCGATTGATAAAATCACTGGCAGAGACAAACGTGATAATTAATTTCCTTAATAAAGTTCCCCCCATTTGCAGGGATCATATTTGATCCCTGCCTCAGACCACCCTCTTAAAACGTAATCAGTTTCTTCGTCACACTGTTCTTTAGCAGCAACATTGAAGACAGCACTGAAAGCAGGAACGTCAGCAGGATGACGAACAGTTTTGCGGTCAGGGAATTGATCGGGATCCACTGGATTAATAAATTGAAAAAGGTGTAGTGGAGAATATAAACGCCGGTCATGGTTTTCCCCAGCGAACTGACCATTTGACTGACCGGCAACCGCGTGGCGTCCTGTTTGACGCCATTGGCCGCGATAATAATCAATACCACCAGAATATAGACCTGCGATCCGGTCAGAATAAAGCTGTTGCGCTCCATGTTGAAGAGTGAAAAGAAGAAATGTTTTTCATAAAACCAGGTGAAAATATACACAAACGGAATGGCGATGGCAGCAATTTTTGCCACCCGCGGGCGGCCGTACATCGCGGAAATCACCGGATCATACAACAACTGCCCGGTCAGATAATAAAGCACCCAGGTCCAGATGCGGAACTGTGCGGGCGTCGAAAAGGCTTTGTGTTCAGTGTAATAGATGGCCAGCAGATCATACGCAAACGAAAAAATCAGCAGACCGGCAATCAGCGAGGCGAGAATGACGCGTCTTTTAGCCAGCCATTCCACCAGCGGGTGGAAGGTGTAAATAATGACCAGCGAAAAGATGAACCACGGCTGGATAAGATAGCCTTTCTGGTAAGGCCCCCATAAATAATAAATCGAAAACCAGAAGATGAAGAGGGTTAATATGCTGCGAATTTTCTTCATCTGCCATTCTGTTGTGTGCTGCGAACCGGCATCCATATAACCGGTAACCACAAAAAACAGCGGCGTGGCGATGGTCGAAATAAAGGTCAGAAAAGCCAGAATGCTGTCGTAGTTATAATTGTAATTGTCGTAAGTGTTATAAACGGTAAAAAAAGTCACGGCGGTCAGGCAGCCGAGCGTTTTAATAATATTCAGTCCCGTGGTGTTCATTGTGTACGTCGTTGTCCTTCACGATGGAAACAGTTGTAAATCACCGGCAGCGCGAGCAGCGTCAGCACGGTGGCGAATCCCAGCCCGAACATGATAACAACCGCCATGCTCTGGAAAAAGACATCAAGCAATAACGGTGCGAGGCCGAGCACCGTGGTGAAAGCGGTCAGCAGGATAGGGCGGAGACGCGAGGTGGCGGCGTAGATAATCGCTTCGGTCTGACTCTTCTCTTTTTTCTGCTGGCCGATTTCCTCGACCAGAACGATGCCGTTGCGGATCAGCATGCCGCTCAGGCTGAGCAGGCCGATCAGCGCCATAAATCCAAACGGAATGCCGGTCAGCAGGAAGCCAAATGTCACGCCGATCAGCGCCAGTGGCACCGTCAGCCAGATGGCGATGGCGTTTTTCACCGAACTGAACATCAGCACGGTGATGATAAACATCATCAGGAAACCAATCGGCAGCGTGGTGAATAATCCCTGCTGCGCTTCAGCGGAGTTTTCCGCGTCGCCGCCCCATTCTATGCTGTAGCCGTGCGGCAAGGTCAGCGCCTCAACCTGCGGCCGGATACGCGCCAGCATATCGCCGGAAGTCTCGCCACTGGCCGGATCCGGATCGGTCAGCACGGTCAGCACCCGAGAGCGGTCGCGCCGCATGATCAGCGGGTCTTCCCATTCGACCCTGAAATCACTGACCACGTTACTTAGCGGAATAAACTGCTGGCGCGTCTGGCTCCAGACCATGATATTGGCCATGTGATCGACATCCAGCCGTTCAACTGACGGGGGACGCAATACAACCGGCATCAACGTCGAACCGTCACGGAATATGCCGACGGTGCTGCCGCTGAAATTCATCTGTAATGCGCTGTCGACGTCACCCCGGTCAACGCCCAGTTCGCGTCCAAGATAAGGCGAGAACACCGGGCGCACCATTTTGCTGCGATCCTGCCAGTCGTTGCGCAAGCCGTCGGCTGCGCCGTCCTCGAGAATAATTTTATCGACCTGACTGGCGATCTGGCGAAGCGTATCGGGATCGGATCCTTTGATGCGCACTTCAATCGCGCTGCCGCCGGACGGGCCAAACATGATGCGTTTCAGGCTGGCATTGACCTCGGGATAATGGTCACGAATGTTCTGTTCGGTGCGGCGGGTCAGTGCGGCGATTTTCCGCTGATCGTCCATACGCACCATAATCTGCGCATAGTTGGAATACTGGCGTTCGCCGTTGTAGGTGAGAATAAAGCGCATCCCGCCCTGACCGACGGTGGTCACGGTGTTTTCCACGCCTTCCTGATGATTGATCTCTTTTTCGATTTCTCCCGCAATACGCGCGGTGTGGTTGATATCGGTGCCATAAGGCATCCACAAATCGACGAAGAAAATTGGCGTATTAGACGACGGGAAAAAGTTCTGGCGCACAAAGCCGAATCCCCAGACTGATGCCGCCAGCAGCGCGGCGAGAACAACCAGCGTGAGAGTCTGGCGTACCAGCAGCGCCGACAGCACGCGCCGGTAAACGCGAAATATCCAGCCGCCGTAGGGATCATCGGCCTGCTCATCCGTTTTTTTCTCTGCCACTTTCATGTTGGCGAATGCCCATTTCACCAGCACCGGCGTCAGCGTGAGAGCAGTCACCCAACTGAGCATCAGCGATATCAGTAATACCTGGAACAGCGATTTACAGTATTCCCCGGTCGAATCCTGCGAGAGGCCGATGGGTGCAAACGCCAGAATGGCAATCACGGTGGCGCCCAGTAAAGGCAGGGCAGAACGTTTAATGATGTGCGAAATGGCATTCATCAGCGGATTGCCTTGCTGGCGGGCAATCAGCACGCCTTCCACCACCACAATCGCATTATCCACCAGCATACTGAGCGCGATAATCAGCGCACCGAGCGAAATACGCTGCAGCTCGATGCCGAACAAATACATGATAAGCAGCGTACCGAGCACGTTCAGCGCCAGCGACACGGCAATGATGATCCCGCTGCGCAGCCCCATAAAAATCAGCAGTACGCCGACCACAATCGCCAGTGCCATCAGGAAGTTAATGATGAATCCGTCGACGGATTTCTTCACTTCAGAGGCCTGATCATAAAATACTTTCAGCTGGATCCCGGCCGGTTTATCGGCGGACAGCTGCTGCATGCGGGCTTCAATCGCATGGCCGATATTCATGACATTCACGCCGGGAATATACGAGACACCGATGGTCAGCGCATCGCGGCCATTGGCGTGGTAAATATTGCCCGGATGATCGCTTACGCCCTGCGACACCGTGGCGATATCACGCAGGTAAATGCTGTGCGTGGTTCCGGCGGGGCTGATCAGCACATTATTCAATTCATCAATATTCTGAAAACCACCGGTCGGATGCAGTCGGATCGACTCGCTGCCGACGGTCATGCTGCCCGCGTCGGACACCAGATTCTGCCGGTTCAGCACATCGGCCAGACGCGGCAAGGTCACGCCGTATGCTGCCATTTTGGCGCGGGAAATCTCGATATAAACCTGTTCAGGCAGGACACCGCCGATGGCGACCTTACCGACGCCGGGCACCAGCACCAGTTCCCTGCGCAATTGTTCTGCATATTTACGCAGTTCGGGATTGGTAAAGTTGTCGCCATAAATCGAGAAAAAATAGCCGTACACATCGCCGAAATCATCGTTCACGAACGGCGGGCTGACACCAGGCGGAAATTGCAGCGTGGCGTCATTGACGCGTCGGCGCAGTTCATCCCAGATTTGCGGCAGTTCGGAGGAGTGATAGCGGGAGTCGATATTGACGGTGATTTGCGATAAGCCGACGGCGGAAATCGAGGAAATGTTATCGACATAAGGCAGGCGTTGCAGGGCGTTTTCCAGCGGCAGCGTGACTTCTTCCTCAACCTGCTGGGAAGAGGCGCCGGGATACTGTACGGACACCACGGCAGTTTTGATGGTGAACGCCGGATCTTCCAGCCGCCCGATATTGAACAACGCAATCAGTCCGCCCACGCCGAGCAGCAGGATCACCAGCCAGACGCGCGTGGGATTATTAATAAAGCTGTCGTTAATGCTCATCACAGACCCCGTTCCCTGACCCAGATGCGAACCGGTTGCTGAGCGTGTAATTCGCTGACACCCGCCGCGACCACCCTGTCTCCTTTTTGCAGGCCGGATTTGATTTCGATGCCCTGAGAGGTCAGTTCGCCGACGGTCACTTTGCGGTCTTCGACATGTAATGTGTCGCCTTCACCGGCAATCACCCAGACGTGTGCCTCATTGCGCTGGCTGCTGTCCGGGTTAAATACCGCTTCGACCGGCACCACCAGCGTATCCACGGGCGTTGCCGTCGCGAGATTGGCCGGATTGATCGTCACGGTGCCACTTAAACCGGCGACGGCCGGGAAGTTTTCCGGGCGTGGCATGATCAGCGTCACCTGCCAGGTGAGCGAATTGGCTTCGCTGCTGGCGGTGTGTTCTTTATAAGTGGCGGTGAATTCGCGGTCAGGAAGGTTGTTAATGCGCACCCGTGGCTGGTAACTGGCATTACGCATATCGAGGCTGGTAAACAGGTTTTCCGGGACGCTGAAAATCACGTCTAACAGATCTGAGCGGCTGATCGTCGCGACTGGCTGACCGCCAGCGACGACCTGATGATTTCGCACAGAAAGCCGGGCGATCACCCCGCTGAACGGTGCGGTCAGGTTCAAATCATTCAGTTCTTCCTGCGCGATTTTCAGCGCGGCTCTGGCCGAATCCCGGCTGGCTTTGTGCACTTCGAGTTCCGCCTGCGACACCACGTTGCGCCGTGCCAGCGTCTGGTAACGTTCGAACTGACGCTGCGCCAGCGTGGCCGCGCTCTGGCGATCGTTCAGACGCTGACGGGCATCGTTGTTAGTCAGCCGGGCGAGGATTTGCCCTTGTTTCACCGCCTCGCCTTCCCGCACTTCCAGCGTCTGCAACTGGCCTGCGCGCTTAAACGCGATATCAGTATTATCGCCAGCCAGAATGCGTGCCGGAAACACGCGGGTACTCAGCGGACTGGCCGCTTCAGCAGTAGCGATTTTAACCTGACGTGGCGGAACGGGGGCGTCTGTGGTTTTCTGATCACAGGCGCTTAAAAGTAAAAGGAGGATCAGAGCGGGAGAAAAGCGGATATTCAAAATACTTCCCCTCATGCAAACCACATGCGAAAAATTTATTCCCGGCAGAATAGTGAAGGCCTTTAATACACAGGCTCCGCTATTTTCTGCTATGACGTATTTTTAGTGAGACTATTAAGCTACTTATTGTTTTTGTTTATTTAATTGTTTTTTTAAAGCAAGGAATTAACACTATTTAAGTCGGTATATTATAGTTTATACAGCTTTACGCATCTTGCCAGAAAACATCACGACAATTCATTCATTACCCGCTTCATTCATGAACCATTTCAGGGGTCAAGGAGTCAGGCATTATGAATAATCCAGCGCCACTTGCTGTGAATAAAACGACCACAGAAAAACTGTGGTATCAGCAAACTGTAGAAGAAAGTCTGGCGGGGTTGCAGTCAGGACCAGCCGGGCTTTCCCCCGAAGAAGCACAAAATAAACTAAAACATTACGGACCGAATGTTCTTCCGCAAAAAGAAGGTAAGTCTTTATTTATAAAGTTTATCTCTCACTTTAAAGACATCCTGATTTATATCTTACTCGCCGCTGCCGTCGTCACCGCAATAATGGGTCATTGGGTAGACACACTGGTGATATTAGGCGTGGCGGTGATCAACGCCTTAATAGGTTTTATTCAGGAAAATAATGCCGAGAAATCATTGAAAAGTATTCAGAATATGCTTTCCAGTGAGGCGCTGGTATTACGCAGCGGACAACAGGTCACCGTGGCAACCGATGAAATTGTGCCGGGCGACATTGTACTGCTGCGTCCCGGTGACAAAATTCCTGCCGATTTACGTCTGATAGATGTCCATAACCTGCGGGTGGAAGAAGCCATTCTGACCGGCGAATCCACGGTGGTATCGAAAAAAACCGATTCGCTGGAAGGTGAGAAGTCGATTGGTGACCGCAAAAACCTGGCGTTTTCAGGCACTACGGTCAGTTCCGGTACCGCCAGCGGCGTGGTATTTGCCACCGGCGGCCAGACCGAGCTTGGCCATATCAATGAAATGTTGTCCTCCATTGAAGACAATAAAACGCCGCTGCTGGTGCAGATAGACAAACTGGGTAAATCCATTTTCGTCATCATTCTGTTCATGATGGTGGCGCTGCTGATTTTCGGTTATCTGCTGCGCGATATCCCGTTTGGCGAACTGCTGCTGTCGGTGATAAGTCTGGCAGTCGCGGCGGTACCTGAAGGCTTACCGGCGATCATCTCGATCATTCTTTCGCTCGGCGTGCAGGCGATGGCGCGCTCCAAAGCCATTATCCGCAAGCTGCCAACAGTGGAAACGCTGGGCGCGATGTCGGTGATTTGTTCGGATAAAACCGGCACGCTGACCATGAACGAAATGACCGTCAAAGCAGTGATCCTGGCGGATAACATCTGGACGGTGGAAGGCAACAGTTACGAACCTATGGGCAGCTTTACGATTGCCGGTTCGGCGTCGCCGCTGCCTGCGGATTCTTCGCCTTTGCTGACTCAGTTCCTGCGTACAGTCGATATCTGTAACGACAGTACGCTTAAACAGGATGCTCATGGACACTGGGGGATTACCGGTGGCCCGACCGAAGGGGCGCTGAAAGTGCTGGCGGCCAAAGCGCATTTGCCGGAGCTGGCGTTTAATCTCAGCAGTAAAATTCCGTTTGATTCGCTTTACAAATATATGGCGGTGGCGGGCGAGAAAAACGGTGAGTCGCAGATAATGCTCACCGGCGCGCCAGATGTGCTGCTCAAACTCTGCCAGTTCCAGCAAACACCGGCAGGTGCGGTGCCGCTGGATCATGCCTACTGGGAATCGGCAATTACGCAATATGCCAGCGAAGGGCTGCGCATGGTGGCCGCGGCCTGGAAGCCGGTTGATCAACCGGTTGCGGCACTCGATCATCCTGAACTCAGTCACGGTATGGTGCTGATCGGCATTGCGGGCATGATGGATCCGCCGCGTCCGGAAGCGATTGTGGCGATTGGCGAATGTCAGCAGGCGGGGATACGCGTCAAGATGATCACCGGCGACCATCAGGAAACGGCGATGGCGATCGGTAAAATGCTCGGCATCGGTAACAGCGAGAATTCCATCACCGGTTATGAGCTGGAACATATGGATGACGCGCAGCTGAGAAAGGCGGCCGTTCAGTTCGATATTTTTGCCCGTACCAGCCCGGAGCATAAACTGCGTCTGGTAAAAGCGTTGCAGGAGACCGGTGAAATTGTAGGGATGACCGGCGACGGCGTGAACGATGCGCCTGCGTTGAAACAGGCCAACGTCGGGATTGCCATGGGCATTAAAGGCACCGAGGTGACCAAAGAATCTGCTGATATGATCCTGGTGGATGACAACTTTGCCACTATCGCCAATGCGGTCAGGGAAGGGCGGCGCGTTTACGATAACCTGAAGAAAACCATCCTCTTTATTATGCCGACCAACCTGGCACAGGGGTTGCTGATTATCATCGCTATTCTGATGGGGAATCTGCTTCCGTTGACGCCGGTGCAAATTTTGTGGATGAACATGGCAACGTCCGCCACGCTCTCCTTCGGCCTGGCGTTTGAGAAAGCCGAAAGCCGTGTGATGCGCCGTCCGCCGCGCAATGTCAGCGCACACGTCATGGATAAATACGCCATCTGGCGTGTGGCGTTTGTCGGGCTACTGATTTCAATCAGCGCCTTCATGCTGGAAGCCTGGTTGCAACCGCGCGGTTATGAACCTGAATTCATCCGTACAGTGCTGTTGCAGACACTGGTGACCGCGCAGTGGGTGTACATGATTAACTGTCGCGATTCGGATAACTTCTCACTCAACCGCGGTCTGCTGCAAAACAAAGGGATCTGGATTGTCACCGTGGTGCTGTTCGCGCTGCAGGCGATCATTATCTACGTCCCGCTGATGAATACGCTGTTCGGCACACGACCGCTGCCGTTCTTCTACTGGATCATCGGCCTGTTGATCGGTATCGCGCTGTTCGTGATTGTCGAGATAGAAAAAGTACTGACCCGTAGCTGGCGGAAGGCGAGTTAACTAACCGCATTATCATCAGATGTCCGCTGCTAAACCGGAAACCAGCCTAAAGGCTGGTTTTTTTTCGCTCAGTTTAAGGCATTTTTTTTCCAAATATATTCCCTTTTAGAAAACATAATTTACATATTTTCGCATCCTGTCCGATAGATGAAGAACGTCAAGTGGAATTCCTCTCTTTTGATACGGAAATGTTACTTAAAGAGGGGGTTTAATTAAGAATACTCTTGGTCATATTATTAGCTAAAAAACAAATCAGGGGCGATGTTTGTTTCAAATTAAAGCAATAAGACTATTTTCACATCAGGTAAGAATACTCTGAGGTATGCCCTGGTGAATTGCAAATGTTAATTTACAAGCATAAATGTATATAAAAAACCAATAGATCAGTTTCACCTAATAAGATTTTCAGAAAATCACTCAATTCTTATGTTTTCGTGTTTATTATCGGTAAATAAATGAAACTTAAATCACCCTTAAAAAAGTGAAATATTCTGTTTTAACGTAAACTTTCAGGTTAATTATTCTGCGAATGAAACACACTCTATGGGAGGGATTATTAATGAGACTATTCTTAGTTTCGAGTCGAAATATATCAAAAATCGTTGCGATACTCACATTTTCTTGGTGTTTTTCGGGATTCATTAGGAATCTGCCTAGTAAAAATTGATGGGTTTAACGATAAGATCGTGTAAATCGATCGGTTAAACCTATTGTTGCCTGCAATTATGAGCGAGAAAAACGATTTGAAGAGTTTCCGCTGCGTATTACTCTACATACGGCTACTGAAAAGATTTAAATAGGATATAGAACGAATTTAAATATTCGTTTTCCTTATATCTCTCTGAGAGTGCTTTATTCTTCCCCGGTTTCACGGGGCAGGATTTAAGCGTTTTTAAAACCTCACAATTAGGCGGCTCAATGCCTCGGGTAATAATTTGGAGTGAGTGCCAGTATACAAAATTGGCGTTGAAAGAAATAATCTCCAGGAAGTTACCTTACGTTAATGAAGTCATTTCTTATGACCACGGCGATGAGGTGAACTTGTATGCAAAAGATTATCTGATCATTGATCCATCAGGCGGCGGGTTCCACAGATGTTATGAGTTTTTGCGAGAAAATATGAGCGTATTGGACCCGGAAAGGATCCTCATTATGTCCTCTGCGGTCGATATGTTGATGCTTGAACTTTTGCTTAAGAAAGAATTTAAGTTTCTTAAGAAAAAAAAAGAATTGGCTGTCGTCGTGACTTCAGTAGAACAGTTTATCCAGCTTCAGGGCACGACGCTTAACAAGCAGGCTTTTAATTACAATATTACCAGGATGGAAGAGAAGGTTTTAGTGATGATGATGTCTGGTCTGTCGGTGACAAGCATCTCAAATATTCTGAAACTGAGTGTCAAGACGGTAAGTGTACATAAGTGCAATTCCTTGAGGAAAATAGGCGTTGACGCCAACAGCAGTTCAGCTTTGTTTTTTTTGCATAAACACGCTGTGGGAAACAGAATTGGCAGTTAAAAGTGATGCTATGGTCAGATTTTTTACGATGCTGACCGTCAGGGCTGGACAATTTCGGCACAGGAAAGTCCAGTTTGTCTTAGGTAATAAGTAAATATTTGAATATATAAAAATGAGTAAGACCTTTTTGGCAACACCAGGGAACCCTTTCACTAAGAAAAAACCAGATCCCCTCAGGCCATAATTGTAATGGCGTCATCATGTATGGCGCCGGAAGTCCACAGTACATTGAGTTTCTGAGTGGCAGTAATAGCCGGAGCATGTACGGGGCGTTGTGGTTTGCCTATGGACAGGAAGAGTCTACTCATTTTTTTTTGATAAAGAGAATATTAAGTGATGCATAGGTGAATAAAACGTTATTTGCCCGTTGCAACTTTAATGTAGATCTACCCGCATAAATCACCCTGAATATTTTGGTGAGGATTAACTGCGTTAAAAATTATCTTGGTTATGTTTTGGCAAATTGGTGGCCGTAAACCAGGGGCGGTAGCATGGCCAAAAAACAATGAGTTATCATGTGCGTATTAAGAATGTATAAAACTTAACTATAAATTATGCAATAGACTTTCTAGGCATGAGATTTTTCTCTGCATCAGGAAATGTTATGCGTTTTATTTATGACTATAACATTTGATGTCTGACTCACGCAGCTATCGCATTATTATTCATCAGCATAAAATTCCTTCAGGCAAAGGCGTGAGGGAGGATTATTATCGTTAATTGTTGTGAGGTGCATATGACATTTCTCACCAGGAACCTTTGGTCAAATTTATTACTCGCGTTATCCGATTTTCTTAGCTTCACCCTTTCTCTGTATCTGGCTAAAGGGATACTCAGTCAGGTCATGACGGATTTTGAGCAACGGATCCCCGCGGCACAGACTTCCGGCTGGATTGCGTTGCACAGCTTATTAGCCATTTGCTGTGTGGCGTGGTTTCACCTGCGACTAAGACATTATTACTATCGAAAAACATTCTGGTTTGAATTGAAAGAAATCCTGCGCACTCTGCTTATTTTTGCGCTTATCGAAATCGCAGTGATCGCCTTTGCTAAATGGTATTTCTCCCGTTATCTCTGGGTACTGACCTGGACTCTTGTACTTATTCTGGTGCCATTCGCGCGAATGATGACCAAGCGTGTGCTGGATTCACTCGGGCTTTGGGAACGAGATGCAATCATTATTGGCAGCGGCAATAATGCGCGTGAAGGGTATAACGCCATTAAAAGTGACCGAAACCTCGGACTGCGGGTTCTTAAATTTATTTCCAGTGAACCCAGCGACCAGCCCGGAGATGCGATAGAAGGCGTGCCGGTTATGCCTTCGGACGAAAACTGGGTACGCACTAATGTCGATAAAAAGACGCAGTTTATCGTGGCCGTAGAATCGCATCAGAGCGACATCCGAAATGCATGGCTGCGGGTATTTATGATTAATGGATACCGGTCCGTTTCTGTCATTCCCACGCTTCGCGGTATGCCGCTGGATAACACCGACATGTCATTTATATTCAGCAAGGAAGTGATGATTTTCCGCGTGCATCAGAACCTGGCGAAGTGCTCCTCGCGATTGGCAAAACGCTTATTTGATATCGTCGGTTCACTGGCGATCATCATGCTGTTGTCGCCGCTGCTGCTCTACATCAGCCGTAAAGTGAGAAAAGATGGCGGGCCCGCAATTTATGGTCATGAACGCATTGGTCAAAATGGTAAACCCTTTAAATGTCTGAAATTCCGCTCGATGATAATTAACTCGAAGGAAGTGCTGGAAGAATTGCTGGAAAATAATGCTGAAGCGCGACAGGAATGGGATCTGACGTTCAAACTAAAATACGATCCACGCATAACGGCTATCGGCCATTTTCTGCGCCGGACCAGTCTTGATGAGTTGCCGCAACTCTTTAACGTTTTAAAAGGTGAAATGAGTCTGGTAGGACCGCGTCCTGTTATTACTGCTGAACTGGAGCGTTATTGCGATGAAGTTGATTATTACCTGCTCAGCAAACCGGGAATGACCGGGCTTTGGCAGGTGAGCGGACGCAGTGAAGTCGATTACTCAACCCGTGTTTATCTTGATGCCTGGTATGTCAAAAACTGGTCAATGTGGAATGACATCGCCATTTTATTTAAAACCGTGAGTGTTGTGCTCAGAAGAGAGGGGGCTTATTAGACTGATAACTACGATCCCGTGATGATTTTTAATAAATTATTCTGCACCAGATGCCTTTATAAGAAATAAATCCGTCACCTTAATTTGCATGAAAAATAAGTTTTAATACTTTCGTAGTCCTGGTTATTCAGACTGTATAAAAGGGTTTGAATCGCTCCGTCATGAAAGTGTTTTGATGCTTTTGTTAATATCTACACACAGGAATGAGAAACTGCGACTGCCAGATTGGGAATAGGGATTCTCTCTGATAGGCAGATATTAAACCTGAAATACAGATGATGTGAAATAATGAAAAATAGATTTTTGAATATTTCTCTGATGATAACCGCGTTGGGGTTATTAAGTGGATGCACCCTTGTTCCAGGCCAGAGTTTAAAAACAGCAGGAAAAGAAGTCGTTGAACAACCCGATAGACATTATGATATTGATAAGCTGGTTAATATTTATCCCCTGACGCCAGCACTGATCGATAATTTACGACCGCAGTCAGTGATAGCCCGCCCCAATCCTCAGTTAGATCAGCAGCTTAAAGATTATGAATATCATATCGGTATCGGCGATGTACTGATGGTGACCGTCTGGGACCATCCTGAACTGACGACACCGGCAGGTCAGTATCGAAGTGCCAGTGATACCGGTAACTGGGTGAATTCAGACGGTACGATTTTCTATCCCTATATTGGTAAATTAAAAGTCACCGGTAAAACGGTCACCCAGGTTCGTCAGGAAATCAGTACCCGTCTGGCAGCTTATATTGAAAGCCCGCAAGTTGACGTCAGTATTGCCGCGTTCCGTTCGCAAAAAATTTATACCACCGGGGAAGTCGTAAAATCCGGCCAGCAACCCGTCACTAATATTCCTCTTACTGTCATTGACGCCATCAATGCGGCAGGGGGATTAGCGCCGGATGCGGACTGGCGTAACGTTGTGCTCAACCATAAAGGTCAGAATACGCAGATTTCCCTGCATGCTCTGATGCAAAAAGGCGACCTGACACAGAACCGCTTACTGTATCCCGGTGACATTCTGTTCGTACCGCGTAATGACGACCTTAAAGTGTTTGTGATGGGAGAAGTCACAAAACAGAGCACGCTGAAAATGGATCGCAGCGGAATGACGCTGGCCGAAGCGCTGGGTAACTCAGACGGTATCTCACAAAGCATGGCAGATGCCTCCGGGATATTTGTCATTCGACCGCTTAAAGGCAGCAATAAAAGCAAAATCGCCGACATCTATCAGTTAAATGCAAAAGATGCATCCTCGATGGTGATGAGCACTGAATTCCAGCTGCAACCTTACGATATCGTTTATGTCACTACAGCACCGCTTGTTCGCTGGAATCGTGTGATATCTCAGATAGTCCCGACCATTGCGGGTGTGCATGACATGATTGAAGGCACACGTTACATCAACCAGTGGAACTGACCATGTTCTCTTCAGTTCTTGTAGTGTGCACCGGCAATATATGTCGTTCGCCAATGGCCGAACGGATCATGAAGCAATATTTTCCTGAAAAAATGATCCGTTCCGCTGGACTGATGGCCATGGTCAATCACCCGGCTGATGAGACTGCTGTGATTGTTTCCGGGCGCCACGGTGTGTCGTTAGAAGGACATAAAGGCACGCAGTTTCGGACTTCGATGGCCGGAGAGTTCGACCTTATTTTGGTGATGGAAGATAGGCACCTGGAACACATCAGCGAAATGGCTCCACAGGCCAGAGGCAAAATCATGCTACTGGGACACTGGTCAGAACATCGGGAAATCCCGGATCCCTATCGCAAAAGCCAGGAAGCCTTCGAATCCGTTTATCAGCTTATTGATCAGGCCTGTCAACGCTGGGCACAGAAGCTCACCGCCTAATCTCTCAGGAAATCATCGCATGTCATCAGCTATTTCAAAAATAACCGCAACACCAGACTCTGACGAAATCGATTTGGGACGCCTTTATGGGGAAATTCTCGATCACCGTAAACTGATTATTATTCTGACAATTGTTATCACTCTGTTGGCGGTAACTTATGCCCTATTCGCCACACCTGTTTACCAGGCCACAGCGATGATACAGATTGAACAAAAAAAGGGTAACGCTATCCTTGATAGCATTAGCCAGATGTTACCGGATTCTCAGCCTGTTTCTGAACCTGAGATTGCATTGTTGCAATCCAGGATGATCTTAGGCAAAACCGTTGATGATCTTAATTTACAGGCTGTTATAACTCAGAATTACTTTCCGGTATTTGGCCGAGGCTGGGCAAGGATGACCGGCGAGATCCCGGGAAAACTGAGCATCAGTCGTCTGTATATCCCTAAAACCAGTAATGATGTACCGAACATTACGCTGACAGTTATTGATAGACACCGTTTCCAGGTCGAAGGTGATAATTTCAAACTGGATGGAGAAGTGGGGACCTTAATTACACAAGATGGCATTGCCCTGAACGTCCGGAGTATGGATGCTGATCCAGGAACACAATTCACGGTCAACTATATAACGCGATTAGATGCTATCAACGGTTTAATCAATTCGCTTACTGTCGACGAACAGGGTAAAGATACGGGGATCCTAAACCTGTCATTCAATAGTGATGACAGGGTGCTGGCAACGTCAGTCCTTAATGATATTAGCCAAAACTATCTGAACCAGAATATTGCCCGTCAGGCTGCGCAAGATGCGAAAAGCCTGGAGTTTCTGAATCAGCAGTTACCGCTTGTACGAAGCGAACTGAACGATGCTGAGGATAAACTTAATGTGTACCGCCGTCAGAAGGATTCGGTTGATTTATCGCTAGAAGCAAAATCGGTACTTGAGCAAATCGTTAATGTAGACAGCCAGCTTAATGAACTGACGTTTCGCGAGGCTGAGATTTCGCAACTTTATACGAAAAGCCATCCGACGTATAAGGCCCTGCTGGAAAAACGTCAGACCTTGGTGCATGAGCGAGATAGCCTAAATAAACGTGTGACGGCAATGCCGGCAACTCAACAAGAAGTAGAGCGTTTGAGTCGAGATGTTGACTCTGGCCGGGCTATTTATATGCAGTTGCTCAATCGTCAGCAAGAACTCAGTATCGCCAAATCCAGTGCAATCGGTAATGTTCGTATTATCGACAACGCAATAACACAACCTAAACCGGTGAAACCAAGAAAAACCCTGGTTGTTTTGATCGGTATTGTTGCGGGGCTATTTGTTTCTTTTTCACTCGTTTTACTGAAAGTTTTTGTGCGTCGTGGAATTGAATCTCCGGAGCAGCTGGAAGAAGTTGGCGTCAGCGTTTATGCCAGTGTCCCGCTTTCCGAGTGGTTAAATAAGAAAAATAAACCAGAGAGATCAAATAGAAGTGGGGGGAGAAAAAGGCAATCAGAAATCAAATTCCTGGCCGTAGAAAACCCAGCAGACTTAGCCATTGAAGCCATCCGTAGTCTGCGAACGAGCTTGCATTTTGCCATGATGGAAGCAAGAAATAATATTCTGATGATCTCCGGTTCAACCCAAAACGCGGGTAAAACATTTATTGCCAGTAATCTGGCAGCGGTCATTGCGCAGTCAGGAAAAAAAGTACTTTTTATTGATGCAGACATGCGAAAAGGGTATTCACATAAACTATTCAGATTTACAGGAGAACAGGGGTTGTCGGATATTCTTTCCGGAAAAATAAATATTAACGAAATAGAGAAACATGTACCGGAGATAGGCATTGATTTCATCCCAAGAGGAAAGTTACCGCCTAACCCTTCAGAATTACTGATGCATAAACGCTTAAGTTCAATGCTTGATTGGGCTTCAGATAACTATGATTTGGTTATTATCGATACACCGCCTATTTTAGCCGTAACAGATGCAGCCATTATTGGTCGTTGCGCTGGCACATCATTGCTGGTTGCTCGTTATGGAACAAACACGGTTAAAGAAGTAGAGGTCAGTATCAGGCGTTTTGAGCAAGTGGGTGTGCAAATAAAAGGTTGTATTCTCAATGGTGTGCTTAAAAAGGCGAGTAGCTACTACGGTTACGGTTATAGTCAATATGATTACTCTTACACCGATAACAAAGAAAAATAGAATTTAGATCTCCATCTGGGAGACAAGTTTCTCAGACGGAATGCTCATCATTAAATAAGTGACCCTGTTAATAAATATGCAGCACCTTCGAAGAAATGGGAAATAAAATGAAAATAATGATATTCAACACATTGTATTTCCCCTACAGAATTGGTGGCGCCGAGGTTTCGGTTCAGCTCCTTGCCGAAGAACTCGCGCTGCAAGGACATACAGTGAGAGTGGTGAGTCTTACGGAAGGGGATGAAAGGGAAGTGACTACGCTTAATGGGGTAGAGCTTGTTAAGTTACCGTTATCCAATGTCTATTGGCCATTTACGAATGAAAATAAAAGCTTTTTAAAAAAGGCTATCTGGCATTTGTTCGATTATTTGAATGTGAAAATGTATTTTAAGGCTTTGAAAGAAATCCAGATATTTGCTCCTGATATTGTTCATACAAATAATATATCAGGATTTTCAGTGCTTTTATGGAAGGCTGTAAAGAAATGCAAGGTCAGACTCATACATACTTCAAGAGACTATTATCTTTTTCATCCTAATAGCACATTATTTAGTCATGGTCAGAGGATGAGTTTAAAAGGTAAAAATATTGTATTTTGGTCTGCAATAAAGAGAGTATATGACCGACATGTTGATGAGTATGTCGGCATTAGTCAATTTATCAAAAAACAGCATTGCGATAACGCCTTTTTCACAAGAGCGGGACACCATGTTATTTATAATGCTGTCTCAAAAATAGAAGCAGATAAAGTTAAGGAAATTAAAAGAATAGGGTTCATCGGTAGGTTATCAACTGAAAAAGGATTTGATATCTTCTGTAATGTAGCGGGTCAGTATAAAAGAAAATATTCATTCATTGCTGCCGGTAACTTCGTCAATATTGAAGAGCAGCAATCACTAATGGAGTTGGCAAATAAATCTGATGTGACCCTGAAAGGTTTTATGAAACTGGACGATTTTCTGAATCAGGTTGATGCTGTCGTTCTTCCTGTCAGATGGGATGAACCCTTTGGGCGTACTGTGGTTGAATGTGTACTGGCTGATAAATTGGTTCTCACCAACCCGGTTGGGGCAATGACAGAGTTATCTATGCTCCTGCCTAACATCATTATTACCGAAAATATTGAACGTGACTTCGACGATAAAATAGCAACCGCTGAGATAAAAGTCGTCGACTCTTCGCTTATTGAGCGGTTTACACCCAGGGAAATAGCTAACCAATATCTCCGGGTTTATAACGGCAAATCGGGTGTATAAAATGACAATGAAGGGGGCAGAGAAAAAGCTTATTGGACTAACGTTGTTACTTTTTATCATTTTTGAATGCTTTGCAGGACCACTTCGGATGGTCTTTCATATGGCTGGTGTCGAATTTTTATTTTCAATACCAAAGCTCTTTATTTTACTGACTCAAGCCTTCTCGATAATATTGGTTTTGTATTATAGAAAAGTAACTGTAAATGGCATGATTGCTTCAGTAACTATATGCTATTTGATTTTTATAAGCATGATATCATCTCAACCGGCAGCATTATTTGTCGGTATTTGGGCAATTCTTCCTCTGTTTCTGGGGTATCACGGGGCAAGAATAATTATGTCAAATCTTAAGGAGAAAAAAACAAACCGTATTATAGTAATTATTTTTCTATTATCATGCTGTGGTGTTATTTGTAACGTGTTTTTCAACTACCCCTGGTATAACGTATCATATGAAATTGCCGGGATGGATGTTTCTTCCTCTCAGATAGGCAGCAGCGGTGGCTATACCCGATACGCTGGTTTTTTTAAGAGTTCTTTACAGGCATCCGCTAACGTATTAATTCTTCTTCTATATATAGTATCAACAAGTAAAAGTAAAACCTTGATTGTTAGTTCATTTGTTTTTAGTGCACTTGTAGCTTTATTAACCATATCTAAAACAATTTTTTTACTCCATATTATTCTCCTTCTCTACATTCTGGTGAAAGTTATTCCTGTCAAAGTTATATGGCGGATTACATTAGCCTGTGCTTTTATCTTTACAGTGTTTACGATAGGAAGTACCAACTATCATTTTAATGTAAGCAGGGATCCGATGCAGGTTATGTTATTAGCATCGCTGAATGATCGACTGATTAATACCTGGCCGGAAGGTGTTAATACTATCATCAGTAATGGAAACCTTTTCTTTGGTGGTGGAATGGGAACGATTGGAGTGGGTTCCAAATTAGGGACAGGTGCCTATAATCCGGGTGATAGTATGTATCTTTATCTTATTGGTTCCGGTGGTTATCTGTTGGGATTCATTTTATTATTCTGGGCTTTTTATCAATCTACTGTATTTAATAATGGGAATACTTGCAGGTATTTATCATTGTTGCTGATAGTTTTATGTTTATTTGGATTATCAATGACGGCTCCGGAGTATCCATTTATGGCACTTTCCATGGGGTTTTTGATCAATTCAAGAGTCTATAAAGCATGTTAGAAATGCTGATTGAAATGAATGGGGATAAGGATGGCAAGAATAATTTTTGATGCACGCTGGATTGGTGAGCATGGGATCGGACGATTCGCAAATGAAGTATCGGTACGCAATAAGGGATTTCTAAAAATAAAAAATGGTTTGAAACCAACAAGTCCTTTTGATGTTTTTTTTATCACTTTATATTTAGCATTCAAACGTGGGGTATACTTTTCACCGGGATATAACTGTCCGTTATTCTTTTTAAACAGAAGTGTCATTACTATTCACGACTTGAATCATATAGATATAGAACACAATAGTAGTTTTCTTAAGAAAATATATTATGAATTTGTGATGAAAAGAGCTTGTAAGAAATCGCTTAAAGTTCTGACAGTGTCGAATTTTTCAAAAAGAAGAATTTGTGAATGGGCAGGCATAAGTGATTCCAGGGTCCTGGTGGTTGGGAATGGTGTGTCGGAGGAGTTTTTAAATACAGAGAGTAGGGTAACTAACTCTGAAGGTGAATACATTTTAGTTGTCAGTAACAGAAAGAAACATAAAAATGAATCGAGAATATTATCAGCTTTTCACATGGCTAACATTCCGCCATCAGTAAAATTAGTTTTCACAGGGGATCCGGATGAAAGCCTGCAGAACGAAATTAAACGTACAAACTTGCAGGATAGAGTTATTTTTAAAGGGCGCGTAGAGAACAGCGAACTGGCATCTTTATACAAAGAATCACTTTTTTTATTATTTCCTTCACTTTACGAAGGTTTTGGTCTTCCTGTCATTGAAGCAATGTCCAGTGGTACCGCTGTGATAACGTCCACCACCACCTCTTTACCAGAAGTCGCAGGTGATGCAGCAATCCTTGTGGATCCTGAAAACACTGAGGAGATTGCGCTGGCAATAGGCAACCTTTATTACAATCCAGATTTGAAAAAGGAACTAATAGCAAAAGGTTTAATTCAGGCTAAAAAATTCACCTGGGAGAAAACGGCCGATCTGATAACGAATTGTTTGAATAACTTAAAAAAGTAAACTGCACCTCATAGGCTATTTTAGTAAGGTAGATAATGAACAGGATGATGCTTTATATAAAAATTTGTTGTGTGTTTATATTCATTCACTCGTCATACGGAATGTGTACAATTATCGGAGCAGGAACGCACTTTCAAGGTTATCGTGGAGAAAGCAGTATATATTTAGAAAAAATCAAAGAGATGGGATTTACATCATTTCGTGAGGACTATTCCTGGTCAAACGTTGAAAGAACTAAAGGCGTTTTTTCAGTAAGTGATAATATAAAAAAAACTGACGCTGCATTTTTAAATGCCCAGAGTAAAGGTCTCAGTCCTATCTTGATCCTTGATTATGGAAATAAATTGTATAATAACGGTGATTATCCACGAAATCAGGAATCGATTGAAGATTTCGTTAGATATGCAAGTTGGGTTGCGTCAAGATTTAAGGGGAAAGTGAAATATTACGAAATTTGGAATGAATGGACTATTGGTACTGGAATGACCCGCTATCGTGACAATATACCTTCTGCTGAGGTCTATTTTAATCTCGTTAAGGCAACAAGCAAGGCAATAAAAAGTATCGACCCCAATGCAATAATCTTGGCCGGCGGATTAAATCCCCTGGAACAAAGAGCCAAATATCTGAATATTACGGATGTGGTTTGGTTTGAGCAGTTACTAAAATTGGGGATTCTGGATTATGCCGATGGGATTTCAATCCACACTTATTCGTATCTGAATGGTCGCCGGGACTTAAGAACGACAAAAGGTAATTTAGATTTTATTGATGAGTTTTACGCTGATAGCCACAAAATAGCAGGGAGGGATTTCCCCTTATACATTACTGAAGTTGGAGTGACAAACTATACCGGACCTGGGGGAATGAGCCAGCAAGAATCGGCCGATTATATAAAAAATTATATTGAAGATGCAAAGTCTCGTTCATACATAAAAGGTGTCTGGATTTATGACCTCATTGATGATGGCAAAGACAAGAGCAAGAGGGATTATAATTTTGGCCTCCTGAACAATGATCTCTCGCCCAAGTTAGTCGCTCCTGTCATTACTGAGTTACTTAATAAAGATAATCATAAATGATGATGAAGGTTATAATGTATTATTAATTAGTATTTATGTAATTAATTAATGAGAGTAAAGAGGTAATATGAGGATTTTGTTTTTTGTATATAAATTCCCTGTGCTTTCTGAAACGTTTATCCTCAACCAAATAGCGTATTTCATTAACAAGGGTTGCGACGTAAGCATAGTTTCCGTTTTTCCCGGTGAGCTGGATGCTGAACACCATGTTATCAAAAAATTTGATTTGATAGATAAAACGCGATATTTACTTGAACGAGAACCAAAAGGTAAGATCTCCAGGTTTTTTGCGCGACTTAAAGGACTGCTCCCTTGTGTTCTTTCCTCTTGTGCCATTAAGAGTATGAATGTCTCTAAATATGGCTATTATGCGAAAACGTTGATGCTCCCGTATATATTGTCAAAAAATAAGCCTCCCATAGAGGCTGATGTTATCGTCTCTCACTTTGGCACCACTGCAGTATTGGCAAATCAACTAAGGAAGCTTGATTTTCTTAAAGGTAAACTAGCTGCAGTGTTTCATGGTAATGACATTTCACAAACTCGTACTCTTGATGTTTTTAAGGATGATTATAAAAATCTTTTTGATAATGCGGAATTCATCCTGCCAGTAAGTCAGTTATGGGCTAATAAAATCAAAGCCGTTTCAGGTCATGAGAAAAATATTCATGTTGTCAGGATGGGGATCAGTGTTGACAAATTCTCGTTTCGACCTCGATCCGTTTTGGGTAATCCCATTCGCTTACTCTCTATCGCAAGGCTTACAGAGAAAAAAGGGATATCAGTTGCCATCACTGCATGTTCTTTTTTGAAGAAAAGAAATATTCATTTTCGCTACACCATTATCGGTGATGGTCCGTTACGCAATGACCTTGAGTTGCAGGTTTCTGAACTTGAATTGAACGAGCAGGTGATCTTCTCAGGCGCGCAGACGCAGGAAACTGTTACTGACTACTTAAATATCTCGGATATTTTTTTATTACCTTCAGTGACAGCCGCGGATGGCGATATGGAAGGAATACCGGTGGCATTGATGGAGGCCATGGCTATGGGTATCCCGGTAATTTCAACTTTTCACAGTGGGATCCCTGAATTGATAGAAAATGGAATATCTGGATTTTTGGTCAAAGAACATGATGCCGAAGGTATTGCAAATATCGTCTCAGATATTATAAAAGATCCCAGTGTTTTATCTGATATTTGTCAGAATGCAAAAATGAAAATTGACAATGAATATGATCAGGATAAATCATATTCAAGAATGCTTACTATTCTATCGAATTAGCCATTAAATATTAATCGGTGATAAATTGAAAATTTACTATTATAAATCTGCGCATGGGAATTTTGGGGACGACCTTAACGCATGGATCTGGGATGCATTGCTTCCCGGCTTTTTTGATGATAACGAAAATGTCAGGGTATCAGGGATTGGCACCATTATTACTTCTGCCATGCCTCCGGCTAAAAAATGGATAGTCTTCTCGAGTGGTGTCGGTTATGGCTATCCGCCAGTCAACTTTGGCGACAGCTCCTGGGAAACACTCTGCGTTCGGGGTCCGCTCAGTGCTGAGATTTTAGGATTGCCGAAAGACAAATTTATTACTGATGGCGCTGCCCTTTTAAACACGCTCGCTGAGTTTCAACCACTCTCAGATGCTGAACGCAAAGGGGTAATTTTTGTTCCTCATCATCACGCGCTTGTCACCGGGCAATGGGAAAAGGTGTGCCAGCAGGCTGGGATTGAGTTCGTGAATCCTCAATCGGATGCAAAGACGGTTATCCAAAAAATCAGACATGCAAAACTGGTGCTGGCGGATGCTATGCATGCGGCCATTATTGCTGACGCTCTGCGCGTACCCTGGGTTCCCTTAATTACTTCCTCACAGATCAATACATTCAAATGGTTAGACTGGACTCAGACCATAAATACCCCCTACCGGCCAACTGTTCTGGGAAGCAGTTCCCTGCGTGAGTATTTACGCGATAAATCTCTGTGTACCTATGGAGAAAAGTATTTCTTACCTGATTCAGATGTAGAGTTCGCTGTTAAATACTTCAGAAAACAGCGAGAGCTAAAGAACAAAAAGTGGTGGGTGAAGTATCAGCAGTTAACTCAGTTAGCATTGCATCGAATTCCAAACAAAGCTATCAGGACAGTTGAAGAGCGTTTAAATCTGAATTTGAATAACAGATTTATTGACCAGGCATCCAGCGTGCTTCTTGATGTGAAGTCCAGACCGGGTTTTCTAAGCGAAGATTTTAAATTTACCAATAATGTAGAGCGCTTATTAAACGGCATCGACAGGCTTTCAAAATGCAAATGATATTCTAAGGACGCTAAATTGAACGCTCAAGCGAGAAACCAGAAGCCGAGTATAATTTCAGGCGCTATCTGGTCTGTTCTGGATAATACAGTTTCACAAGTCATAACATTTATTATATTCATAATATTAGCGAAGTTGCTGACACCCAGTATATACGGCATGCTCAGTGTGTCTTTGCTTGTTACGCAGTTTTTTCGCAATGTTATATTCGATAGTATTGCGACATCGATCGTGAGAATGAAATCACCGACACCTGTAGACTATAATTCTGCATTTTTTTTATGTTTCTCTTTATCTGTACCCGCATTCTTGATTATTTTCTTTTCCGCCCCGTTTATTGAGGCGTACATGAAAGTACCGGAGCTGGCCAATGTCATCCGGGGAACAGGCATTATTATTGTCGTCAGCGGATTGAGCCGGACACACGAAGCCTGGTTAACGCATAATATGATGTTCCGCCCTTTAGCGATAAGGTCAATCTGCTCTATCTCTATCGGGGGGGCTGTCGGAGTGGTGCTTGCCTGTAAAGGGTATGCTGTTACGAGTCTGGTGGTACAGCAAGTTGTCACTTCACTGATCTCTCTGGTCGTGCTGTGGGTGACGACACCCTGGAAGCCAAAAATGAAGATTTCGAAGGATTCCATTCGCGAGTCTGTAGGGTTTTCTAAGCATGTGGCTCTGAGCAATATTACTAACTTCGCCAATCAAAATAGTGATGTTTTCTTTATTACCTACTTTCTTGGAACTGCGGGTGCCGGTGTTTATTCGGCGGGTAAACGCATCGTAAACACCCTGAACACCGTTCTCTCATCCGCATTAATGCGGGTTTCATTACCCGCATTTACCCGATATAAAAACGATTTAAATGAATTTGGTAAAAAGTATCTGCAAGCAACCTATTTTACCGTTCTGGTAACAGCGCCTGCTTTTGTTGGTCTTAGTGCATTATCTCATGATATTACTTTTCTGCTGCTGGGACAGAAATGGATGCCATCTGTACCCATAATGCAAATTGTCAGTGCTGTAGGGTTTGTTACATCGATTGGATATTACAATCATTCCGTCATGTTTGCCCGTGATAAACCTGAATGGCAAGCCAGATTAACACTGCTTTATGCAATAAGTAATGTTTTGGCATTCTATATTTTTGTTCGATATGGTTTGATTGCTACTGCACTGGTATTTTCCATCCGTACAATACTTCTTTACCCTGTTTCCGCATGGTGTGCATTAACACTCTTAAATTTAACATTCAGACAATACATAAGAGAGATTATTATTCCCATTATATGCGCCGGGGGTATGTGTATTATTCTGATGGGTATGCAGGAGTTTATATTATTAAATGAATCCTGGGCTGGAATAGCAGTAAAAATTACCGTTGGTGCGATATCCTATTGTACTCTTATTTTTACTATCACTTCTAAGAGTAGAAAAGCAATGATACTTTCACTGGCGGGAAAGATATTTAAGAGGGGCTAGATGATTTTATGGAAACTCAATCAGCATTAGTTAGCATCCTTATTCCTCTTTTCAACTCTGAAAAGTATATCAGGAAGGCCCTGGAGTCTGTTGCCACTCAAACCTATTCTAATATAGAAGTGGTTATTGTCGATGATTTTTCGAGCGATTCTTCAAGGGCAATTGTTGAGAGTTTTTTTATTGAGCACGATCATATCCGTCGTAGCATTTCTCATAATGTTAAAAATGAAGGGGTTTCTTTCACACGGAATAAGTTAGTGGAGCATGCAAAAGGGGACTTTATTTGTTTTTTAGATTCTGATGACTACTTTGAGCATGATGCGATAAGTTATTTAATGAACATTGTAGTAAGTAATAATACGGATATAGGCCAGTGCTTATACTACTCTGAAACACCCGAGGGTGTCCAAAGCGGTACGGTAAATCAATTTTCTCCCAAAAAGATTCTGAAGGGTAAAGATGCTGTTTTTTCTATGCTGGAAAATGAAATAACAGGTTTCCTTTGGCATAAGATATTCAAACGGGATCTTTTCCTGAATGTTCATTTTGACACTACGTTACCCGTTTTTGAAGACTATCTTGTCATTATGACGATGTTTCTCAATGGTGCTGACATCTCATTTGGCAGTGAACCCAAGTATCATTATGTACAGCATGTTTCCTCATTGACAAAAAAATCCTACCGAAAAGCACTAGACAGACTGCAATACCTGGAAATTACCAAGTCACTGATAAAGCCTTTAATTATCTCAGAATCAGACAAGCTGAGGATAATAAAGCATGAGTATATTGTGGCTTTGATGGTTTTTATTAATGCAATTAAATTTGGTGCTCCGGTAAATGAAGTTGCAGAAATCCAGAAACGCATCAATGTTTCATGTTTATTCAGGTTAAAACCGCAACTTAATTATAAAAAATTTTACTCCATACTCATGATTAGAATTTCTCCAGTATTGCTCTACTTTTCCCTTAAAACAGTTTTTAAAATTAAAGCATAAATCATTCACAATTTGTCAGTGCTCATTCTGAATGATAATTCAGTTATTCCTCTGAGCACTGAATTGTTTTTTAATGATTGCATCTTATCTGACTTTTTCCTGAGACGAATATTATGATCCTTCCAGTAATCATGGCTGGCGGTACCGGTAGCCGTTTGTGGCCGATGTCTCGTGAGCTTTATCCAAAACAATTTCTTCGTCTGCATGGCGATAATTCAATGTTGCAGGAAACCGTCTGCCGTTTAAAAGGGCTGGATGTTTCTGTGCCGCTGGTTATTTGTAATGAAGAGCATCGTTTTCTCGTTGCCGAACAACTGCGGCAAATAAATCAGCTCAAAGATAATATTATCCTCGAGCCTGTCGGGCGCAATACGGCGCCTGCGATTACGCTGGCTGCGCTCAGTGCTATCGACAAAGGTTTAGACCCGCTTTTGCTGGTGCTTGCTGCTGACCATGTTATCGAGTCTCCTGCGGCCTTTCACCGGGCCGTACAGAATGCTATTCCGTTCGCGGAACAGGGGAAGCTGGTGACCTTCGGTATCGTGCCGACCGGTCCGGAAACCGGATACGGTTATATACAGAGGGGAACCAAATTGTGCACCGACGCAGATCCTGTTTTTCGGGTGCAGCGTTTTGTCGAGAAGCCGGATCTTGCTACCGCGATGCAATATCTGGAAAGCGGTGAGTATTACTGGAACAGCGGTATGTTTTTGTTCCGTGCGAAGCGTTTTCTGCAAGAGATGACGAAATTCAGGCCGGACATTGTTGATGCCTGTCTTAAAGCCATTGAAACCTCACAGGCCGATGAGCAGCAGGATTTTATTCGTGTTGATAAAGAATCATTTATTTCCTGTCCCGATGAGTCTGTTGATTATGCGGTGATGGAAAAAACCACTGATGCGATTGTCGTTCCGTTAGATGCGGGCTGGAATGATGTGGGTTCCTGGTCGGCTCTTTGGGAAGTGAATAATAAAAGCATCGAGGGTAATGCCCTCAGTGGCGATGTATTTACTCATAATGCGACGAATTGTTATATCAATACCGATGAAAAATTGGTGGCCGCTATTGGTGTAGATAATCTGGTGATTGTTAATACTAAAGACGCCGTTTTAGTGATTGATAAAAACCAGGTGCAGGACGTTAAAAAAGTCGTTGAATATTTAAAAAGTCATAAACGCCGGGAATATCGCGTGCATCGTGAATCTTATCGTCCATGGGGGCGGAACGATAATGTTGTGACGGCGCCCCGTTATCATGTGAATCGAATAACGGTAAAACCGGGCGGACAGTTCTCATTACAAATGCATCATCACCGGGCTGAACACTGGGTAATTCTTTCGGGTACAGCCAGAGTTATTCTGGAAGATAAAGATTATCTGCTGACTGAAAATGAATCCACATTTATACCCATTGGTGCTCATCACAGATTAGAGAATCCCGGAAAAATACCTCTTGAACTTCTGGAAATACAATCAGGTTCATATCTGGAAGATGACGATATTATTCGTATAAAAGATCACTATGGTCGCTGTTAATTTTGGGGTGAAATATGTCAGATACATTATCTTGCTTTAAAGCGTACGATATTCGCGGTGAATTAGGTGTTGAATTAAACGAAGATATTGCTTATCGCATAGGACGAGCGTACGGCGAATATTTAAAGCCAAATAGAATGGTATTAGGCGGTGATGTTCGTTTAACCAGTGAAGCATTGAAACTTGCTCTGGCGAAGGGTTTACAGGATGCGGGGACTGATGTTGTTGATATTGGCGTGAGCGGCACGGAAGAAATCTATTTTGCGACTTCCTATCTCAGCCTTGATGGTGGTATTGAAGTCACCGCCAGCCATAATCCAATGAATTATAATGGTATGAAACTGGTTCGTGAGAACTCCCGTCCAATCAGTGGCGATACCGGTTTACGCGAGATTCAGGCACTGGCCGAAGCTAATAATTTCGCACCAGCAGAAAAGGCTATACGTGGCACTTATGAAAAAGCCTCTGTGCTGGAAGCGTATGTTGATAAGTTGCTCAGCTATGTCAATTTAGAGAATTTCACCCGTCCCTTGAAACTGGTATTTAACTCCGGTAATGGCGCTGCCGGTCACGTTGTGGATGCTATCGAGCAGCGCTTTATTGCTGCCGGAGCACCGGTTGAATTTATCAAAATTCACCACGAGGCCGACGGAACATTCCCCAACGGCATCCCTAATCCGTTATTGCCTGAGTGCCGCCAGGACACCACCAATGCCATCATTAAACACCAGGCAGATATGGGGATCGCGTTTGATGGTGATTTTGACCGGTGTTTTCTGTTTGATGATGCCGGTAATTTCATCGAAGGGTATTACATCGTGGGTCTGCTGGCCGACGCGTTCCTCGAGAAATACCCCAGCTCGCGTATCATTCATGACCCGCGTCTGAGCTGGAATACCATTGATATTGTCACCGGTGCGGGCGGAGTGCCTGTGATGTCAAAAACCGGTCATGCGTTTATTAAAGAGCGTATGCGCCAGGAAGATGCGGTCTATGGCGGCGAGATGAGCGCCCATCATTACTTCCGCGATTTCTATTATTGTGACAGTGGTATGATCCCCTGGTTGCTGGTCGCTGAATTACTGCATGTTAAAGGTAAGTCCCTGAGGCAACTGGTTAATGACCGGATCACCGCTTACCCTGCTTCAGGTGAAATAAACAGTTACCTGCAAAAGCCCAAAGAGTCTATTGACCGTGTATTAGCGATGTATGAAGGAGAGGCGTTGAACATCGACCATACGGACGGAATAAGTCTGGAGTTTGATGAGTGGCGTTTCAATCTCCGTAGTTCTAATACTGAACCGGTTGTTCGACTGAATGTGGAATCCCGTGCTAATACAAAATTAATGCAGGAACAAACCAGGAAGATTCTTTCCATCCTTCGTAGCATGTAATTATTGAAAATATCTTATTTAAGTGAGTGGTAATAACTCGCTATGGGTTTATTTTGCCCATTTTTATTTTATAAGGTTTAGATTATGTCACATAATGTGAGTGTGGGGATTGTTGCTGACTGGCTGGTGACATTTGCCGGGTCCGAAAAAGTCATTGCGGAATTTATTAAATTATACCCGGACGCAGATATCTATTCTGTTGTTGATTTTCTTTCTGATGAGTCCCGCAAAAAATTCTACGGTAAAGAAGCGACGACCTCTTTTATTCAGCGCTTACCTTTTGCTAAAAAGAAATATCAGCAATATCTGCCTTTAATGCCGCTGGCTATCGAACAACTTGATGTGACCGGACATGACATAGTGCTTTCCAGCAGTCATGCGGTCGCCAAGGGCGTGCTGACCGGTCCTGACCAGTTGCACATCAGCTATGTGCATTCTCCGATCCGCTATGCCTGGGATTTTCAGCACCAGTATCTGCGTGAGGCAGGGCTGAATAAGGGGCTGAAAGGCAATCTTGCCCGCTGGTTCCTGCATAAAATCAGGATGTGGGATTACCGGACGGCTAATGGGGTGGATCACTTTATTGCCAATTCCCAGTTTATTGCCCGCCGCATTAAGAAAGTCTATGGCCGCGACGCGGATGTTATTTATCCGCCTGTCGATGTAGAGCGTTTTACATTGCAGGAGAACAAAGAGGATTTCTATTTTACCGCTTCGCGCATGGTGCCCTATAAACGTATCGATCTGATTGTGGAAGCATTCAGTCAGATGCCGGATAAGAAGCTGGTGGTCATCGGAGACGGCTCTGAAATGGGCAAGATTAAGGCCAAAGCGGGCAGTAACATTGAAATACTGGGCTATCAGCCTGACGATGTGATGCAAGACTATATGCGACGCGCAAAGGCTTTTGTTTTCGCTGCGGAAGAAGATTTTGGGATCACGCCTGTCGAAGCGCAGGCCAGCGGAACGCCGGTTATTGCCTTTGGCAAAGGCGGCGTTCTGGAGACCATCAGACCTTACGGTGAAAAGCATGCAACAGGAGTCTTTTTCGCTGAGCAAACAGCGGCGTCTCTGATAAAGGCCGTGCGTCACTTCGATACCATTAAAGACTCAATTCTTCCTCTGGACTGTCGTGAAAATGCATTAAAGTTTTCCGGGGAAAGATTTCATAATGAACTGGACGAATATATCAAAACAAAATGGCATGATTTTAATGAACGTAAACGCATCGTTTATTAACATTCTCAATACTGAATCTGCCATTGATGGTTTGCATACAAATGATCCTCGCTTTTGCATTCATCATGAAAAGCAGTGTCAGCGGCTGAAATTGTACGGATAACGCCCGTCGCTGTTGCTTCATAAGTAAGAAAAAGCCGGAGAATGCGCTGACATTCTCCGGCTTTTTTTGCTTTCTAAACGGGCTTGAAGTTTCAGGAGAGCAGAAAGCAAAAAACCCGCCATAGGCGGGTTCTTTTAAATATGGTGCCCGGACTCGGACTAATGCCGCAGGCATTTGAACAACGGCTTTGCCGTTGGCCCGCAGGGCGAGCCTGCTAAGGCGAGTCATCGAACGAAGTTCGATGGAGAGTCCATGATCTTTTATAAGAACTCAAAAAGCAAAAAACCCGCCATAGGCGGGTTCTTTTAAATATGGTGCCCGGACTCGGAATCGAACCAAGGACACAGGGATTTTCAATCCCTTGCTCTACCGACTGAGCTATCCGGGCAACGGGGCGCATTAAACCGTATTGGGGATGTGTCGTCAACGGCTTTTTGTGACAACGGTGGTGTTCGTCACCTGAATGATGCTTTTTACGACGATTTGTCGATTTAACTGCCGGAATCTGCGGTTTGCCTGAAATTCACAGGCAAAATCCCATGCCGGACGGTGTCGTATTTTGTAAGAAATTCGCGCAATTTACAGGGTTGAACGGGGGTCTAAAAGATGCCATTATTGCGCCGATTTATTAAACAACTCTGTTCCCGTTTTCACGCGACAGCTCAAGAGGGTTGCGGCATGGCTGGTTTATCACATCGCGCTTTTTATAAGTGCATAAAAAATCTGATGATGATCTCCGGGTGCTGTAAACACCACGATTTCAGCTTTTCTCCTTTTGCAGTCTCTTTCATGCGGTAAGGCTACCGTTTGTCCGCTGTTAGGCATTATTAAAAACAGAGCGTCATCCACAGGGCAATTCTCTGATTTTACTGTTGTCTATCAGACGTGGCCGGGTCTGAAACTCGATTTGTCACCACTTTGCCTCACCGGCATTGTCCTGTCGCACTCGATATCTTGCTTAGCCAACGTCATTTGCCGGGCCGGACTCTGCGCGCAATTGCTCTATGACGTAAGAACCTGCTCATTGCCGTGCCATCTGGCACACCCTCTTACTTAACCGTTTGAGAGTCTGAATGAAACACTTAAAACTTGCAGCAAGCGCTTCTGTCGCCCCTTATCTCCAGACTGCTCGTCTGGTCGTTGACCTGCGCCGCGCCGATTACGCGGACGTAGCGGCCATCATCATTTCTGTGGGTGATCTGAATCACGGCAGGCTGGCGGAGATTGAAACACTGGGATTCGGTATTCCCGCGTTTGTGGCAGTGCAGGGAACGGAGCAGGTGTCGCCGGAATTTTTGCCTTTGCTGAAAGGCGTGATCACGCTGTCGGACGCCAACCAGGCGTTTTACGCGGCACAAATCGAATCTGCCGCACAGGCCTATGAAGAGGCGCTCTTCCCGCCGTTTTTCGACACGCTGAAAAAGTATGTCGAGATGGAGAACGCCACGTTCGCTTGTCCGGGCCATCAGGGCGGCGAGTTTTTCCGTCGTCATCCGGCAGGGCGTCAGTTTTATGATTTCTACGGCCCGAATATCTTCCGCTCTGACATGTGTAATGCGGACGTCAAACTGGGCGATTTGCTGATCCACGAAGGCTCGGCGAAAGACGCTCAAAAGTATGCCGCTAAAGTCTTCAGTGCAGATAAAACCTATTTCGTGCTTAACGGGACATCTGCGGCCAATAAAGTCGTGACTAACGCGCTGCTGACCCGCGACGACCTCGTGCTGTTCGACCGTAATAATCACAAATCAAACCATCATGGCGCGCTGTTGCAAGCGGGTGCGACGCCGGTGTATCTCGAAACAGCACGTAACCCGTTTGGGTTTATTGGCGGCATCGATGCGGCCTGTTTCGACGAAACTTATCTGCGTAAACAGATCAAAGAAGTGGCACCGGATCGTGCTAACGAGAAACGCCCGTTCCGCCTGGCCATCATCCAGCTCGGCACCTACGACGGCACAGTGTACAACGCGCGTCAGGTGGTCGATAAAATCGGTCATCTGTGCGATTACATTCTGTTTGATTCTGCATGGGTCGGTTACGAGCAATTCATCCCGATGATGAAAGAATGTTCGCCGTTGCTGCTGGAGCTTAATGAAAACGATCCGGGGATTATCGTCACACAGTCGGTGCATAAGCAGCAGGCCGGATTCTCGCAGACTTCGCAGATCCATAAAAAAGACAATCACATTAAGGGCCAGAAGCGCCATTGCAGCCATAAAAAGCTCAACAATGCCTTTATGATGCACGCCTCAACCAGCCCGTTTTATCCGCTGTTTGCCGCACTGGACGTGAATGCGCGTATTCATGCCGGTGGCAGCGGAAAACACATGTGGATGGAATGCGTGAAGCTGGGCATCGAAACCCGCAAAATGCTGCTGGATCAATGCTCGATGATTTTGCCGTTTGTGCCGCCAGTGGTCGGCGGAAAGCGCTGGCAGGATCATGAAACCAATGAGATGGCTAACGACGTTCGCTTCTTTGATTTTGTGCCGGGTGAACGCTGGCATGCCTTCGACGGTTATGCCGAAAAGCAGTATTTCGTTGATCCGTGCAAGCTGCTGCTGACTACGCCGGGCATTGATGCGTCCAGCGGTAAATACACTGAGTTCGGCATTCCGGCGACCATTCTGGCCAACTATTTGCGCGAGAACGGCATCGTGCCGGAGAAATGCGACCTGAACTCGATCCTGTTCCTGCTGACGCCGGCCGAAACGCCGGCCAAAATGCAGTTGCTGGTGGAAGAGCTGGTGCGTTTTGAGCAGTACATCGAAGAAGATGCGCCGCTCAGCGAAGTGCTGCCGACGGTGTATCGTAAAAACGAAGACCGTTACCGCAATTACACCATCCGTCAGCTGTGTCAGGAAATGCATAACCTGTACGTCAGTTTTGATGTGAAAGAGCTGCAAAAAGAGATGTTCCGCGAGAAGAGCTTCCCGAAAGTGGTGATGAATCCACAGGACGCGCATAACGAGTTTATCCGCGATAACATTGAGCTGGTAGCGATTGGTGACGCTGAAGGGCGTATCGCCGCAGAAGGCGCGCTGCCGTATCCTCCGGGCGTGCTCTGCGTGGTGCCCGGCGAATTGTGGGGCGGGGCAGTTCAGCGTTACTTTATGGCGCTGGAAGAAGGGATCAACCTGTTACCGGGCTTCTCGCCGGAATTACAGGGTGTGTATATTGAGAAAAAGCCGGTCGGCTGGAAACGCGTGATGGGGTATGTTCTCGCACAATAGCCCGCATAAAACCCATCTCCGGATGGGTTTTTTATTGGATCGTTTTTTATTGATCAATCGCGACAATAACCCTGCATGGGGATATGTGATGCAGCTCGAAAATAATCCTCTTATTCAGCCAGAGTATAGATACCTGCGTCACAGTTGATTAAAAGCATAAAACGTAAATGAGAAATCACAATACTCAGCGTGATTTTCTGGAATTATAACTAATGCAGAATTCCATCTTAATAAAGGTGACTGCATGTCAGCATTAACTGAAAGGATCAGTGCGAAAGAAAAGCTGGGTTTTGGATTAGGTGATGCGGCAAGCCACATTGTTTTTGATTCTTCTGTCGCTATTCTTGCCTATTTCTATACGAATATTTATGGTTTGCCGCCAGCGGTAATGGGAACCCTGTTCTTAGTGGTCAGGGTACTTGATGCGATCACTGATCCTATTATGGGCGCGATTGCCGATCAGACCAAAAGTCGCTGGGGAAGATTTCGGCCCTGGCTACTGATTATTTGTGTGCCCTTTGCCGTCAGTTGTGTTCTGGTTTATTCTACGCCAGATTTTGAACAGACCGGTAAAATTGTTTATGCGGTTTTCGCTTATATATTTATGACCTTAATGTACACGGCGATTAATATTCCTTACTGTTCTCTGGGGGCCGCAATTACTGCCGACCCGCAGGATAATCTTTCCCTGCAATCGTGGCGTTTCGCTATTGCGCCCGTCGGGGGTGCGATGGGGACGGCGCTCATCCTGCCGCTAGCTGATTTTATCTCACCGGGAGACCGCGCGACCGGTATGCAGTGGGCGATGGGCATCTTTGGTGTCATTGGCTGCGTGATGTTCTTTGTCTGTTTCCTCACCACGCGGGAGCGTATTACACCGGTGAAAGAAGAGAACATGAATATCCTTCGTGATGTGCGTGTTCTTATGCAAAATGATCAGTGGCGGATCCTCTCAGTTTATAACCTTGCCATGTTATGCGGCGTGGTTGTTCGCGGCAGTTTGCTGGTGTATTTCGTGCAATATGTTCTGCATCAGGGAAGCGGCATTATTTCCATTTTCATGATGGCGACTACCGTTGCGGCGGTTATCGGCAGTTTATTTGCCAAAAAACTGGGCTCGTGGATGTGTAAAATCCGCGCGTCCATCTGGGTGAACATATTAAGTGCATTTGCAGGATTACTTTTCTTTGTGCTGCCAACCGATTACTGGATCCCTGCCTTTATTGTTCATATTGCCCTTAACTTATTACAGGGGATAAATGCTCCACTGCAATGGTCAATGATCACGGATGCCAATAATTATGGGGAGTGGAAAACCCAGCGCCGAATTACAGGGATGAACATCGCGGCGAATATCTTTGTGATTAAACTCGGCGTGGCGATTGGTGGGGCGCTGACAGGCTGGGGGCTGGCATGGTTTGGTTATCAGGCGGGCGTGGAACAACAATCGGCGGAAGCGGTACGCGGTGTCCTGATTTTATTCACCGTCTTACCGGCTATTTTCTATCTGATTACGGCTTTCTCTATCCGTTACTACCAGCTGACGGAAGAGCGCATGAATCATATTGTCAGTGATCTGGGTGACGGAAAATTCCAGACACAAAGTCTGCCGACGGAGAGTTTACAGACTCACAGTTAAGACATTAGTCCCGGCGCCTCACGCCTGAGAAGCCGGGACGATAAACGTTAATCTACGCGGCGGTAGCTGCGCTGAGTATTGTTCACTTTGTACAGATAGCGGCGGGATTCTGCCGACGGATGTTTGGTCGTCAGAGTGGTGTACACATCGCCAGGCGCCATATTGTTAATGATGTTAAACGCCTGCGTTTTGTTCTGTGAGAACACGCGCAGAACACTACCTGCACCGCCGTTATAAGCGGTAATCACAGCATAGCGACGTGATGTCGGGTTGTTGATGTTCCCCAGATACACGTTTTGCAGCATCGCAAGATAAGCCGTGCCGGTATTGATATTATTCTGCGGATCAAACAGATAGCTGCGGCTTGGCTTGCCCCATTTTCCTTCTGATTTAAACACATCAACACCCGCGGTATGTTGCACAACCTGCATCAGGCCCAGCGCATCGGCATTACTCACCGCATACGGGTTAAAGGCTGATTCGGTTTGCATGATCGCCAGGATCAGAGACTGATCGACGCCATACTTAGCTGATGCTTCACGGATCATCGGCAGATATTTATGCGCACGTTTGTTCAGGTGGTTCGGCACCATCTGGATCGTCACGGAATAAATCACGTGCAGACCGGACTGACGGCGCATCAGTTTGTTCTGAATCAGATAATCAGCAAAACTTGCTGCGCGGCCTTCCCAGCGGATTGGCTGGCCGGTATTGTCGAGAACCTGACCGTACAACATCGGTTCACGGCTGATCTGGATATCATTGGCGTCGGAATAAAGGTCAACATTGCCCGGATCGTCGCCCACCAGCAAGGTGCTGATAATGGCCTGACGCAGGCTGGCCGCCGGATCCGTGCCAGAAATAGTCTCAAGGGTGATGGTACCCGCATCGAAGTTGATGTGGCTGCGGGTGTAATACTGATCGCTATATTTCACGTAGTCTTTCGGACCCGCGATCAGCACTTCGTTCATACCCCAGATATTTTCGATGTTATGGGCGAACTGCCCCATCAAAATATCGAATCCGTTGGTGTCTTTCACATAAGCTTCGTTGAACTGGTCTTTCTTGCTGCCGGAGCAGGAGATCAACATGGGCGCGATAACCAGCAAAGCTAAAATTTTCTTCATCTTACAAACCGTTTCTGATGAAAGAAGCAGGCACCCGGAGTACCTGCCTTAATGTTATAACCATTGTTATAAATGATTATTTTGACGGCGGGGTATAGCCTTCGATATGCACGTCCTGACCTTCGAACAGGAAGTTGACCATTTCCTGTTCCAGCAGTTTGCGGTCTTCCGGATTCATCATGCTGAGTTTCTTTTCGTTAATCAGCATGGTTTGTTTGGCCATCCACTGCGACCAGGCTTCTTTCGAAATCTCATTGAAGATACGTTTGCCAATCTCGCCAGGGTACAGCTGGAAGTCTTGTCCTTCAGCATCGCGCTTGAGAAAAGTACAAAAAATCGTTCTGCTCATGCTAATTCCTTATCGATCGTTCTTTTGGGTCGGTTCTTTAGCCAGTTGCGTTAACAGACGCTCTACCGGCGCGGCCAGCCCGACGGATTGTGGTTGGGCTAAGTTATACCAGAGACCCGCACCTTCATCCATGCAACCCGCGGAAGAACGCAGATTTAACCACATCGGGACGATATCCAGATGGAAATGGCTGAAAGTGTGACGAAAAGCGGTCTGCTGCTGCAACTGATTTTGCGTAACACCGTATTTTTTCAGACCAATAGCCAGTTCATCTTCGGTGGTAAATTGCGGGAAGCAGAACAATCCGCCCCACAGGCCGACCGGCGGACGCTGTTCCAGCCAGACTTTATCTTCCTGCTGGATCATCAGCATAAACGCGGTCTTTTCCGGCAGGGTTTTCTTAGGTTTTTTACCGGGATAATTCGCCCAGCTGTGATGCGCATAAGCTTCACAGCCGGATTTCACCGGGCACAGCTCGCACTTGGGTTTGCTGCGGGTACAAACCATCGCGCCCAAATCCATCATTGCCTGATTAAACTGAGCAACACCTTCGGCGGGCGTGACGTCTTCGCTTATCGTCCACAGCTTATTTTCGGTTTTCTTCTCGCCCGGCCAGCCGTCAACAGCATAGCAGCGGGCCAGCACGCGCTTCACATTCCCGTCTAAAATAGGGTAGTGCTGATTCAGTGCCAGCGACAAAACCGCGCCGGCGGTGGAACGGCCAATGCCCGGCAACGCGAGAATTTCATCAAAAGTTGTCGGAAATACGCCGCCGTGCTGGCTGGCGATGGTCTGCGCCGCTTTATGCAGGTTACGCGCACGGGCGTAATAACCCAGCCCGGTCCACAGATGCAGGACTTCATCGAGGGGCGCTGCGGCGAGATCAGACACCGTCGGAAAGCGTTGCATAAAACGTTCAAAATACGGGATAACAGTCGCTACCTGCGTTTGCTGCAACATCACTTCCGAAAGCCAGACTTTATAAGGTGTTTTTGCGATTTGCCACGGCAGCGTTTTGCGGCCATAGCGCTGATACCAGTCGAGCACCAGAGGTGAGAAACGTTGGGCTTCCATCATGGGTGAATTACAGTCCGGCAGGGTTAAAAGACGGGGCTGATCACATCACAGTTCCCGTCTGGCTGTAAACCGGAACTTTCCGCACTGTATTGACGGATTTCCTGCCCGCAAGCCTTGCTAATCGGGAGTAAGTTTGGATAATGCGCCTTTCCTTATATTTAGTGACCAAAGCACAGGCATCCGCGCGCGGGTACCGCGTCTTGCCAATCGGAGTGGAAACACCATGAAAAACGACGTCATTTCACCGGAGTTCGACGAGAACGGTCGCGCGATGCGCCGTATCCGTAGTTTTGTCCGCCGTCAGGGCCGTCTGACTAAAGGTCAGCAATTTGCGCTGGACAACTTCTGGCCGGTGATGGGCGTGGAGTTTCAGGCCGAATCCCTGGATATTGATGCCTTATTTGGTCGCTCTGCACCTGTGGTACTGGAAATCGGTTTCGGCATGGGCACATCGCTCGTTACCATGGCGCAGCAGAATCCTGACCAGAACTTTATCGGGATTGAAGTACACTCACCGGGTGTTGGCGCGTGTCTGGCAACGGCGCACGAAGAGGGCGTCAGCAACCTGCGCGTGATGTGTCACGATGCGGTTGAAGTGCTGGAAAAAATGATTCCGGATGGCTCGCTCGATATGGTGCAGCTATTCTTTCCTGACCCGTGGCACAAAGCGCGCCATAATAAGCGCCGTATCGTGCAGCCTGAGTTCGTCGAGAAGCTGCGCAAGAAACTAAAAGTGGGCGGTGTATTCCACATGGCAACCGACTGGGAGCCGTATGCGGAGCACATGCTCGAAGTCATGACCAGTTTAGTAAGCTGGGTGAATCTGTCGCAGGAAGGTAATTATGTCCCGCGTCCTGAATCGCGCCCGGTGACCAAGTTCGAAATGCGTGGCCAGCGTTTAGGCCACGGCGTGTGGGATCTGATGTTTGAGAGGAAGCAATAATGGCTACAAATCGCAGTCGTCGTTTACGTAAGAAGTTACACATTGCCGAGTTCCAGGAACTGGGCTTCTCTGTAAAATGGCGTTTCCCGGAAGGTACCGCGGTAGAAACCATTGATGAATCCCTGGATAAATTCATCGACGGTGTGATCGAGCCAAACAAACTGGCTTTCGATGGCAGTGGCTATCTGCAATGGGAAGGTCTGGTTTGCCGTCAGGATATCGGTCACTGCACTGATGAACAGCGCGCGCAGGTCAAAAAATGGTTAGAAGACCAGAAAATGGAAGACGTGGAAGTTTCTGAGTTATTCGATATCTGGTGGGACTGATTCCACCGGTCAGATAAATTCTGAATCTTTGAAAGGTGCCTTCCGGCACCTTTGTTACATCTGGAGGCAGGACGTTGGGTACCGAACTCGATAACAGTTTGCTGGAAGATATTCTGGCGCAGGTCAGGCCGCTGATTGGCCGTGGCAACGTTGCTGATTACATTCCTGCGCTGGCGGAAGTCAGCCCCGATCATTTAGGGATTGCCGTGTGTACCACGAAAGGGGAGATCTTTCGTGCCGGTGATGCCGACATGCGTTTCTCGATCCAGTCGATCTCAAAAGTGCTCAGCCTGACGCTGGCGCTGACCCGTTATCAGGAAAGCGAAATCTGGCAGCGCGTCGGCAAAGAGCCGTCCGGTCAGCCGTTCAATTCGCTGGTTCAGCTTGAGCTTGAACAGGGAAAACCGCGTAATCCGTTTATCAATCCGGGCGCGCTTGTGGTCTGCGATTTGCTGCAAACCCGGCTCTCCGCACCAAAGCAGAGAATGCTGGAAGTGGTGCGGCAACTGGCCGGATCGGCAGATCTCAACTACGATCGGCACGTTGCCCGTTCAGAGTTCGAGCATTCTGACCGCAACGCGGCGATTGCCTATCTGATGAAGTCTTTCGGTAATTTCGACAACGACGTCATCACCGTTTTGCATACCTATTTCCACTACTGTGCATTACGTATGAGTTGCGAAGAACTGGCGCGGACGTTTGTATATCTTGCCAATAAAGGGCATCCGCTGGGGAGTGAAGAACCGCTCATTGATGCCCGTCAGGCGCGTCAGATTAATGCGATGATGGTCACCAGCGGCATGTATGACGGCGCGGGTGAATTCGCCTACCGCGTCGGTATGCCGGGTAAATCTGGCGTCGGCGGCGGCATCATTGCCGTGGTGCCTGGCGAGATGTGCATTGCGGTTTGGTCACCGGAACTTGATGCGGCAGGGAACTCTTTGGCAGGTATTGCTGCCTTAGAATTACTGGCGCAACGTATTGGCCGTTCAATTTTTTGAGTTTGCTGTCTTAAGGGAGAGTACATGTTAGTAAAAAGTGGATTGGTAAAAACCGGACTTGCTGCGTTACTGGCGCTGAGCGCGTGGAGCGCACAGGCTGATTATCAGTGTGCCGTCCAGCCTAAGGATGACGTGATCATCAAGCCGCAGACCGTACAGGTTGTCGGTAACAGCGGTGATCTGCTGATCACACCAAACGGTAACGTAACCCTCAACGGAAAAGACATGACCCTGAGCGCCAGACAGCGTCAGGAAGCCATCGACTATCAGGCCGGTTTACGCCGTGACCTGCCGTGGATTGACCAGGGCGCGACGGCGCATCTTGAAAAAGGCCGGGTTGCGGTTGACCGTGTGATCGTCGAAAAACTGGGCAGTGACAGCAACGTGCGTAACCGCCTGGTCAAGCTCGATAAGCAGCTGAAAGAGCAGATGAACCTGATTATCGAACACCGCACTGATGGCCTGACCTTCCACCATAAAGCGGTGGATCAGGTTAAGCAGAACGGTCAGAAGCTGATGGAACAAACCATGGGCGGCGTGATGCAGGACAGCATCAACGAGATGGGGCTCAAACAGGCGGCGAGTGGTGGAAATCCACTGCAGGCGATGATGGGTAATCTCGGCGGACTGCAGCAGGCCGTTCAGGAAGAGTGGAACAAGCAGGAAAAAGAGTTCAAAGCCTTTGGTGATGACGTCTGTAAGCGCGTGACCAATCTGGATACTCAGCACAAAACCTTGCTGGCAGATTTGAAACAGTAAGCTGCCAAATGACAGATACAAAAAAACCGCGATTACGCGGTTTTTTTGTTGGAAGAGGTAGTTGGAGCTACATCTTCCAGAGTTTCTACTTCCGTAAGTAGTACGAAAGCCAGCACCCCAACGTGGTGATAATATACCAAAAATGGGTTTTCGGGCAGTGTTTACCCCTGTTATCACTTGATTCTACTCCGCCAAAAACAGCTCCAGCAGCGAATTCAGGAACAGCTTTCCTTTGCTGGTGATCTGCCAGTGCGTGTCGGTTTCGACCAGATATTCTTTGGCAATCGCTTCGTCTAACTGTGCGCGGATCACCGATTCATCCAGCCCGGTATACAGACCAAACTCTTCACGCGGCGCGGCTTCCAGCAGGCGGAAGCGATTCATGAAGAATTCAAACGGCAAATCTTCGGTTTCCACCGGATGCTGTTTATCCATATAACGACCCTGCATGTAACCGCGAGGGTGTTTGGTTTTGACGGTACGCAGGATTTGCCCGTCTGGCTGCGTCAGTTTGCCATGCGCGCCACAACCGATGCCGAGATAATCCCCGAAGCGCCAGTAGTTCAGGTTGTGCTGACACTGATAGCCCGGTTTGGCATACGCCGAGGTTTCGTATTGCTGGTATCCGGCTGCGGTCAGCAACTGATCGCCTTGCTCGAAAATATCCCACAGCGCGTCATCATCCGGCAGTTTTGGCGGACGCGAGGCATACATCGTATTTGGTTCGATAGTCAGCTGATACCAGGACAAATGCGGCGGATTGAGTGCGATTGCCTGACGCAAATCGTCCAGTGCTTCTTCCAGTGTCTGATCCGGCAAACCATGCATCAGATCCAGATTGAAGCTGCGCAGGTTCAGGCCAGTCGCCAGATGTGCCGCGCGTTTGGCTTCGTCAGGGCCGTGAATACGCCCCAGACGCTCCAGTTTCTGTACATCAAAACTTTGCACGCCGATGGAAATACGGTTTACACCCGCGCGCTGGTAGCCGCTGAAGCGATCTGCTTCGACGGTACCGGGATTGGCTTCCATGGTAATTTCAGCGTGAGCGTCGAGTGGCAACCGCGCACGCACGCCGTCGAGCAGATTTTGCATTGCTTCGCTGCTCAGCAGGCTTGGGGTTCCGCCGCCGATAAAAATGGTCCCTACGCTGCGTCCGCCCACCAGATGCAGATCCGCATCTAAATCTGCCAGCAGATGCGCGACATAATCGTCATGCGGCACTTCGCCCTTTAACGCGTGCGAGTTGAAATCGCAGTAAGGGCATTTTTGCACGCACCACGGAATATGAATGTAGAGACTCAGCGGCGGTAACTTACGCATTCTTCTGTACTGCCTCTTTCATCGCGGCAAACAACAGTTTCAATGCCTGTCCCCGGTGCGACACCGCACTTTTTTCTTCACGGCTCAGTTCTGCGGCGGTTTTACCCAGCTCAGGAACATAAAAGATCGGGTCATAACCAAAGCCGCCTTCACCTGCCTGGGCAAAGGTGATTTCACCTGCCCAGCTGCCGTGGCACACCAGCGGCGTCGGGTCTTCAGCATGGCGCATATACACCAGCACGCAATGGAACTGCGCATTACGCTGGCCCTGTGGAACGTCTTTCAGCGCAACCAGCAGTTTATCGAGGTTTTGCTGATCGCTGGCATCAACGCCCGCGTAGCGCGCGGAGTAAATCCCCGGCGCACCACCGAGAAAATCAACCGCCAGGCCGGAGTCATCTGCCACAGCAGGTAAACCGGTGACAGCCGCCGCGTGGCGGGCTTTCAGGATGGCATTCTCAATGAACGTCAGACCGGTTTCTTCGGCGGATTCAACGCCGAGTTCGGTTTGTGCCACCACGTCCAGCCCGAAATCGGCCAGAAGATGTGCGAGTTCACGCACTTTACCGGCGTTGCCGGTAGCTAATACGACTTTCTGCATGGGAGAGTCCTGACTTAACGTTATTCTGCGAGCAGTACCGCGACCTCAGTCGGGATATTTTGCGGATGGGTAATGCGGACTTGTTTATGGCGGCCCAGCTCGCCCTTTTCGATGCTTATCTGACTTTTGGCGACTTTAAACTGTTTTGAGAGAAATTTCACCAGATGTGTGTTGGCCTGTCCGTCTACCGGCGGGGCGGTGATGGCGACTTTCAGCTCGTCGCCATGCAAACCCACCAGGCTGTCACGGCTGGCTTTGGGCTGGATAACCAGCCGCAAAACCAGTACGTCAGATTGCCAGAACGCCGGGCTTAAAGCTGGAACCACAGCGCACCCAACAGATCCATTCCGAGATAATTCAGCATATAAAGGATCAGGATCACCACCATTGCCGAGAAATCGATGCCGCCCATCGCAGGAAGAATACGACGGATGGGTGCCATCAGCGGCTCAGTCAGCTGCATCAGCAGATAATCCATTGGTCCGCGGCCCTGGCTCACCCAGCTCATCAATGAGCGGATAATGACCAGCCAGAACACCAGATAACCCGCGGCTTTGACCAGCCCTATCAGGCCAATCAGCAGACTGCTCAGACCAAAGAAGATAGCGCCGCTTTGGATTAGCAACAGCAGCGGGAATTTGATGGTGCAAAGAATGAAAGCCAGCAGCAGGCTTGCGCTGTCAATCGGGCCCAGCGGCGGAATAATCCGGCGAAGTGGTCCGATAATCGGCTGAGTAATCTTCACCACGAACTGTGAAAACGGGTTATAAAAATCTGTACGTGCCCATTGCATCCAGATGCGCAGCAGCAGAACCATCACGTAGAGATCAATCAGTGTTTTGACCAGAAAAGTCAGCGTTAACATAATTCTCCTATGCCCTTCATCCTTCGCGTGTCGTCTTGACGCAACACGGATGATTTTGGGCAGTATTATTTTTTATTCGTTCTTATCAGAACAGTTTTTCCATTTCCTGCGCGCGGGTAATGGCGGCCTGCATGGCCTCGGAAACGATCTCCGGTAATTGTCGGTCGGTAAACACTTTCAGAGCCTCAAAGGTAGTGCCGCCTTTGGACGTCACATTCTCACGAAGTTGTGACAATGGCGTGTCCGGGCTTGCCGCAACCAGTGCGCTGGCACCGCTGGCGGCTTGTTCAACCAGCATCCGCGCGGTTTCTGCACTGAAACCCAGGCGCTGCGCTTCAGCCTGCATTGCTTCCATAAACAGGAAGAAATACGCCGGTGCGCTGCCTGCGGCGGCAATCACGTGGTTGATACCTTCTTCGGTATCAACCCAGCAGATTTTGCCCACGGCAGTCATCAGTTCGCCGCTGTAATCACGATCTGCCTGCGAAACCTGATCAGGTGCATACAAGCCACTCATGCCCTGACCGACCAGCGAAGGCGTGTTAGGCATGATGCGCACGATGTTGAGATTATCGCCCAGCAACTCGCAGAAGCGCGCCACGCTGACGCCTGCGGCAATCGACAGTACCAGCTTATCGCTAAAATCCACGTCTTTTTGCAGTGCTTTACATACATCCGCCATCATCTGCGGTTTTACAGACAATACAACGACATCTGCCGCTTGCGCACAGGCGTTGTTATCACTGCTGCTGTGTACGCCGTATTTTGCGGCCAGCGCATCGCGATGGGTGGTGGAAGGGGCACAAACGCTGATCATATTGGCCGGATAACCACTTTCAACCAGGCCTGAAATGATGGCGCCTGCCATGTTACCGGCACCGATAAAACATATTTTGCGATGTTGCATTCATGCTCCTTGCTTTTAATGGGGGCTGAATTGAGCCAATCAATAGTAAAGCAGTATACCGGCAGAGAACGGTTACTGTTTTGCGCTGTAATCACGGGCACCGAAAATAGCGGTACCGATACGAACCATGGTGCTTCCGGCGGCAATCGCAGCGGGCATATCATCGGTCATGCCCATTGATAAAGTATCGGCCTGCGGACAAATGCTCTTTAAAGCTTTCAGGGCTTCACGCATCTGACCGAAGACTTCAAGCTGGCGCGCATAGTCGGTTTCTGCGGCCGGAATGGCCATCAGACCGCGCAGCGTCAGATTAGACATCGCCATAATCTGCATCGCCAGTTCGTTAACTTCACCCACAGCAATGCCAGATTTACTGGCTTCGTCACTGATATTCACCTGAATCAGCACCTGTAGTGGCGCTAAACCCGCCGGACGTTGCTCGTTCAGGCGCTGGGCGATTTTCAGGCGGTCAATGGTATGACACCAGTCGAAGTTCTCCGCGACCAGACGGCTTTTATTCGACTGCAACGGCCCGATGAAATGCCAGATCAGCGCAGGCTGATGTCCGGCAAAGTGGGCAATTTTATCCACGCCTTCCTGCACGTAGTTTTCGCCAAATGCTAACTGCCCGGCGGCAATCGCTTCTTCGACAGCGCTCGCAGGTTTAGTTTTACTCACTGCAAGCAAGGTAATTTCTTCCGGAGGCCTGCCGCAAAGGTGTGCAGCGGCTGCGATTTTCTCACGGACATTCTGTAAGTTCTGCTCAATAGCGTTTTGCTGACTAATGCTCATAGGGACTCAGGAGGATTTCAACATGGATATTGATGGATTAGTGGGGCGTAGTGTAAAGCAAAATGCCTCCGATCTGCACCTTTGTACCGGCAATCGGCCTGTGCTGCGTATCGGAGGGGAATTATGCCGCTGTGAGGACGAGCCTCTGATCGACGCATCGCAGATGCAAAGGCTCGTCAGCCAGTGGCTGAATGTCGCAGAACAGACGAATTTGCAGCTGGCCGGGCAATTCGATAAAGCGCTGACGCTGGCGGAAGGCGTACGGATGCGCCTTAACGTGTTTCAGCAACTGCATGGTTTGTCGGCGGCGCTGAGGCCGGTTCCCGCCCGCTGTCCTGAACTGGCAACGCTGCTGGCACCGGATATCTTGCAGAAAATTATTACACTTGAAGATGGTCTGATCCTGGTTACCGGAGCAACGGGGAGCGGGAAGTCCACCACGCTGGCGGCAATGATTGATTACCTCAACCGCCATACGACGCGGCACATTATTACACTGGAAGATCCGATTGAGCTTATTCACATCAGCAGACATTGCCTTATCCAGCAGCGCGAACTGGGGCTGCATACCCGTTCATTCAGTGAAGCGGTACGCGGCGCTTTGCGTGAGGATCCTGACGTGTTACTGCTGGGAGAATTGCGCGACACCGATAGCATCAGGCTGGCGCTGACGGCGGCAGAAACCGGGCATCTGGTACTGGCGACGCTGCATACGCGCAATGCCACGCAGGCTATCGACCGGCTGATTGATGTCTTTCCGGCAGAAGAAAAAGCCTTTGTGCGGGCTCAGCTGGCGGGCAGTCTCAGGGCTGTCGTCGCGCAGAAACTGGTGACGCAAAAACCGAAAGAAGGGCAGGGAAAGGATGATGAAAAAGCGGTAAGAGTGGCGCTGTTCGAAGTGCTGACGTCAACACCGGCGGTGTGCAATATGATCCGCGAAGGAAAAACGCATCAGCTGGCGGATATCCTGCAAACCGGCGCACAGGCCGGAATGCAGACGTTTGCCCAAAGCCGCCAGCAGCGGGAAAGCGCAGGATTACTGGCGGCAGATCAGGACTGACTCCACTGCTTTTCAAACCAGCTTTCCAGAATGATCACCGCAGAGGCGGCATCCACGCTGCCTTTGTCCAGCGCGCGGAAGCCGCCGCGATCGAACAAATCAGCGCGGGCTTCAACGGTGCTCAGACGTTCGTCGTGCAGTTCAACCTGAACGCCGAAACGGCCATGCAGACGGTTGGCAAATTTGCGCGCACGGGCGGTCAGCGGTTGCTCTGTGCCGTCCATGTTCAGCGGCAGACCTACAACCACCAGATCCGGCAGCCATTCTTTCAACAGCTTTTCGATTTTTTGCCAGTCCGGCGTCCCGTCCTGTGCTTTAAACGATGTCAGCGGACGGGCGGTGCCGGTGACTTCCTGACCGATGGCCAGACCGATGCTTTTGGTACCGAAATCGAAAGCAAAAACCGTGCGGTTAGCCATTATGCGTGCCCTGCATGGGTGGCAAGCTGGCCGACGTCAACGCCGATCATTTTCGCGGCTTCACGCCAGCGGTCAGCAATCGGGGTGCGGAATAAAATGTCATTGCTGGCTTCAATGGTCAGCCAGGAATTTTCCAGCAGCTCTTTTTCCAGCTGGCCCTGTTCCCATGCGGCGTACCCGAGCGCTACCAGCACATCTTTCGGCTGGTCGGGGGTGCCCAGCGTTTCCAGCACGTCTTTAGACGTAGTGATCATGGTGCTGTCCGAAATACGGATACTGGAGCCAAACCCTTCGCGCGGCGTGTGCAGAATAAAACCACGGTCGTCTGCCAGCGGACCACCGGAAAACACCGGGCGGTCGAGGCGGATGTTCGGGTCGCGAGGCTCGGGTGTGATGTCCAGTTTGTCGAGGACGTTTTCAACGGTGAAATCTTCGACCAGTTTGTTAATCACCAGACCCATAGCGCCGTCTTCATTGTGTTCGCAGATATAGACGACCGAACGTTTGAACTGGGGTTCATCCAGGCCAGGCATCGCAATTAGAAAGTGATGTTGTAGATTCATGGTAAGCAGGATGTTTAACCTCAGAAAATTGAAATGCAGCTAAGAGGGCAGTGTAGTACGTCATCCGCAGCAAAAAAAGTGGGTTATCCAGCATTGCTGAACAACCCATCAGATTATGCGGTCAGGCAGTTTATCGGGCAGCCAGACGCTTTTCGATAGCGTCCATCAGCATACCAGTGACGGAAATCGGGAATGCCGCTTCGATTTCACGCGCACAGGTCGGGCTGGTGACGTTAATTTCAGTCAGGCGGTCGCCGATAATATCCAGACCGACAAAAATCAGGCCTTTCTGCTTCAGGATTGGCGCGACAGTGCGGGCTATCGCCCAGTCACTTTCGCTCAGCGGACGGGCTTCGCCACGGCCACCGGCGGCCAGATTACCACGGGTTTCGCCCTGCGCCGGAATACGCGCCAGGCAGTAAGGCACCGGCTCGCCGTCGACCACCAGAACGCGTTTGTCACCGTCTTTGATGGCGGGCAGATAATTTTGTGCCATACAGAAACGACTGCCGTGTTCGGTCAGCGTTTCAATCACCACAGAAACGTTCGCGTCTTCTGGTTTCAGACGGAAGATTGAAGCGCCACCCATGCCGTCGAGCGGCTTGAGGATCACGTCAGTGTGTTCTTTATGGAACGCTTTCAGCTGCGCCGCATTGCGGGTTACCAGCGTATCCGGCGTCAGTTCCGGGAACCACGCGGTGAACAGCTTTTCGTTACAGTCACGCAGGCTCTGCGGTTTGTTAACGATCAGCGTGCCTTTTTCTTCCGCGCGTTCAAGGATATAGGTGGCGTAAATGAATTCAGTATCGAACGGAGGATCCTTACGCATCAGGATGACATCCAGTTCCTGCAGGGCGATATCCTGCTCAGTGCCGAACTCATACCAGCCGTCGTAATCCTGCTTCACGCTGAGTTTTTTGGTGGTCGCACGGCCTTCGCCGCCGCGCAGATACAGGGAATTCATTTCCATGTAGTGCAGCTCATAGCCACGACTCTGCGCTTCCAGCAACATAGCGAAACTGGTGTCTTTTTTGATGTTGATGGAAGAAATCGGGTCCATCACGATGCCAAGCTTGATCATTTGGTCTCCTCTTAACCCAGATCGCCGAAACGAACCTGTAAGGCCGTTATCGCGGTGAGTGCTGTGGTTTCTGTACGCAGAACACGGGGTCCCAGCAGGATATCAGTAAATCCGTAGCCGGAGGTCATTGCAATTTCGTCAGCGGATAAACCGCCTTCCGGGCCGATCAGTAAGCGGACGTGGCTCACCGGTAGCGGCAGGGTGTTAATACTGTGGCTGGCGCGCGGATGCAGGTTCAGCTTCAGGCTGTCATCCTGTTCGGCACACCAGGCTTCGAGCTGCATCACCGGGCGAATTTCAGGGATGCGGTTACGTCCGCATTGTTCGCAGGCTGCGATGGCAATTTTCTGCCATTGCTGCAATTTTTTCTCCAGGCGTTCGCCGTCAAGTTTGACGCCGCAGCGCTCAGAGAACAGCGGAGTAATGGTATTTACGCCAAGCTCGATAGATTTCTGGATGGTGAATTCCATCTTCTCGCCGCGTGAAATCACCTGGCCGAGATGCAGATCCAGCGGGGATTCGTTGTCTGACAGCACGCCTTCGCTCAGGCTGACACGCACACTTTTCTTATCAACCTGCGTGATGCTGGCGTCGAAAACCTGATTGCTGCCATCAAATAACTGGATCGCCTGACCGGGCTGCATCCGCAGAACGCGTCCGACATGGTTTGCGGCATCTTCGCTCAGCGCAATTTCGCTGTGAGCGGTCAGGGTTTCCGGATGATAAATGCGGGGTATGCGCATGTGTGGCTGCTGTCCTTAAAGTCTTTTCTGGAGGGCTATTTTGGCGTGATTAGCCCGCGTTGTCGCGAGCTAATGTGCTCTGATGACGTGATAATACTAAGTTAGCTTTTTCGTTGTGCGCAAGCTTGCTGAACGTAAGGGTTATGATTGCCCTGTACGCTGGCGATGCGATTATCGCGCTCACATTCCCATGAAGTGACCGGATACTGGCGATCCCAGGCGGTAAAGAGCTGGGTCTGCTGACGGGACAGATTCAGTTTGTACTGATCGCGCATGTAGAAATAGGTACGTGCGATGGCACCGCGGGCACGGGCTGGCGGCTCAGCGGCCTTGGCCTTGAAGTCGACTTTCATTTCGCAGCGGCCATACTGACCTTCACCACCATTCCATTGACTGTACATAAAATTATTACGGTCGCCATTCACTTCGCCGATCGCGGGTTGCAGGTTGTGCAGGTCGGTTTCAACCTGACGATAATCCGCGTTTTTCGCACAATTTTTGCGTCCGCCATCCTGCCAGCACTGCATCTGATGCCCAAACTGCCACGCAGGAACCACATGTTCCCACTCAATCCGGCTGGCGCGTTGTTCACTTTTACGAACCTGATAGCCGCAGGATTGCAGATCCGGCGTGCCTTTTTTCCCCTGCCAGCTGATGTTACAGCCGCAATAGAAGGTCGGCGCACCCTGATTAATTTTTACCGCTGCGGCTTTGGCCTGAGAGAAATTATTGATGGCATGACCAGACTGGCTCAAGGCGCTCAGCGGTGCCAGCGCACCGATAAACAGAAAAGATAAGAACGTTTTACGAAACATGTTTCTGAAAGACCTGAGACTAAAAGGCCGGAAGGGTAACGGATACCACGGGCTGTGACAATGAGACTTTGCCGTGATTACTGATTGAAAAATCAGCAGTTAGTGGTGCCTTTGGCATTAAACCGTAACAGCTCGCCACAATGCCGGCAGCGGTATTCTGACTCTTTGCGCATCACTTTATTATGACGACGCACGGTCAGCTGATGGTCACGGCAGGCGCATAAATACGGATAGGTTTTGCTTTGCACGGAGGCGACTTCGAACTGGTGCGTTCTGCTGGCTGAAACGCCCAGAACATGTTCCATCATCCAGCGCCACTCTTTGCCGTGCGGCGCAGGTGCCCGGCCAAAACGACGATATACCAGCAGGTGCGCCAGTTCGTGCGGTACCACTTCATCGATAAAAGGCTGCTGGTTTTCCATCAGCAATACCGGATTGAGCCGGATTTGCCAGTGTTGCAGATACGCGCTGCCCGCGCTGGTGCCACGTTGCTGATAAGTGATTTCCGGCTCCGTGTAATCGGTGCCAAAAAACTGATTTGCCATCCGGAGTTTTTCCCGCAGACAGCGCATAACGGCTTGTTGCAGGGCGATGGGGAGACGTGAGGTTTTCATCTGGCGAAGGATAAATCTGGCAGGGGAGAGATGCAATATGGAATTCCTCCCCTTTGCAGGGGAGGAAAAGCTGGCTGATTTATAGCCGACTTATTTATTGCGGACTTATGGCGAACTTACTTACCGATGTCGCGCAGGGCTTCGCCTTTCATCAGGTTGCGTTCGATGTGTTCCAGAGAGACGTTTTTAGTCTCAGGGATCAGCGCAATGGTGATGAAGATGAAGACCACGTTCAGCGCAGCGTACACCCAGAAGGTGTTGGCGTTACCGAGGCTGTCGAGCATGGTCAGGAAGGTTGCACCGACGATCATGTTGGCGATCCAGTTAGTCGCGGTGGACACAGTGATACCAAAATCACGGCCTTTCAGCGGCTGAATTTCAGAACACAATACCCAGATCAGCGGACCGGCACTCATTGCAAAACCGACGATGAACATCAGCAACATGGCGATGGAGAAGTATTTTGCCGCATCGGATTCAACACCGATATGCAGCATGGTACCCAGCACGCCCATACCGACGGCCATGACCAGAAAGCCCAGTTTCAGCGTTGGTTTACGGCCCCAGCGGTCAACCAGACCGATAGCAATGAAGGTCGCCAGAACGTTGACCAGACCGACAATAACCGTGCCCCACATCTGCTGTGACGTGCTGGCGAAACCGGCGATGCCGAAGATTTTTGGTGCGTAGTACATGATGACGTTCATACCGGTGAACTGCTGCATAACCTGCAACAGAATGCCGAGGTAAACCGCACGACGGAAGTTTTTGTTGTTAACAAACAGTCCCCAGCCGCTTTGTTTTACTTTCAGGCTTTCACGGATTTCATCCAGTTCGCGTTTGGCCTGCTCGCTGGAATCACGCAGTTTTTCCAGTACGCGGCGTGCTTTACCGTCATCGCCACGTGCGGCCAGCCAGCGCGGGCTGTCCGGCAGGAAGAAGACACCAATCAGCAGCAGCAACGCAGGAATGGTGATGATACCCAGCATCCAGCGCCATGCGCCGGTATAGCTGAACGCGGTATCAGACAGATACGCCGCCAGGATACCGATGGTGATCATCAGCTGATACATGGAAATCATGCTGCCGCGGATTTTTTCCGGTGCGATTTCTGACAGGTAAATGGGTGCGGTGTAAGACGCGATACCGACTGCCAGACCCAGCAGAACACGGGCAACAATCAGGATTTCTGCATTGGGTGCAAAGGCGGAACACAGGGAGCCGATAACGAACAGAACCGCGCCAATCATCAGGCTGTATTTACGTCCCAGGCGGAAGTTCAGCCAGCCGCTGCCGACAGCACCGACGGCAGCACCAAACATCATGGAACTGACAACCCACTCCTGTTGGTGGTTTGTGATCTGGAAGTCATGGCTGATAAAGGGCAGGGCACCAGCGATGACGCCGATATCTAAGCCGAACAGCAGTCCGGCAAGTGCAGCGAGAAAACAGACAAAGAAAGTGACGCTTTTATTCGAGCGTTTTCCTTTGGTCGAAGTTGAGTTGTTCATCCGGTCTCCAAAATAATGCAATCGTTTTGAGTTTGTAATAATGCTTAGGCTGTTATGTTATTTACCCTGCGCACAGCTTAACGTGAACCCGCTCACAGTGTTGTAATCGTTTACACTTATAGGTGTGATTGGGTGTCTTGTTTTTGAAGGGTTTCAAACGGATAGCGTAACAGGAAGGGGATGTGCCTGATATTAATAGCCCACAAATTGATTTATATCAATCAATACTGTGTGTGAGAGTCTTACATATGCAAATAACTAATTAATTTATAACAAGTTATGTTCTGTAAGCGTTTTCATTATGGCAATTACTTAAATGGAAAATTCTCCACTTCCTGCTTTTGAGTGTAATCGTTGAAATAATCGATTCGAATTTTTTCAGACGATGCTGAAGCAGAAAATGTTAAGGCCGGAGGGTATGGCTTGCCCGGATAGACGTTTTTCTTCAGCGCTTTCCACTGGCAGCGGGCGTCTTTTTTATCGCTGTCACACAGGCCGATACGATTCACTAACAGATGAATGTTTCCCGTATTGGTGATTTGCTGACGAGAGGTGTCCCAACCCAGTCTGGCGACCGGTTTTGCAGGGGGCACCATCACAACCACGCCCCAGACAATGGTCAGGCTCAGAGCGCTGGTGAAATTTTTATCGCTTGCTGTATTTTTAAATTCTTCCGGTGTCATCGACTGAAAATGGACACGATAGATTTTTTCTTCATTGCTTTCCCCCAGACCGACGATCCTCACCTGCTGACTGTTACCGGCAGGCAATCCAAATTTCAGCGGTGAAACCACCAGGCTATTTTGCGCGCCTTGCGGTGCCGGCGTTTCGTTTTCTTCTGCGGTGCCGGGATTGTGAACTTCGGTGATTTTTCCCTGAATATATTGCGTCGTTTCGCTTTTAGAACTGATGACCACCGTCGTTGCATGTTGCTCATTGAGCGTCACTTTCATCGGTGAAACGGTGATATTGGCGAAACACAAGGCAGGCATCGCCAGCATCAGGGGCGGGAATATTTTCAGACCGGAGACCAGCCATTGTGTCTGTGACCTGCGCATAAAAATCCTTACGTTGAAGACGTTGATGAGGTGCAATCCGTTGTCCTGAGAATCGTCTAAAGTTGCGGTGTAAAGTTCACGATCAAGTGTCCGGTATAATGCCCGGCTTGTTTGCTGTTGATATCAATGGTTTTGGTGCTGAGTTCCAGCGGGGCCGGAATACATAAAACCGCCTGCGGGATCCCGGGCAGATGCATTGGCCGGATGTGTGCAGTCTGAATATCCGGTATCACCAGATCATTACCGCGTATCACGCTAATGTATTTACCGTCGGGTGCCTGCATTCGCACATAATAATCAATCCTGCCTGAGTCCTGATTTACATCACCCTGGTCAGAATAAATGGAAAAATAGGCGTTATTGCGTTCCTTCGTACCCTGCTGAAGATCGTCAAATTTCAGGGTGAAACTGGTACTGTTCGAGCCATAACCGTCGTACAAACACATATCTATCGTTGCCGCGCCATTCATTTGTGTCTGATTACCACCGGTGCCGGGTAGCGGGCGCATGTTGAGATCAACGTGCGCTGCGGCTTCGCCAAATTCTGGTAAGTAGATTTGCTGGTTATTATTGTCGGTGACGTTGAGGGTAATATGGGCGTTCCAGTCTGCGAGTTTGACTGCAGGATCCCACTGCGTCAGCACCACTTTAAATTCCGCTTGCCAGATCCCACCTGTTGGAAATTTAGCTAATTCTGCGGCAGCAATTTTAAAATTCGCCGTTGTTTCATAGGTTGGCCCGCCGCTACAGCCTGAATCACTTTTGAATGTGCCCCATGCATCCACTTCGTGAGAACCACTGATATTGATTATCTGAGTAAGGTGACTGCGTTTTTCACGAAATAGGAGAGGAATCGACTCGGTATAGTAACTGCACCAGGAAGGCTTGGTCTTACACTGCCCATTTTCAGGGTCTGAACTGGAAAGGCAAACCCATGAATTTCTTACCCATAATCCCGGATTATCTGTATCGTAGCCGCCACTCTCATTCTTCCAGATATCAATTTGTGAAGGAGGGCTGGATTTATCAAATGTGGCAGTCACGGGCGTGTCACGCCCGGTCGGTTCCACTCTTTCAGCTTTAACTGACGTGGCTGTCAGGGCGCTTAATATAGTTAACAGGCTAGCGAGAAAGTACGTTTCTTTTCTATCCATTTAGAGAGCGCCCTAAAGCTGTGAGGTAAAGTTCACAATCAGGTGTCCGGTATAATGTCCGGCTTGTTTGCTGTTGATATCCATAGTTTTAGTGCTTAATTGCAGCGGCGCCGGGACACACAATACCGCCTGTGGGATCCCTGGCAGATGTACCTGCCGGACTTTGGCGGTCTGAATATCTGACACAACCAGATCATCACCGCGTATCACACTGACGTATTTGCCGTCAGGGCCCTGCATTTTCACGTAATAATCAATGCGCCCGGAATCCTGATTAATGTCACCGTGATCAGAATAAATTGAGAAGTATCCGTTATTGCGCTGAATTGTTCCCTGCTGTTGATCGTCAAATTTCAGGATGAAACTGGAGCTGTTCGAGCCATAACCATCGTATAAACACATATCTATAGTAGCAGCCCCATTCATTTGTGTCTGATTACCGCCAGTGCCTGGCAGCGGACGCATGTTAAGATCCACTCGCGGTGCGGCTTCGCCAAATTCAGGTAAATAGATTTGCTGGTTATTCGGGTCGTTGACGTCAACAGTAATATTTGAATCCCAGTGATAGACCTCGGTTCCGCCGCTGTTATGCAGGAGGATTTTGAGTTGGGCGGTCCATATTCCTCCCGTTGGTAACATATTGAGCTGAGCTGCCGGGATCTTAAGTGTCAGGTTAACGCCGTCCGTTAAGTCACTGCCACAGGAGTTTTGTGCACTTTGGTTCATCGGTTTAGGGTCGCCATACGTAGCGCAACCTCCGTTATACCAGTAGGCTTCGCGGGTACCTTGCAACTCGAGAGTCTGGGTCGCTCCACTGCGTTTTTCAGTGAATTTCAGATAGACCGGCAGGTTGGCCGCGTATCCACCTTTGCCGGTTGGGCATTTTCCATTTTCGTCGACGGTACTGGATGTACAGGCCCAGTAGTTAAGCCCCCATCGTCCGGAGTTTGTTGAATCATAGCCTCCGCTTTCTCTTGACCAAATATTGACGGTCGATGCAGCGCCTTTGGTGATGCTCATATTGACATCAATGCTGTGATCAATAGGGGCGACGGTCTCTGCAAGGGCATCTGGCAGCACCAGTAACTGAGCGCTGAACAAAAAAAATAAAGAGGTCAGGAGACGAGTTATGTTCATTTTACTTTCCGAATATTTTCAGGTAAATCAGCAGGCTGCACCGGTTTACACAATGTTTTTCCGACATAGCGCACCACATCGCGGCTGGATTGTACGGTGACCGCACACTGGTAATTTTGCTCACCGTTTTTGACATACAGCGTTTTCGCTAATGAGGTCATTTCTGCAGTAAAGCCGCCATCTTCCGAACTGCTGAAGGCATTGGCATTGAGCATAGTGCCGGTATTCAATGGTTCACCTGTCGCCGTCACCAACTGCCCTACGTAGGTGTAATGCGATTCCATCGTCACTTCACGCAGTTTCATTTTCCCCGGCAGGAGGAATAAATTCTGACTCCCTGCGCCCTGAGTAATGCTGGCCTGGCTGCCGGTGCTGACATCACGGCTTTCATTGACCGAGACTTTGCCTTCTTCAAAACCGGTAACCGGGAACAGTGCTTTGCTGTTCTGTTTCATGTGGGCCGCACCGCCGCCCTGAACGGAAACGTCGATCAGCGCGTCATCCGCTGCATCCGGATCTTCTTCTTCGCTGCCTTTGACTTTTACTGCCACGGCTGCGCCCGGTGAACCTGTACCGCCCGGCCCCCAGAAGAAACCGGATTTGGAGACGGCAACGGAAGAGCTGTAGCTGCCAGTTACCGCACCCTGATGCGTTTTTTGCTCATTGTCATAGCTGTCGGAAACGGTGAGTTCGCCATTGCCATACTGGCCATTGAGACGGCCGTGAACCGACGCGTTAGCGTTATCAGTATCCGTGCCACCCACATCAATACCCAGTTCACGATCGTTATTGCTGCCCCAGTCCCAGTTCTGGCTGGCGTTGTACGTCATCTGTGCATCGCCATTCTGGCTGCCCTGATAATCCGTACTGAAGGAGGTATTGCTGCTGCGAAGCTGCGCATCTTTTGGCGTATTGCGTGACAGGGAGAAGCCCGCGTAAACACCTTTGTCGTTATCGCTGTCGCTGCTGCTCTGACGACGGTAACCGCCGAATCGCGTGGTCATGGTCATTTGCTTCCAGTTGAAGCTTTTGTTCATGCTCAGCTGAACGGTGTTCGAGGTACTCTGCGATTCGGTGTTATTGATCATGTTGTCTTCAAAAGGCTTTGAAGGATCGTATGACGAGGAGTCCGGCGAGAGGCTGGTATTTTTATTGTATGTGTAGCCGAGCGAGGCGGACCAGCCTTTGACCGGCACAGAAAGTGTGGCGTTAACGGATTCGTAGCAGCCAATATCAGCGTAATCATTTTCCCCGACATCAGCACTGGTGCAGCTTTTACCGTAGGCGGCATTGCGATAGACGCTCATGGAAAAGCCGTCGTTGTAACTGATTTGCTCCACGTTACCTTTCGAACCGTCGGTGCCGCTGAAAACGTTGGCCTGCATATCCAGTACGCCGTCGATCAGTTTGCCGGTAAAACCGTGCGTCCATTGCAGACCCGCTTCACCGTAATTTTCATTATCAGTATTCGCGACGCCCGCGGTGGCCATCAGTTCGGCAAATACCGGCAGGCGCGCCCCGGCCTGCATCACGGGTTTGCGTGACGTGCTGTCATTTTCTTCGTCATCAGTAGTGCTGACGACTTTATTATCTGCTGTTTCACCGGCCTGTATAAACCATTGCATATGCCCGTCATTGATCCCACCGGTTTTGGTAAACGGCTGAGTTTCAGTACGCACGAGCTGGTTATTCTCATAAATTCGCAGGGTGACGGCATAACTGCCGCTCGGGAAGTTGCCGGTATCCAGCGTATTTGAACCATTATTAAGATAAAACGTACCGAGCAACTGATTGCCACGATAAGCATCCACGCGGGATTTAGTGGAAAGCAGTACCACCAGCGGGGAACCCTTGCTGGCCTCATCAAGATTCAGGTAGCTCAGGGAACTCCCGGCACGCACACCATCGATCGCATTGAGCGGCAACAGCGAGAAACTGATATTGCCGCCGAGATTGCTTGAGAGATCGCGTGAATCCATGCGTCCGGCCTGCACATAATGGCGTTTGCCTAAACTCTGGCGGAAATAGAGGTCATCGACGGATACCGTCTGGCTGTCGCTGTCGTCACTTTTGTAGGAATCGAGTGACCAGTCAAAACCGACATAGCCATTCGTCAGGACGCCGAGTGCACCTGAGCCCTGTAATGACAGGCTCTGGTATTCATCCTGCGCCGCGATGTTCAGGGTTTGCTGATGAATTAACGCATTTTCAGTTTGTGCGGTCGGAGTGTAATAAAGCGTTTTTCCGCCGGATTCCGGTACCAGTTTTTTACTGACGAAAACGTCGGCTGCGCTGTTATTCTCATCATAAATCAGGGCCAGAGAATCAGTTTCCAGATAGCCGCATCCTTTGGCATTGGCATTACTGCCACACGCCAGGTTGCCGTGTCGTGGAAGAGGGGCGGATAAGGTCGCCAGCATCTGCTGATATTCCGGGGTACCGGCTTTCAGTGGCAGACTTAAGGCTTTAAGCACCGACTGCGGGTCTTTGAACTGGACGGTTTCCAGCGTGACGTTAGCTTCAAATAATCCGGCCGACTGGCCGAGCAGGTTGACGTTCAGCCAGACGTTCTGACCTGAGACCAGTTCTTCAAAGCCGGGGGGGACGTCGGAGTCTGCTAAAGCAAGATTGCTGAATAAAGCAAAATGAATTGCCAGAAAGCAAAGGGACACTTTCAAATTGGGTTTCATTATTTTTCCTTTATTCAAAAATCTGAGAGGGGGAAAAGAATCGGCCTGATTTACAGGCCGATGAGGAGTGACTTAGGTGGGGCGAACGCTTATGGCGTTTCAGTTGCCTGAGTCAGTACAACGCTGACAACGCCGCTGTAGTTACCGGAAGCAACGGGTACCTGAGTAGCCTGGCTGATCATCAGTGGCTGGATGATGGAACCATTTACAGTGTCACCTGTAGGGAACAAATGAGTTGCGGCCATCGTTTGTGGTGCCTGAGTCAGAACCAGGTCACCGTATTTTACGGTCAATGCGATACTTGAATTCACGCCGACGGTATCCATTAATTGCGGAGCACCCGCAAGGCTGATATTCACGTCTTTTTCCGCATCATTGGAATAGATTTTGGTGGATTGTGTAACGGGTTCCAGACCCACACCAGGCATATAACCCATTTCCATAGTTGATGGTAATACATCACCCGTGTCAGTGGTCATATCCAGAGTGGCATCCACGTTTGCAGTCACAGTAATATCTTTCTGTACAGCATAAGCGTTAATAGCCATGCCCATGATTACTGTAGCCATCAATGGTTTAATAAATGATTTCATTTTACTTCCTTAATAGAGAGGTGCATATCAATATGCAGGGTTTATAACAAGGGTTATTCTTACTGCTTGTGAAAAATAGAATGTCTATTTTGCACTGAATTCTTTTACGCCAGCGGATTTATCTGTCCAGTTTGAATATTTCACCTTCACCACGCTATAATTACTCCCCTTAAATAAAGCAGGATCTAATGTGGTGTGCTGATTAGGGTAAATGCTGTTTTTAACCGGTTTGCTCCATTTACATCCATCATCAGTAAGTTGCTGAGGGCATAAACCGATACTGTTAATCTTCAGATGTATATTGCCGGTATTGTTGACCACGCGGCTCACCGGGTCCAGCGTGAAGTCCAGTCGCGGTACAGCAGGCGGGACGGTAACCAATACGCCCCAGATCATGCTGATGCCGAGCTTAGCCGGTTGTTTCTGATCCTTTTTATCGCTGTTATTATTCAGCCCCGGCACACCCTCAAAATAAACACGGTATGCCTCTTCTGTTTGCGGTGGCTGAATATTTATCATACGTATAATTCGGGTGGTGCCGGGAGCAAGTCCAAATTTCTCCGGAGTAACAACAATACCGTTTCCTGATGACTGACTGATTGTCGTTTCATTTTCCTGTGGTGTGGCCGGGTTATTAATTTTCTTCACGGTTGTTTTTACATATTCCGTGGTGGCGGAATTTGTTGTTACGCTAATTTGTGCGCCACCACTTTTTTGCATAGGAACCGAAATCGGATAGACGCTTATTCCTGCAAATGATGATGCTGATAAAATTAATGGGGAGGCCGCTAAAATCATTATTAATGATTTTAATTTATTTGATGGCATTGTCATTTTCTCAATGTTTAATAAGTCGCTATCCTGAAGAAGATTTCGTTAATTCCCTTTGAGTAAATATTAGTCTGAACGCTTTCGATGGGGTGAATAATAGATTCAATGAATGTTCAGGTCAATGGCACGCAAATTAGCTATTTGTGTTATTTGTTTAAGTATAAATGTTCGACAACACAAATATAACATTTGAAAAAACGCTCACCATACTGATTATGAAGGGCTTTTAATCAGTATTTTATGTCAGTTATCGTTAATGTTAAAAAAAAGAGAGGGGATAATTTAAATATGACGCATATCTACATAATGTATTAAGTAAAATAAATAAGAATGCATCTAAGAAAATAACCTTAAAAATCATTCAGATAAAACAACTGTGTTTATCTGTTGTTGTAAGCTGTTTAGGTATTAGAATGATGAAAAAGAAAGGAAAAAGAAAATAAAGGGAAACCAGAGAAATAAAAAACCCCGCTTGCGGCGGGGTTTGAGAGGTTTTATGTCGCGTGGGTTTCTTATAAACCTGCGGCTTCGCGCAACTGAGCGGCTCTGTCGGTTTTTTCCCAAGGGAAATGTTCGCGACCAAAGTGACCGTAGGCTGCGGTTTCTTTATAGATAGGGTGCAGTAAGTCCATCATCTGGATCAAACCGTATGGACGCAGGTCGAAGAACTCGCGCACCAGCAAGGTCAGCTGTTCGTTGGAAACTTTACCGGTACCGAAGGTTTCCACCATGATGGAAGTCGGTTCAGCCACGCCGATTGCGTAAGACACCTGGATTTCACAACGGTCAGCCAGACCGGCAGCCACGATGTTTTTCGCCACATAACGTGCCGCGTAGGCCGCTGAACGGTCAACTTTAGATGGATCTTTACCGGAGAACGCACCGCCACCGTGACGGGCCATACCGCCGTAGGTGTCTACGATGATTTTACGACCGGTCAGACCGCAGTCACCCATTGGGCCACCGATAACGAAACGGCCAGTCGGGTTGATGTGGTATTTGGTACCGGCGTTCAGCCATTCAGCGGGCAACACAGGTTTGATGATTTCTTCCATCACCGCTTCCTGCAGATCTTTCAGCGAGATGTCTTCAGAATGCTGAGTAGATAAAACAACGGCATCGATGCCGACAATTTTACCTTCGTCATACTGGAAAGTGACCTGGCTTTTTGCATCCGGGCGCAACCATGGCAGGGTACCTGATTTGCGTACTTCTGCCTGACGCTGCACCAGACGGTGTGCGTAAGTTACCGGTGCTGGCATCAGCACGTCGGTTTCGTTGGTCGCATAACCAAACATCAGACCCTGGTCGCCTGCACCTTGTTCCAGCGGATCAGTACGGTCAACGCCCTGATTGATATCCGGCGATTGCTTGCCGATAGCGCTCAGCACTGCGCAGGAATTGGCATCGAAACCCATGTCAGAATGGATATAGCCAATTTCGCGAACAGTCTGACGCGTGATTTCTTCAACGTCGACCCATGCGCTGGTGGTGATTTCACCGCCAACCAGGACCATGCCGGTTTTGACATAAGTTTCACATGCAACACGTGCTTTTGGGTCTTGCTCTAAAATTGCGTCCAGGACAGCATCGGAAATCTGGTCAGCAATTTTGTCTGGATGTCCTTCCGAAACGGATTCGGACGTGAAGAGGTGTTTAGCCATTATGTTCTTTACCTTACATACGACGGGTTAGATATCACTGCATAGCACTGGGGTGACGGGCAGATGAGGAGCTGAGCTCGACATTGTCGCAATGCGTCCTGCATGTCCCCATTAGGCAAAGCCTTGAAGCAGTTTGCGCGTTAAACCACCCATGCGTGCGGACGGATTAACATCTGGACGGCTATTTTAGGATAGCAGACGTTCTGAATGCCAGTCATTTTTGTGACAGAGTGGGCGTTATTGTGCGGGTTTGCAGTGATATTCACGGTCTGAAACTAGTTACACCGCATTTTCATTTTGCAATTACAGCGGGTTGCCGGTATAAACGGCGCGCGCTATGCACATTTCTGCAGGCCCTGCAGAAGCAGCGTATTCCAGTAATTACTGTTTTCTCAGCTTGAATGCCCGCGGGTGATGCGTGGCACGTGTGGAGGTGGTTAGGTTAATGACCCACTTTTTACCGCTTGTAACATTTCAACAGCATCCCCTGCAGCCTTCATTGCGTTCTGCAGCACTTCTTTCAGACTTTCATTCAGAAAAGCGTCTGTCTTCTTTGCGATGTTTCAGAAAGCCCGACGACAGACAGGTCAGTCGCCGACATCGGTACGCTACTCAGTAACCTCAGGCCTGCGTGAACATCGCAATCCCGACACAATACTGATGTAGCCTGCAATCTCCCGGGGCATCCATCCCTGATTTCTCCCGACTCGTTACACGGAGTCTAAAAACGTGTTTTACAATGATATGAGTGGAAAACAGTCTCGTGGCTGTGGCTCGCAGGGTTTTATCCTGTCTGAAAGCCAGCCTTGCGGGTTGTTCTCACCTGTTGTTACTGCGATAGTGGCTGGCCATGTTGTCAGTATAGAAAGAGGATTTACCTATGTCTGATGACATCCAGCCCCACCGTCCGTCACATGCGGGCGATACTGTTTCTTTGCGCTCCATGCAGGAGGTTGCCGTGAACGATCGTGATGCCAGCAAAATGCTGCGCACTTACAACGTTGCCTATTGGGGTAACAATTATTATGACGTCAACGAACTGGGCCACATCAGTGTCTGCCCTGATCCTGACGAGCCTTCTGCCCGTGTCGATCTGGCACAACTGGTAAAAGACATGCGTGAGCAGGACGGTCAGCGTCTGCCGGCACTGTTCTGTTTCCCACAAATTTTGCAGCACCGTCTGCGTTCGATTAACGCCGCGTTCAAACGTGCGCGTGAATCGTTCGGCTACGAGGGTGACTACTTCCTGGTTTACCCGATTAAGGTTAACCAGCACCGCCGCGTGATTGAATCGCTGGTGGAATCCGGTGAACCGCTGGGTCTGGAAGCGGGCTCAAAAGCTGAGCTGATGGCCGTTCTGGCGCATGCCGGGATGACCCGTTCCGTTATCGTCTGTAACGGTTACAAAGACCGTGAATACATTCGTCTGGCGCTGATCGGCGAAAAGCTCGGTCACAAGGTGTATCTGGTTATCGAGAAGATGACTGAGATTAAACTGGTGCTGGAAGAAGCTGAGCGTCTCAATGTGATCCCGCGTCTGGGCGTGCGTGCGCGTCTGTCTTCGCAGGGCTCCGGTAAATGGCAGTCCAGCGGCGGCGAGAAATCGAAATTCGGTCTGGCGGCGTCTCAGGTTCTGCAACTGGTCGAAATGCTGCGTGAAGCAGGGCGTCTGGAAAGTCTGCAATTGCTGCACTTCCACCTGGGTTCACAGCTGGCGAATATCCGCGATATTTCCACCGGTGTGCGTGAGTCCGCGCGTTTCTACGTTGAACTGCACAAGCTGGGCGTCAATATTCAGTGCTTCGATGTCGGCGGTGGTTTGGGTGTGGATTACGAAGGCACCCGTTCGCAGTCTGACTGCTCGGTGAACTATGGACTGAATGAATACGCTAACAACGTCATCTGGGGTATCGGCGACGCCTGTAATGAGCATGGCCTGCCGCATCCGACGGTGATCACCGAGTCTGGCCGCGCCGTGACCGCGCACCATACCGTGCTGGTGTCCAACGTGATTGGCGTTGAGCGCAACGAATTCAAAGAGCCGGTTGCCCCGGAAAATGATGCGCCGCGCGCACTGGGCAGCATGTGGGATACCTGGAACGAAATGCACGATCCTGAAAACCGTCGCTCATTGCGTGAATGGCTGCATGACAGTCAGATGGATTTGCACGACGTTCATTCGCAATATGCGCACGGCATTTTGGATCTGACCCAGCGCGCCTGGGCGGAAGACATCTACCTGAATATCTGTAACAAAATTCAGGATCAGCTGGATCCGAGCAACCGCGCACACCGTCCGATCATCGACGAATTGCAGGAACGTATGGCGGACAAACTGTACGTCAACTTCTCGCTGTTCCAGTCTATGCCGGATGCGTGGGGTATCGATCAGTTGTTCCCGGTTCTGCCGCTGGAAGGTCTGGATAAGCCACCGGTAGGCCGTGCGGTACTGCTGGACATTACCTGTGATTCCGACGGTACTATCGATCACTATATCGACGGTGACGGTGTAGCCACGACCATGCCAATGCCGCCGTACGATCCAGAGGATCCGCCGGTGCTGGGCTTCTTTATGGTCGGTGCCTATCAGGAGATTCTCGGCAACATGCACAACCTGTTCGGCGATACCGCAGCGGTAGATGTGTTTGTGTTCCCTGACGGCAGCATTGAAGTGCAGCAGTCCGACGAAGGCGATACCGTGGCGGACATGCTGGAGTACGTACAGCTGGATCCGAATGTGTTGCTGGCCCGTTTCCGCGATCAGGTAAAAGAAACCGATCTGGACGCTGAACTGCAGGCGCAGTTTGTTGAAGAGTTTGAATCCGGTTTATACGGTTATACGTATCTGGAAGAAGATGAATAAGCGTTTATAAATAGTAATAAACGAATCTGCAACGCCCGAGTTTTTTCGGGCGTTTATATTTTTTAAGTGAATGTTATTTATATAATCCATATTAAATGTGAATTAATTCCTCACTAAATTCTCTGCACAACAATAATTTCCCTGCAAATATCCCCCATCAGCACGCTTTAACACTTTTCCCGCCTTTTTATCCCGTATCTTTCGCCGCATTATTTTTCTTTCCTTGTTTGTCTGTTTTATTTGTTGAGTGAATAGTTAAATTGAAATTAATTCATGGTTTTTATAATAATAAGATAATATCGGTGTTTATTTTATTGCCTCTCTTTCTGTCTGCGGGCGGATGCGCGCGGGTACATGACGAAAAAACGGCATTGCCAGTCACTGACATTGCAAAGCTCCGCACACCGGAAATACCGGCGTCTGCCATGCATGAATGGCCGGGTTCAGACTGGTGGCGGGACTATCATAATCCGCAGTTAAATGCGCTGGTAGAACAGGCACTGAAAGACTCGCCCTCGATAGCGGTGGTGCAGCAACGTGTTGAACTGGCGAAAGCCAGGATCAAGATGCAGGAAGCCAGCGGCGGTCCGCAGCTGGATTTCGGTGCGGATGTTGAGCGTCAGAAAATGTCGGCAGAAGGGGTGATGGGGCCGTTTGCGCTGGATGACCCGGCAGCCGGAACGACCGGCCCTTGGTATACCAGCGGAACTTATGGTTTGCAGAGCAGTTATGAGCTTGATTTGTGGGGCAAAAACCGCGCTGTAATTCAGTCTGCTCTGGGGGCTTCACAGGCGAAACAAGCTGAACTGGCCGAGGCGCGCCTGATGGTTTCATCTGCGGTCGTTGAGCTGTTCTGGGATATCCAGACTTACATGGCACTGCATCAGACCCCGCTGGATTTACGTGAGCAGGAAGCCATCATCGCAAAAACTGATCAGCAACTTTATGCACAGGGTGTTCGTTCTTCTGTCGATGACACCAGCACCAAAATCCGCATGGCGAAAATTGACGAAAAAATCGATGTGTCAAAAGGGCGTCTGCAATTGCTGCAAACGTCGCTGCAGGCGATGCTGGGGCTGAAATCGCCAGCGGTTCATCTGAAACCTGTTGCCTTGCCGCCGGTCAGGGAAAGCTTGCCGCCGCGTCTCGGCTACGAGTTGCTGGCGCGCCGTCCGGACTTGCAGGCCGCGCACTGGGTGATTGAATCCTCCCTGAGCGCAGTGGACGCGGCACACGCTGCATTTTATCCCAGCATCAACCTGATGGGATTCCTGCAATACGATGCATTGCATATGAGTGATTTGTTCCGCAGTTCTGCGCAGCAAATGGGCGTTATCGCCGGGCTTACGCTGCCGGTGTTTGACAGCGGCAGGCTGAACGCCAATCTGGATATCGTGCGCACCAGCAGCAATCTGAGCATTGCTTCGTATAATAAGGCGGTAGTTGATGCGGTAACCGACGTGGTGAAAAGTGCCAGTCAGGTACAGACGCTTTCCACCGAAAATGCGCATCAGCAAGCGGTAGTTAAAGGAAGCCAGCATTTGTGGGAACTGACCAGGCAGCGATTTGCTGTGGGGATCCTAAGCGGTGCCGATGTTGCCAAAGCGAAGTTGCCATTATTGCAGGAACAGGCGACGAAAATTCAATTGCAGGGGCAATGGATCAGCGCGGATATTCGCCTGACCCGCGCACTGGGGGGCGGTTACCGAAGCGCAGAAAAGCAAGGGTAAATAAATGGCGCAGCGTGGAGCGTAAACACTGCGCCATAATTCATGATTCAGCTATTTTTATTATTCATAATTAACCACGAAAGTGCCGGTAGCTGAGAAACTTCCCACCGAAATACTTTTGGAATCGCCGACCAGTTGCGCGTTAAACTGTAATTGTTTAGATGAAGGCATATTTAAATCAGCCACTGAGTAAACAGAATTTGTGTCGTTAGGTTTTAACTGGCTGCCAGAACCTGTGGTGATTTTCACCCCCACACCGGTTGCCGCATTTGACGTCACTGAATTACCCAATAACATATTGTTCCCTGGTGCGACAATGTTCGTCGTTACCCGGGTCTTAAACATATTCACATTCGTACAGCCTGAAGCATTAAGGCTGAATTTCATCACGCTGGTAGCACCTGAATTAACTTTTGCTGCACTATAATCCCCCAGCGGGATGGTACCGCCGCCCACATTGCTGACCAGGGAAGTACAGGTTGGCGTTTTCACCGGGAAGGAGAAAGTACTTATATTCAGGTCGATACGAGCGTGGCCACTAACATTCTCACCGATCCTGAATCCACCTATATAGCCTGGGGTAGCCGGTTGGATGGAGGTTACGCCAGCGGGAATACCGGTGAACTGAGGGGTCTGAAAAATCACTATATAGTAATCATACCACTCCCCTCCATCCATCGCATCTTCCTCACCGTTGGTATTCTGTGCCATCTGTACGTTGGAACCTGAAAAATACGGCATAAAAGCTTGAATTGTGCTGGTACTAGTACTTCTTATTTGAACGGAGTAGAGGATCCCCGGGATATTGGTGGCATATAACCCCGCGTCTGGGGAAGCGTTAGCATAATTGCCAGCCTGTGGAACGCTACCGCCGATCCCATATAAAATCTCTCCGTCATTACCTGTGCGGCAATCAGAACGGGCATTCTTGGTTGTGGATGCTTTTTGATTTAAGTCCGTAATCATTTGCGTACTGGTCACGTGTGGTAGCACGGAAACCACCGAGCCGGAAAGGCTTAATGTTGCGGTATAGGGAGCATCCCTGAAATAACATTCTCGTTCCGCATGAGCCGGTTTAACGGCTAAAGACCCCGTTAGCACTAATAAAGCAATAAAAGTGAATGTGCGGATGAAACGAGACGAACGCAAACTCACGGCATTCAAAGATAAATGATTATTCATAGCTCACGCTCACTAATACTTTTGAGGTTACCCGGCCGGCTGAAACAGCACCTGTATTTTGATAACGGGTATAGAAGTGATAGTCCGTTTTTTCTGCCACGGGCGTTGCGGCGTTTATCGGGAAATTCACATCGGAAGAACCGTCCGTTTCCAGCACATTGGTATTGTATTCCTGAGAAAATATCACCAGACCCACGTTATCTGCGCCATCTGCTGCACCGTCTGTTTCGCTGATAAATACCTGTTTAGAGCCTGGTGCGAAGTTGCCTGACTGCGGGGCGAAACTGAAGTGGACATTCTCTATCACATCCGTGCATTCGCTCAGGGTAACACTGAACGGATAACCGCCCAGTTGATCGGTGGGTAATATTGGTGCAGGTGGGGAACCGCGATCATCAAAATAATTGACGCTGACGGTGGGTAAATGAATCGCGCCGCCATTCTGTACGGTTAACTGACAGGTGGTCTCGAGAATATTAGCCTGTATATTCATGTTGAGATCATTTTCCGCGCAGGTGACGAAAGGAAAACCCACGGCTAATACCGTTAACAAGCGTAATAATGTTTTATTCATATTCACCGGGTGATTGATCATATCCCTTCCATTGGCCTTTGCTCAGCCATTTATTGATAGACGATCACAAACGTGATCGGGGCAATAAAGTTCCCTGAGGTGACATTTGATAGCGTACTGCCATCTGCAATCACCATCCGGGCATTCATATTCAGTGTTGTGCCTGCCGTGGTAAGCGCGACTGTTTGCGGTGTGGCTCTGTCGACACAACTGAACTGCGTCCCGCTGTCAGGGGCATTACGCCAGAGTTCTACCGCCGTGGCCGCCGCCGTGCCGCCGTTGTTGGCAAATGATTTTCCGCTGGCTCCGCTACCGGAACAGGTTCCTGCGGTTGGGTTGGCGGTGATCTCAGCAGATTTCACGCCGGAGCACGCGCTGAACACCAGTTTAAAAGGCTGAATTTTACTTTTCTGTTTCAGTTCTGATTTATAGACATCATTAAAGTTAATGGCGGATGTCGGTGTCCCTGATGAATTCTTAATCTGGGCAGCACAAGTCCCGGCTTCAATGGTAGAAGTAAAGGTGGCGGTTAAATTTTCTGTCGGCGTGAGCTCAACCGCGTGCGCTGAAAATGTCATGAGGAATGCAGCCGGCAGCAGTAAAAGATTTTTAGGTTTCACGTTACTTTTCTCCATGCAGATCTTCTATAACCTGTGTTTTTCTACGTTATTCATAGTTAAAGTTAAAAGTGGCAACAGCACTGAAATTACCAGTTGTCCCTTTATTAGCTTGTGTTTCTTGCAGCCTTGAAATCAGGGCGACCTCTTTTGCATTGATCTCTGCGCTGCTCCAGTTCAGCCGCTGACTGTCATTTGTGGAGTTAATGACAAAAGGCTGGTTTGACGCTGAGGCGCGCGCAATAGAAACGCCCAAAAAGGAGGAGGAACCTTCACCTGAAGTCCCGTTGACGAGTAACGTATTGGCATAACTGGATGGCGTACCCCTAATGGTGGTTTTAATCGAGGTTATCCCTGCCGGGCATTCCACAATTTTTATCTTGAAGGTCGCGGTAGCGGCATTATCTCCGGCAATGATTTTATCTAAACTTACCTTTCCGCCGGAGCCAATAGGGATCGTGTTGTTGATGCCATTGCCTGAGCCGCCTTCCAGCTTCATTTCACACGTTGTTTCAAGAATGTTGGCGCTAAAAGTGACATCAACATTTTGTGCGTGAACCGGTGTCATATTCATGCCGATAAATAAAATAGCGCATGGTGATAATAATGTTCTGTATCCCTTTATCATTTTTCCTCCTGTTTATTCTGTTTTTCCAGAAATCAATGTGTCATTTTACACGCGATATTTTTTAACATGACCGTCAGGTTCACTTTTTCCGGGTTTTCTGAAATAGAGTAATTAATCTGACAGGATTGGTCAGACTCACTTCCCCAAACAACATGCAGTATTCCTTTATCGTCGATACCGCGAATGAAAGCCCTTCCTCCTTGCCCCATATTTCCGACGAGGATGTTTTTATCATTAAAGACATCAGCGCCTAAAGGAATAAAACCGTTATCGGAACGCTGTAATTCCATAATAACCGAGCGACCTTCATCAGTTTCGAAATTAACTAATACCACTGAACCACTGCGTGGATAGGTAATAGTGCTGGTGTTAACAATATTAACGTCAGTCTCTAGTGTGCTGATGTCCAGACCGACCGTGTTTTCCTGATAAGGCGAAAGATAAGGGGTGACCGCATACCCGTTACTGTCAATACGACCTTCACCCACACTCATTTTTGTGCCTTTTGCCCCTTTGGCTTTAACCAGCGCGAGTGTGTCAGTGTCGTTGATATTTCCGGGTGCAAAAGTAATACCGCCAGCATGAACCACCATGCCTCCGCTGGAACCAAAGGAAGCCTGCCGTCCTCCGTCATCGGTTAAAGAGGCTGAAAGACTCACAGGACCATACGCGCTGTTATAACTTCCGTATCCACCAATCTGATTCAAATTTTGGGAATCAGCCATTGAAGACGACGTGTTAACACTGTAGTTATAACGGTTATCTTCGCTGTAACCGCCCGCGCTCATGTCCAGTTGCGATGTACCTTTAAAGTCAGTGCTTAAGCCGGTATTCAGATTGGTAAATCCACCAGGACGTTTACCCTGCGCAAACAGGTTTTCTAAAGGAACGCTCAGGCTAATATAAAGGCGGTTATCCTGATCACCATTTTCGTTATATTCACGCTGTAACGAAATGCTGTAATTTGCCCAACGGTAACTATTATTATATCCGACGGAGAACTGAGACGTTTTTTTACTCTGATTCCAGTAAGATTCCCAACTGCCCGTCATATAAAGAGAACCGTAGTTCTGTTCACCATATTCCAGCGGCTGATTGATATTAATTTGTATCTGGTTTTTCATTCTGTCGTAATTTTTGAAAGTTTCTTCTTTATTTACCGGATCCTGACTGAGTTCATCCTGAAGTGAAGCTGCATCGCGCAAGCTCAGATAGTCCTGGGTTGAAAACCGGTAAGCGGCAACATTCAGTGACGTATTGGTTTCGGTCAACAGCTTGTTGTAAGAAATCCGGTAGCTCTGCCCATCAAGGGACTCATTGTTTTCGATATCTGCACGGGAATGCGTAATATCGAAGGCAAATGCGCCGGCTGAAGTGTTCATCGCAACCCCCGTCAGCAGGGCAAGGTAGTCTGATGACATAGCCTCAACACCCGCATAGCCGGTGAAGGTATTATTGATGCCGTAATAGCCTGTCAGCACCGCCACTTCGGGGGAATCGCTGAACGAACTCTCGTTAAGTTTGCCGAAGCCTATGTCCCAGCGGGCATTACCGGGGCGCAGCATTTGCGTGACCGAAGAGAAAGGCATAGAGAAAGTGCGTTTACTGCCATCAGACTCTTCTATGGTCACGTCGAGACTGTTGCCATAGCCAGTAGGATTAATGTCATCAAGCGCAAAAGGTCCTGGGGGAACCGTCACTTCATAAATTACCGCGCCGCTCTGACGGACAGTCACTTTCGCATTACTGTTTGCGGTGCCGCGTATCACTGGCGCATAGCTGTTATCTGAACCCGGCTGCATGCGGGTGTCACTGAATATCCTTAATCCTCTCAGATTGATTGAATCAAAAGCATCACCCTGCGTATACGTATCACCCAAAACGAATTGGGCTTTTAATGCGGTGATATCGTGCTGAATATAAGCATCCTGGCTGGAATAGGACAGGCCATTATCCTGATCCCAGTTAGACGAGCCTCTGGCACGAAAGCGCCAGCCAGCGAGGTTGGCGCCATAATTCAACCCAGCGTAGGCGCTGTCACGGGATTCCCCGTCAGCGGTTGAACGGTAGGCATTCATGTCATAAGACAGCATGAACGCTGGAATGCCTTCTTCCCATAGAGCAGGATTTACATATCCAGAAGGATGTTTGGCAAGATAAATCTGCGGAATGATAATATCCAGCCGTTGTTCCGATGAACTGAATCTGACCTTTGAATCAGGGAGTTTTTCTGTCAAATTTATGCACGTTGTTTCCGCGTCTTCCGGCGAGATATCTGCAGCATCATCTTTATCGATGAGGATATCTAACTGCTCAAGCAATTTTGGGGTGAGACATGGGCTTGCAGTATTCGTCCCGTTATCAACGAAATTAACTTTAGAATTGAGTTTTAACGAACCGTTAATAAAAATACCGACGCTGTAAACGCCCGGCATAACAGGGTTTCCCTTGCTGAAACGGCGGGTGTCGATTTTGTCACTGTTTGAGGTGTTGTAGAGAAACTGACTATCAAACTCAACATTTTCATCATCATCCCCACTGTTAACATTGGTAACCGCCGTTTCCGCCACGGACGAAGTTGACCATATAGCGCTCATGCCTATAGTCAAGGGAAGCAGTAATAACCCCGTTGTGATTTTATTTTTTTTCATAATATTACTGTTTTTAATCAGGTGGCGAAAAGGTTTTATTTAAAGGGATGCTTCATATTTTATATTTCCGCCGTAATCATTAATTGCGGTATAATTTATCTTCCCTGTGCTTACCGGCGTCGTCAGCCCATCGACTTTCATCAACTGGGTGGAATCGGGGGCGATCATTTTTTTCTCAATTTCGTACTTGCGGCCATTCGCGTTCAGAAAACCTTCATTTACAGTGACAAAATAAGGGGAAGCATTTTTCACCTCCGCAAAAGCTTGCGGACCATTTCTCACTATTTTCCATGACAAGGCGGTCGCTGCTTCAGCAGATGAACCCTTCAGCCCCTCAGGACGATAAAACAATTTTATGCGGGTACGAAAAGCCAGCTGAAGCAAATTTTCATCGGTGTTGTTTTTCGCTTTAGGGGGAACTTCAAGCACGTTAAACCAAAATACAGTTTCTTTATCCTTGGGTAATTCACCGCCAAGGCTGGCAATTTTCACTGTCTGGCCTTGCTTAGCGTTCATACGTGAAATAGGGGGAGTAACCAGGAAAGGAATTTTCATCTCCTGCGGATTTACATCTTCGCGACCATCGTCCAGCCACGATTGAACCAGCAACGCTTTTTCTCCGCGATTATCCAGTTTTACTGTGATCTCTTTCGCTTGCGCCGGATAAATAATTCGGGTGCCAGAGATGACAACATCTGCACTGACATCGCAAGAAATAATCCCCAGAACGGCAAGGCTAAATGAAATTATTTTTCGTGTAGGTATAAAATTCATATTTCCCTCTATTAAATTTTATAATGAAAGCGTACCCATTGATTTGTCGGGCACGCTGAATCATTAATAAACGCTAATTGTTATTCGTAATTCATCGTAAAGGTAACGTTAGTATTCACTTTACCCGCCTGAACACTATTCGTTGCAGACCAGTCAGCGCTTGGAACGTAGGCTGCTTTGTAGGCAAATACACCACGGCCCTCGACGAGGGTCACGCTTTGTGCCACATCGGTCGGATCACCGATCAGAACCTGGCTCACGTCGGTCGTTGTGTTGTTGTAAAGAGCAACACTGACGTTTTGCGCGCTGCCAGATACCGTGGTGTCTGGTTTCAGCGTACCGCTCGACAATTCTGCAAATTGCTGTGAAGAGAAGCTGACGGAGGCTTTGGTCACGGATTCTGCGCAGTCATTCAGCATTAACTCGAACTCTTTGGCGCCGACACCGCCCGCTGCGCGGGTTGTTGCATCTACTGCCGCTTTCGTCACAACAGGCATGGAGATAGTGACATTATTCGCTGCAACACCGTTGTTAGTGGTGATTTCACAGGTCGTGTCAGATACCGCACCATCAAACGTAATTAACCCAACATCTGCTGCCTGTGCAGATAAGCTACCGAATGCCAGACAAAATACAGATAAAGGGAAGAGAGTCTTAATGTTTTTCATGAAATGTCCTTTTCATTATTAAAACAACAGAAATATTAAAATAAAGGATTAGTGATTTGAATAAGCTTTTTCATAGGCTTACCTGAGCGGAGTATAAATATCGATGTTGCAGAGATCAAACTAGGGGAATTGCAAAATGGATGTAACGAAATAATTCTATAGGGGTGTGCAAATAAGTAAACAATATTTAATGTTTAAGTTTGCACATGTTGTATTTTTTCCTCAGGATTGATATTCGTCATAAAATACAGAGATCGTCAGGATCATTTTTATTAATTAAAAAGCTAAGCTTTGAAAAATAAACATAATAATTGGTGATGTGTATTTATTTATGATCACTTAAAATGATAAACAAATTGTGCTATTGAGGAAGAATAGACATGATTGTGCTATTTTCTGGGTAAAGAGAAGGCGGAGTTATGAAAGAAAACAGAATATCAAGGCTCCTGCGGGTACCTGAATACTCAGTGATAATGTGCAGGAAGAATAACGGCCCGGGGGATATCAGAGATGTACCTCACGATACATCTCTCATCAATTGACGGATTATTTCCCGGCAGCAATACGTTCGCGGATATGTTTTGCGCGTGCTTCTGAAGAAGGGTGATCGTCAAACCAGCCGATGCTGCTTCCCTGATCCAGTTTTGCCAGTTTCTCAAAACTGGTCGCCAGACCTGTCGGGTCGATGCCGCGTTTTTTCAGCAAATCGAAAGAGTAATCATCCGCTTCGGATTCCTGTTTCTGCGAGAACTGCGCATTCACGTATTTCTCGCCTAAATCAGCCAGCTGAGATTGTGACAGGGTGGCGCTGACACCGCCGAGTGACGAAATCGCAGAGCGCGCCGCGGTAGCGCTGTAAGCCACCTGCATGGCTTTGCGGGTATGGCCGAGTGCCACGTGTCCCATTTCATGGCCGAGCACGCCTTCTACTTCATTGTCGTTCATCATATCCATCAGGCCGCTGTAAACGCGGATACAGCCGTTGGCCATCGCCCAGGCGTTGACGTCTTTGGTCAGATACACCTTGTAGTTGGCGGGCGTGCCGTTGATGTTATCGCCCAACGCTGCCGAGATTTTTTTCAGGCGCTGTGCATATTCACTGTCGTCGGGAGCAATCTGTGCTTTTTTATCCATTTCCTCACAAGACTGCACGCTCAGCGTTTTGACGTCGGCATCGCTCAGCGTATACGCCTGATACGCCTGCGCGCCGGACTGCATTAAGGTATCGGTATTGACGGTTGCGCAGCCACTGACCAGCGACGCGGCAAAAAGACTCAACATAACAGGACGAAATTTCATCAGTTCAGATTCCCAGAGAAGATAAGCAAAGGTTGAAAAGCAGTCACGAAAAGACCCTGACTGTAAGGATAGCGTTAAGGTAGGTTTTTAGCAGCACCCGATCTATAGTGTAAGTCCGAAAAAACGCACTGATTTAAAAGCGGATTTTGTGAACTTAATCACGAGAGTGATTAGAGATTGCCGTTTTAATGCCGAGTCTGAGAAAATGACTTTCTTGACTGCTTTTTTAATCCGACCTGGAGTAGAACATGTCCTCTCGTAAAGAGCTTGCGAACGCTATTCGCGCACTTAGTATGGATGCCGTGCAGAAAGCGAATTCCGGCCACCCTGGCGCCCCTATGGGCATGGCAGATATTGCCGAAGTGCTGTGGCGCGATTACCTGAACCATAACCCGACAAACCCGCACTGGGCTGACCGCGACCGCTTCGTGCTGTCCAATGGTCATGGTTCTATGCTGATTTACAGCCTGCTGCACCTCACAGGCTATGACCTGCCGATGAGCGAACTGGCAAACTTCCGTCAGCTGCACTCTAAAACCCCGGGCCACCCGGAATACGGTTATACCGCTGGCGTTGAAACTACCACTGGTCCGCTGGGTCAGGGCATCGCTAACGCCGTCGGTTTTGCTATTGCAGAACGCACGCTGGCAGCACAGTTCAACAAACCAGGCCATGACATCGTCGATCACCAGACTTATGCATTCCTTGGCGACGGCTGCATGATGGAAGGCATTTCTCACGAAGTGTGTTCTCTGGCCGGTACCATGAAACTCGGCAAACTGACCGCGTTTTATGATGACAACGGTATCTCCATCGACGGCCACGTAGAAGGCTGGTTCACCGATGATACGGCTAAACGTTTCGAAGCTTACGGCTGGCACGTAGTACGCGGTGTTGATGGTCACAATCCTGACGCCATCAAAGCGGCTATCGAAGAAGCACATAAAGTGACTGATAAGCCATCCCTGCTGATGTGCAAAACCGTGATCGGTTTCGGTTCACCGAACAAAGCCGGTACTCACGATGTTCACGGCGCTGCATTGGGTGCTGCTGAAGTCGCTGCAACCCGCGAAGCGCTGGGCTGGAATTACGCTGCATTTGAAATCCCGCAAGACATCTATGCACAGTGGGATGCGAAAGAAGCCGGTAAAGCGAAAGAAGCCGCGTGGAACGACAAGTTTGATGCTTACGCTAAAGCGCATCCGGAACTGGCCAAAGAGTTCAAACGTCGTGTAAACGGCGAGCTGCCAGCGAACTGGGAAACCGAAGCGCAGAAATTTATCGAACAGCTGCAGGCGAACCCTGCAAACATCGCCAGCCGTAAAGCATCCCAGAATGCGCTGGAAGCTTTCGGTAAAGTGTTGCCAGAATTCCTGGGCGGCTCTGCTGACCTGGCACCAAGCAACCTGACTATGTGGTCCGGTTCTAAGTCTATCGGCGACGATCAGGCGGGTAACTACATCCATTACGGCGTGCGTGAATTCGGTATGACCGCCATTACTAATGGTATCGCGCTGCACGGTGGTTTCCTGCCGTACTCTGCGACCTTCCTGATGTTCGTGGAATATGCGCGTAACGCCGTGCGTATGGCTGCGCTGATGAAAATCCGCAACGTGTTCGTGTACACCCATGACTCCATCGGTCTGGGCGAAGATGGCCCGACGCACCAGCCGGTTGAGCAAATCGCCAGCCTGCGCGTTACGCCAAACATGAGCACCTGGCGTCCTGCGGATCAGGTTGAATCTGCTGTGGCATGGAAATACGCGATTGAGCGTAACGACGGCCCGGTGACCCTGATCTTCTCCCGTCAGAACCTGACCCAGCAACCACGTACTGCTGAGCAATTAGCCAACGTGGCGCGCGGTGGTTATGTGCTGAAAGATTGCGACGGCACCCCAGAAGTGATCCTGATCGCGACCGGTTCTGAAGTCGGTATCACCGTGGAAGCGGCTGATAAACTGGCGGCTGCGGGCACCAAAGTGCGTGTGGTTTCCATGCCTTCAACTGACGCCTTCGACAAACAAGACGCGGCTTACCGTGAATCTGTGTTGCCGAAAGCCGTGACAGCCCGTGTTGCTGTTGAAGCGGGTATCGCGGATTACTGGTTCAAATATGTTGGCCTGAACGGCGCTATCGTCGGTATGCATAGCTTCGGCGAATCTGCTCCGGCAGACCTGCTGTTCAAAGAGTTCGGTTTCACTGTTGATAACGTTGTTGCTCAGGCACAGGCGTTACTGAAGTAATTCCGCTTTCTTAAAGTTTCTTAAAAGCACCTTCGGGTGCTTTTTTTTCGCCTGCAATTTCATGCGCAGGTTCTCAGTTTCGCGCGAAATGATGCAGGTCAAACCCTTCTCCTGCGGACTCAGCTACACTCCCTGCATTCTGACGCTGTTTCAATCCGTCGGTTTTTGAGAATAATCGCTGTCGAAAAAGTGATGAAAAAGTAAAATCACTGTGAATACACGGAATTGGCTGATGTTTTTTTAAGCGTTCGGCGTGATTAATGCCTCTGCGGCTGACGAATTATTCCTTTTATTCATGGTTTGGTTTATTCTCAGCTGAACCGTTTCAGTCGGGCTATTTGAGCTTAACATCGTCACCAGGTTGTTATCGTGGCGGAAACTGAAATTTTTCTGCTGCACGCATCGTGCTGACAGATGACGATGGTGATTCACCGTAAACGCACGCTGCATTACTATAGGTGTTACTGAAATTGAGTAACAACCGTGTAACAGGGAGATGTATGCCAATACGTATTGCAATTAATGGCTTTGGTCGCATTGGCCGTAGCGTATTGCGCGCGTTATACGAATCCGGGCGTCGGGCGGAAATCTCCGTCATTGCCATCAATGAAATCGCCAGCCCTGAAGGCATGGCGCATCTGCTCAAATACGACTCCAGCCACGGGCGCTTCGCCTGGGATGTCCGCCAGGAAGGTGAAAACCTTTACGTCGGCGATGACTCCATCCGTTTACTTCACCAGCCTGATGCCAGCCAGTTGCCCTGGGGCGAACTGAGTATTGACGTGGTGCTCGATTGCACCGGCGTTTACGGCAGTCGCGAAGACGGTGAAGCCCAGCTTGCGGCTGGCGCCAAAAAAATTCTGTTCGCGCATCCCGGTGGTCATGATCTTGACGCCACGGTGGTTTACGGTGTGAACCACGATTTGCTCGAACGCCAGCACCGCATTGTGTCCAATGCGTCCTGCACCACCAACTGTATTATCCCTGTGATCAAGCTGCTCGACGATGCATTCGGCATTGAGTCGGGCACGGTAACGACCATCCATTCTTCGATGAATGACCAGCCGGTCATTGACGCGTACCACGCGGATTTACGCCGTACGCGCGCTGCCAGTCAGTCCATCATTCCGGTCGATACCAAACTGGCCGCAGGGATCACGCGCATCATGCCTAAATTCTGCGATCGCTTTGAGGCGATCTCGGTGCGCGTGCCGACAATCAATGTCACAGCCATTGATCTGAGCGTATTTGTCGAGGGTTCTGTGACGGTAGACGAGGTGAACCAGCTGCTGCAAAAGGCCGCAACAGGTGCTTTTCGTGGTATAGTTGACTATACCGAACTACCATTAGTCTCGACAGATTTTAACCACGATCCCCACAGCGCCATCGTAGATGGAACGCAGACGCGGGTAAGTGGACAGCACCTGATTAAGACACTTGTCTGGTGCGATAACGAGTGGGGTTTTGCCAACCGAATGTTGGATACAACATTGGCAATGTCCGCTAGCGGTTTCTAGTACGGCTGTTCCGGCCTTCTGGCCGAAATTGCCTTCAAGCAACTTTAAAGAGAATCAACGAGAGGATTCACCATGTCTGTTATTAAGATGAGCGATCTGGATTTAGCGGGTAAACGCGTACTGATCCGTGCCGATCTGAACGTGCCAGTTAAAGATGGCAAAGTAACGTCAGATGCACGTATCCGCGCTTCTTTACCAACCATCGAAATTGCCCTGAAACAAGGCGCACGCGTGATGGTTACCTCGCATCTGGGTCGTCCGACTGAAGGCGAATATAACGAAGAGTTTTCTCTGCTGCCGGTTGTTAACTACCTGAAAGACAAACTGTCTTCTCCTGTACGTCTGGCTAAAGACTATCTGGATGGCGTTGAAGTTGCCGAAGGCGAGCTGGTTGTTCTGGAAAACGTTCGCTTCAACAAAGGCGAAAAGAAAGACGACGAGGCACTGTCCAAAAAATATGCTGCCCTGTGTGACATCTATGTGATGGACGCATTCGGTACTGCGCACCGTGCGCAAGCTTCTACTCACGGCGTGGGCAAATTTGCGCCTATCGCGTGTGCCGGTCCGCTGCTGTCTGCAGAACTGGAAGCACTGGGTAAAGCGCTGGGTAACCCGGCTCGTCCGATGGTGGCTATCGTTGGCGGTTCTAAAGTTTCTACCAAACTGACCGTTCTGGATTCCCTGTCCAAAATCGCTGACCAGCTGATCGTTGGCGGTGGTATCGCGAACACCTTCGTGGCTGCGCAAGGCAACAACGTCGGTAAATCCCTGTACGAAGCAGACTTGGTCGGTACCGCAAGCAAATTGCTGGAAACCTGCGACATTCCTGTTCCTACAGATGTTCGCGTGGCGACTGAGTTCTCTGAAACAGCCGTTGCAACTGTGAAGTCTGTTAAAGACATCAAAGATGACGAACAAATTCTCGACATGGGCGACGAGTCAGCAAACCGCCTGGCTGAGATCATTAAAAACGCTAAAACCATTCTGTGGAATGGTCCTGTAGGCGTGTTCGAGTTCCCTAACTTCCGTAAAGGGACCGAGATTGTGGCGCAGGCCATTGCTGACAGCGAAGCATTCTCTATCGCAGGCGGCGGCGACACTCTGGCGGCTATCGACCTGTTCGGTATCGCTGACAAAATTTCCTATATCTCCACTGGCGGTGGCGCATTCCTGGAATTCGTTGAAGGGAAAGCACTGCCAGCGGTTGTGATGCTGGAAGAGCGTGCTAAGAAGTAATGAACCCTGAGCGGGAAGCTTATGGCTTCCTGTTCTTCTTTGCCGCGCGAGGGGCTGCACAGTGGAACTCGCGCGACATAGCAAACCGATTCAATCCATCTACGGCCGACGAATACAGGACAAAGAACTATGTCTAAAATTTTTGATTTCGTAAAACCAGGCGTTATCACTGGTGATGATGTACAGAAAGTTTTCGCTATTGCTAAAGAAAACAAATTTGCTCTGCCAGCGGTTAACTGCGTAGGCACCGACTCTATCAACGCCGTTCTCGAAGCTGCTGCGAAAGTCCGTTCACCGGTTATCGTTCAGTTCTCTAACGGTGGCGCTGCGTTCATCGCTGGTAAAGGCCTGAAAACTGACGTGCCACAAGGCGCGGCAATCCTGGGTGCAATCTCTGGCGCACATCACGTACATCAGATGGCAGAACATTACGGCGTGCCAGTCATCCTGCACACCGACCATTGCGCGAAGAAACTGCTGCCATGGATCGACGGTCTGCTGGACGCAGGTGAAGCTCACTTCGCGAAAACCGGTAAGCCACTGTTCTCTTCACACATGATCGACCTGTCTGAAGAATCCCTGGAAGAAAACATCGAAATTTGCAGCAAGTACTTAGCTCGTATGGCAAAAATCGACATGACTCTGGAAATCGAACTGGGTTGCACCGGCGGTGAAGAAGATGGCGTGGACAACAGCCATATGGACGCATCTGCACTGTACACTCAGCCGCAAGACGTTGATTACGCATACGAAAAACTGAACGCTATCAGCCCGCGTTTCACTATCGCTGCGTCATTCGGTAACGTACACGGTGTTTACAAACCAGGTAACGTTAAACTGACTCCAACGATCCTGCGTGATTCTCAGGAATACGTGTGCAAGAAACACAACCTGCCACACAACAGCCTGAACTTCGTCTTCCACGGCGGTTCCGGTTCTACTGCAGCAGAAATCAAAGAATCTGTAGGCTACGGTGTTATCAAAATGAACATCGACACCGACACCCAGTGGGCTAACTGGGACGGTATCCTGCAGTTCTACAAGAAAAACGAAGCTTACCTGCAAGGTCAGTTGGGTAACCCGGAAGGCGCGGACAAACCTAACAAGAAATTCTATGACCCGCGCGTATGGCTGCGTGCTGCACAGTCTTCCATGGTGACTCGCCTGGAACTGGCATTCAAAGAACTGAACGCAATCGACGTACTGTAATTCTTACGCTTCCGGTGCTTGACCACCGGAATGTGAGGATAATCGTCAAAGGGGCTTCGGCCCCTTTTTTATTGCCCATTTTATCTTCACAATGTCAGTCCTGTTAACGGAAACGCCACTGGCGGAGAAAATTATGCGTATAGCGTTGTTCGCGTTATTTGCCCTGACACCTTTTGTTCATGCCGCTGAAACCGACTGTAAAAATGCCACGACGCAGATGGATATGAACATTTGTGCCGGACAGGAGTTCAAACGCAGTGATACGTTATTAAATCAGGCCTACAAACAAAAAATGGCGCAGCTTTCGCCGGAGCAGCAAACCAAATTCAAAGCAGCCCAGCGCAGCTGGATTGCATTTCGTGATAACGACTGCGCGTTTATGTCTTCCGGCGTTGACGGGGGATCTGTTCAGCCGATGATCTATTCCGGCTGTCTGCAACAGAAAACCGAGCAGCGCACCAAAGAAATTAATGACATTCTGCACTGCGAAGAAGGCGATTTAAGCTGTCCTTAACATGAAGTCTGAAGGTAGAAAGCCATGAAGCCAAAATCTGTCACCCTTGATGATGTCGCGCGCCATGCGGGTGTGTCTTATCAGACCGTTTCGCGTGTACTGAATCAGGCAGCGCACGTGTCGGTAAGAACGCGCAACAAAGTCGAACAGGCGATGGCAGCGCTCAATTACGTTCCGAACCGCGTTGCCCAGCAACTGGCGGGTAAACAAAGCTTCACCCTCGGACTGGCGACCACCGAACTGGCGCTGCATGCCCCATCACAAATCGCGTCGGCGATGAAAACCCGCGCAAACCAGTTAGGTTTCAACGTCGTGATTTCGATGATTGATAACCTGAGTCTGGCCGCCTGTCGCACGGCGGTGAACGAACTGATGTCGCAGCGGGTGGACGGCGTGCTGATTAACGTGCCGCTGTCGAATGACGATGCGGCTGCAATCGCACAGCTTTGTGGCAATTTACCGGCGCTGTTTCTGGATGTGGATCCAGAAGCTGACGTCTTCAAAATTCTGTTCGATCCGCACTGCGGGGCGAAGCAGGGCGTAGAGCATTTGCTGGCGCTAGGTCATCAGCAGATCGCGGTGCTGACCGGCCCGCTTGAATCCATCTCAGCGCGCCTGCGTTATGAAGGCTGGCTGAATACGCTGGCGACGCACGATATTAGGCCCTGTGTGGTTCAGCACGGCGACTGGAGCGCAGCGTCGGGTTATCAGCAGGCGTTATTACTGCTCAATCAGCCGGTGCGCCCGACGGCGATTCTGGTCGCCAATGACCAGATGGCGCTCGGCGTCTTGCGCGCAGTGCACGAGTTTGGCCTGCGGGTGCCGGAACAAATCTCGGTAATTGGCTATGACGATACCGAAGACAGCGCCTTTTTCTTCCCGCCGCTGACCACCATCAAACAGGATTTCCGTCTGCTCGGCCACGAGAGCGTCAACCGGCTGGTGGATCATCTGCATAATCACAGCGATCACCACAGCGACTCACTGTTGCTGCCCACGTCCCTGGTTGAGCGCCATACGACCGCCCGACCTGGTGCAGAAAATGTGTCACAGGAAGCGTTGTCGCAGGAACTGATCCGCATCGCCCGTCAGCTCAGCGCGCTCTGATCTTCTCTTAGTCCGTTCCTCATTTAATTGTCCATGTCGCGGATTTTGTGATCCGCGTCCCTTTCCCGTATCCCTGCGCTTTACTTACTCTCTCCGGTTACGCATGTTTATATTATTGTGAGCGCATAACAATTTACCGGGGAGAAATTATGACTTCATCAGCGGAAGATAAATTATCATCGCTGGCCACCGTTCTGGCCCGCCGTGACTGGGAAAAACCTGCCTCGACGCAGTGCAACAGATTACCCGCGCACCCGCCTTTCAACAGCTGGCGTGATGCACAAGAAGCCAGAGAGAATCAGCCTTCAGAAAGGATCCGCAGCCTGAACGGCGAATGGGCATTCAGCTATTTCACCCGTCCTGAAGCGGTGCCGGAGCAATGGTTACAGCAGGATCTGGCGGATGCGGATCCCGTACAGGTGCCTTCCAACTGGCAACTGGCAGGTTATGACGCACCGATTTATACCAACGTACAGTATCCGATCCCGGTCAATCCGCCGTTTGTGCCTGAAGAAAACCCTGCGGGTTGTTACTCGCTCACAGTTTCTGTGGATAAAGACTGGCTGAACAGCGGACAGACGCGCATCGTGTTTAATGGCGTCAATTCCGCGTTCTATTTGTGGTGCAACGGCCATTGGATCGGCTATTCGCAGGACAGCCGTTTACCGGCGGAATTCGATCTCAGTCATGTGCTGCACTCGGGTGAAAACCGTCTGGCGGTGATGGTGCTGCGCTGGAGTGATGGCAGCTATCTGGAAGATCAGGATATGTGGCGCATGAGCGGTATTTTCCGCGATGTTACGTTGCTGCATAAACCGGTGGAGCAAATTACGGATTACCAGGTGCGCACGCATCTGTTCCATGGCTTCACGCAGGCCGAGCTGGAAGTGCAGGTCAGTGCCGCCGTGCCGCAGGAAAACTCGGCTGATTATCAGGTGCGTGTCCAGTTATGGCAGGGCGATAAACCGGTCGCAGAACATCAGCAACCGCTGGGCAGCGAAATTATCGATGAACGCGGGGCGGCATATGACCGCACTACGCTGCGCCTGCCGGTCAGCCAGCCGGCTTTATGGAGCGCAGAACAACCGGCGCTGTATCGTGCCGTGATTTCCCTGATTTCTCCGCAAGGCCAGCTTATAGAAGCCGAAGCCTGTGACGTCGGTTTCCGTCAGGTGGAAATCAGCAACGGGCTGCTGAAAGTGAACGGTCAGCCGGTATTGATCCGCGGCACCAACCGCCACGAACATCATCCTGAAAACGGTCAGGTGATGGATGAAGCCACCATGCGCCGTGACATTGTGCTGATGAAACAGCACAACTTTAACGCCGTGCGCTGCTCGCATTATCCGAACCATCCGCTGTGGTACAAGCTGTGTGACGAATACGGTCTGTATGTGGTCGATGAAGCCAATATCGAAACCCACGGCATGCAGCCGATGAACCGTTTGTCGGACGATCCGGTATGGTTCAACGCTTTCAGCGAACGCGTTACACGTATGGTTCAGCGCGACCGCAATCATCCGTGCATTATCATCTGGTCACTGGGCAACGAATCCGGGCATGGCGCAAACCACGACGCGCTATACCGCTGGATAAAATCTGTCGATCCGACCCGTCCTGTGCAGTACGAAGGCGGCGGCGCTAACAGCGCAGCAACCGACATTATCTGCCCGATGTATTCCCGCGTTGAGCAAGATCAGCCGTTCCCGGCGGTACCAAAATGGTCGATTAAAAAGTGGATCAGCATGCCGGATGAAACACGTCCGCTGATCCTCTGCGAATACGCTCACGCGATGGGTAACAGCTTCGGCGGTTTCGACAAATACTGGAAAGCCTTCCGTCAGTTCCCGCGCTTGCAGGGTGGTTTCGTCTGGGACTGGGTCGATCAGAGTCTGTTGCGTACCGGCGAAAACGGCGAACGCTATATGGCTTACGGCGGTGATTTTGGCGATACGCCAAACGATCGTCAGTTCTGCATGAATGGTCTGGTATTTGCCGACCGCACGCCGCATCCGTCCTTGTTCGAAGCGCAGCGCGCCCAGCAATTCTTCCAGTTCTCCCTGACCGGTACCTCGCCGCTGACGCTGGAAATTCACAGTGAATACCTGTTCCGTCACAGCGATAACGAACAGTTAGTCTGGCGCATTGAACGTGACGGCGAAGTCATCTCGCAGGGCGAAACGGTACTGAATATCGCGCCATGCGGTAAACAAACGTTAGAGCTGGGCGATATCCCGCAGGCAGAAGGCGATTTGTGGCTGAACGTCGCAGTACACCAGCCGCAGGCAACTGCGTGGTCAGAAGCGGGGCATCGCAGCGCATGGGATCAATGGCAACTGCCGCAGCCGCTGACCTTGCCGGTGCCGGAGAAAATCTCCGCCGCTGCGCCGGTTCTGGATCAGCAGGGCGACCTGATTTCTGTAGTACACGGCGCGCAACGCTGGCAGTTCAGTCAGCAAACCGGCCAGCTCGAACAGTGGTTTGATGGCAAAACGCCGCGCCTGCTTAGCGCACTGCGCGACCAGTTTGTCCGTGCGCCGGTGGATAACGATATCGGCGTCAGCGAAGTCACGCGTATCGACCCGAATGCCTGGGTGGAGCGCTGGAAAGCCGCCGGCATGTATCAGCTGGAATCCCGCCTGCTGAATATCTCCGCCGATCAGTTGCAGGACGGCGTGGTGATTATTACCACGCACGCGTTTATGGCGGGCGAGGAAATGCGCCTGCTGAGCCGCAAAATTTTCCGCATCGATAATCAGGGCGAGCTACATATCAGTGCCGATGTTCGCGTGGCAGCAAACGTACCGTCGCCGGGGCGCATTGGCCTGACCTGTCAGCTGGCAGAAACAGCAGAAAACGTCAGCTGGCTGGGGCTGGGGCCACACGAAAACTATCCGGATCGCCGTCTGGCCGCACAACATGGGCGATGGACTTTGCCAGTTGGTGAGCTCTATACGCCTTACGTATTCCCGACCGAAAACGGCCTGCGCGGGGATACCCGTGAGCTGGATTATGCCGGATGGAAACTGCGCGGTAATTTCCACTTTGGTCTTAGCCGCTACAGCCTGCAACAGCTGATGGAGACCAGTCATCGTCATTTACTGCGTGAAGAAGAGGGCACCTGGCTGAACATCGACGGCTTCCATATGGGCGTCGGCGGCGATGATTCGTGGAGCCCGAGCGTCAGCCCCGATTTCCTGCTGACAGCCGGTCAGTACCATTATTCGTTCACCATGAAACGTGCCTGACAGCCTGCGCCGCCGTGTTAATCCCCGGCGGCGCGATATTCAGACGTAAGGAAATTGCTTATGTATTACCTGAAAAATACTAACTTTTGGATGTTCGGGCTGTTCTTCTTCTTTTACTTTTTCATCATGGGCGCCTACTTCCCGTTTTTCCCGATCTGGCTGCATGACATCAATCAGATCAGCAAAAGCGACACCGGCATTATCTTTGCCAGCATTTCGCTGTTCTCGCTGTTATTCCAGCCGGTGTTCGGTTTACTGGCGGATAAACTGGGGCTGAAAAAGCATCTGCTGTGGATCATCACCGGTATGCTGATCCTGTTCGCGCCATTCTTTATCTACGTGTTTGGACCGTTACTGAAAATTAATATTTATCTCGGTTCGGTCGTTGGCGGGATTTACCTTGGTCTGATTTATAACGCCGGTGCCCCTGCCATTGAAGCCTATATTGAGAAAGTCAGCCGCCGCAGCAGCTTTGAATTTGGTCGTGCCCGCATGTTTGGCTGTGTCGGCTGGGCGCTGTGTGCATCGGTAGTCGGTATCATGTTTACCATCAACAATGAGTTCGTGTTCTGGCTTGGTTCCGGCTGTGCGGTGATCCTCGCGATTCTGTTGCTTATTGCCAAACCAGAAGTCACCTCCAGCGCCCGCGTGGCCAACGAACTGGGAGCGAATAGCAAACCGTTCAATCTCAAACTGGCGGTGGAACTGCTGAAAGATAAAAAACTGTGGTTCCTGGCGTTGTACGTCATCGGCGTTTCCTGCACATACGACGTGTTTGACCAGCAGTTTGCCAACTTCTTTACCTCGTTCTTCACGTCATCTTCTGAAGGGACGCGCGTCTTTGGCTATGTGACCACCATGGGCGAGTTGCTTAACGCCTGCATCATGTTCTTCGCGCCGCTGATTGTGAACCGTATTGGCGGTAAGAATGCGCTGCTGCTGGCCGGGACAATTATGTCTGTACGCATCATCGGCTCGTCTTTCGCGTCATCGCCGCTGGAAGTGGTGGTGCTAAAAACCCTGCATATGTTCGAGGTGCCGTTCCTGATTGTCGGTTGTTTTAAATACATTACCTCAGTGTTTGAGGTGCGCTTCTCCGCGACGATTTATCTGGTGACGTTCTGCTTCTTCAAACAGGTGGCAATCATCTTTATGTCGGTGTTCGCGGGCAATATGTATGACCGTATCGGTTTCCACGGAACGTATCTGATCCTGGGCTTGGTCGCACTGACCTTCACGATAATCTCAGCCTTTACGCTGAGTGGTCGCGGGCCATTGCAGGCCTTCAAAACGCCCGAGTCGCTGAAAAACAGTCACGCAAATTCTTAATTTATCTGAAGTCTTTCCCACAGGATTGGCACTTCATCGCATTGTTAGTTAACCTTAAAGCACACTTGCTGCCCGCATCGTCGGGCAGCTTTGATTTCTTGCAGCCCGTCAGGGTGTAATTTTGGGGTACTTTAAATGGATGATTTGAACGTTGTAGGCAGCATTAATAATGCTGGCAACTGGTTGGTAAGAAACCAGGCCTTACTGCTTCATTACGCTGTGAATATTGTGGCCGCTATTTTCATTCTGATTGTCGGTATGATTATCGCCCGCATCGTTTCCGGTGCCGTCAGCCGGGTTTTAAAGGTTCGTGGCATTGATATTACGGTTTCCGACTTCCTTTCCGCCATGGTGCGTTACGCGATTATTGCGTTCACGCTGATTGCGGTTCTGGGACGGATCGGCGTGCAAACCACGTCCGTGATTGCGGTTATCGGTGCTGCCGGTCTGGCCGTCGGTCTGGCATTGCAGGGTTCACTGTCTAACTTTGCAGCCGGCGTTTTGCTGGTGATCTTCCGTCCGTTCCGCGCCGGTGAATATGTTGACCTTGGTGGTGTGGCGGGTACTGTCACTCAGGTACAAATTTTCTCCACCACACTGCGTACGCCGGACAACAAAATCATTGTGGTGCCAAACGGTAAAATCATCGCTGGTAACATCATCAACAACTCCCGCGAACCGACCAGCCGTATCGACCTGACCATTGGCGTGGGTTATGACTCTGACATCGATCTGGTTAAGCAACTCCTGACCGAGATCGTTACTGCCGATCCGCGTGTGTTGAAAGATAAAGACGTTGTGGTTCGTCTGAACGAAATGGCAGCCTCAACCCTGAATTTCATCGTGTACGCATGGACCAGCAACGGTGATGCGCAGAACGTGAAGTGGGATCTGCTTGAGTCGTTCAAACGCGCACTGGATAAAAACAACATCAACATTGCTTATCCGCAGATGGATGTTCACCTTTATCAGGTCGCGAATGCGGCAGGCAACCAGCAGGAAGAACGTCGCTCGTTCGAATAACACATTCCTGCCAGATTCCGATTTTCTCAGGCGCCTGCGGGCGCCTTTTTCATGCCTGACGTTTCAGCCCGTCGCTGATAAGCCAGCCTAATGAGCGATTAGAAATATCCATTTCCTCTTATGCCAGCAAAGCCCTTACACTGCGCGCAATCTTTGTTATTAACCCTTTGTCATCAACCCTCTGTTATCAACTCTCGAAGGAGTTCTCCGTGCTGGCTATTTTCCTGCAAGGACTGGCGATGAGCGCCGCAATGATTTTACCGATTGGCCCGCAGAATGCGTTTGTAATGAATCAGGGCATTCGCCGACAGTATCACCTGATGATTGCCGGATTATGCGCGCTGAGCGATATCGCGCTGATCTGCGGCGGCATCTTTGGCGGCAGTGCACTGCTGAGTCAATCTCCGACATTACTGTTACTGGTGAGCTGGGGTGGAGTGGCGTTTTTACTGTGGTATGGCTGGGGCGCATTTCGCACGGCATTCAGCAAAAATCCTGAACTGGCGCAGGCCGAAGTGGCGAAGCAAAGCCGCTGGAAAATTGTCGTCAGCATGCTGGCGGTCACCTGGCTGAATCCGCACGTATATCTCGATACTTTCGTGGTACTCGGCAGTCTGGGTGGCAGTCTGAGCCCTGATGAGCGTTCGTGGTTTGCGCTCGGTGCGGTCAGTGCATCGGTAATATGGTTCTTCGGGCTGGCCATCCTCGCCGCGATGCTGGCGCCGTGGCTGAATACCGGCAAAGTGCAGCGGGTCATCAATTTTATCGTTGGCGTGATCATGTGGGGGATTGCCGTACAACTGGCTCGCCAGACCGGTGTGCTTTAAGTTTTTAGCCTTAAATCAGCTTTTGTCACTAATCTTAGTTTCAGTTGTAACGGATTATGCTACGGTTTCGCAGATTGTTTTGACCTATCTATTGCCAGATCTTTGATGATTAATGGAGGCACTGTGAAACTGAAAGCATTAGCTGTAGCAGCGATGTTGGGATTAGGGACATTACCTTTGGCGTTGCAGGCGGCGGAATTACCTGCCGGACCGCACGTGGTGACGTCAGGCACGGCGAGTGTTGATGCGACGCCGGATATCGCGACGCTGGCGATTGAAGTCAGCGTGTCGGCGAATGATTCAGCCAGCGCCAAGAAACAGGCTGATGAACGCGTAGCGGCATATTATGCGTTCCTGCAAAAAAACGGCATTGAGAAAAAAGATATCAATGCGGCCAACCTGCGTACTCAGCCGGAATACAATTACCTGAAAGATGGTACTTCACAGCTGAAAGGCTACCGTGCTGTGCGTCAGGTGCAGGTGACTTTGCGTCAGCTGGATAAACTGAACGAATTGCTGGATGGCGCACTGAAATCAGGTCTGAATGAAGTGCGTGCGGTTGAACTGGGCGTGGCTAATCCGGATAAATTCCGTGATGAAGCGCGTCAGAAAGCCATCGAAAACGCTACTCAGCAGGCGAAATCACTGGCTGAAGGCTTCAATACCAAACTGGGGCCGGTTTACAGCATTCGTTATCACGTGGCTAACTACCAGCCAATGCCGGTGGCGCGTATGTATAAAACCGCCGAAGCCGCAGGGCAGAGCGATGTCGCGCAGACCTATGAGCAGCAGAGTATTCACTTCGACGATCAGGTCGATGTGGTGTTCGAATTGCAGCCGCAGGCACCAGCACCAGCACCAGCACCAGCACCAGCACCGGCTCAGTAAACCTGACGCCGTGAAAATGAAAAACCCGCTCCGGCGGGTTTTTTGTTTTCTGAATTTAATGCCACTGGTTACGGCTATTTATCTGCTGAAAACGTTACGTCTTTTTGTGCCTCCAGTACCCGTAATCTTTCTGTCAGTGCCTGACTGACCGACGCGTAAGCCGTGCTGCCGAGCGCGAGACGCAGCGGCGGATTCACTTCATCGGCAGCGACGATCATCGCCCTGACGGTGTTCAGCGCGTCGCCTTTAATGGCGAAATCACCGGATGCAATCGCACGGCGTACTTCACCGGCAGGCGTGGTTTCATAGCAGTCCATCGGTTCGGCGTGATCCAGACCTGCGCCAAATTCCGTACTGGTCGGGCCCGGTTCAATAATCAGGAAGTCGATACCAAACGGTTTCACCTCCTGCGCCACCGATTCGACAAATCCTTCAATTCCCCATTTTGTTGCATGATATAGGCTGAAATTCGGATAAGCGATCTGCCCGCCTTCTGATGAAACCTGCACAATCCGGCCGCCTCCTTGTGTGCGCAGGTGTGGCAAAACGGCGCGGATAAGCTGGATAGAACCCACCAGATTGGTGGCGATCTGTCTTTCGATTTGCCCGTCACTGACTTCTTCACCTGCGCCAAACAGGCCGTAACCTGCATTACTGACCACCACATCTATACGTCCGGCTTTGGCAAATGCAGCGCCGACGGCGGTTCGGATAGCCGATGTATCGGTGATATCGAGCATGAGAATTTGCAGCCGATCTCCATAACTTGCCAGCAAGTCGTCAAGCGCGCCCGGTTTGCGTAATGTGGCGATCACCCTGTCGCCGCGCAGAAGCAGCTGCCCGGTGAGCAGGCGTCCGAGGCCGGTGGATGTTCCGGTAATAAACCATGTCTTTGTCATTCTCAAATTCCTCAATTACAGACGTTGCCAGACATTCAGGGTAGGGCAATACTATTGGTGCGTTAATACCCAATAAACTGCATGAACAGGTGAACATTAACCACCAATGAACACGCCATCCATGAACAAACCGACCCTGGCAGAACTCCGGGCCTTTATGGCTATCGCCGAACACGGTAGTTTCCGCCGCGCTGCCGATCTTCTGGGCATCACGCGATCGTCGCTCAGCCACGTTATGCGCGGGCTGGAAGATCGCCTTGGCGCACGCCTTTTGCACCGCACTACGCGCAGTGTGTCGCTGACTGAAACGGGCGAACGCTTGCTGAAACGCATCGATCCGCTGATGAGCGGGCTGGATGCCGCGCTGGAGGATGTCGCGGGTGAGCAGGGGCGACTGACCGGTGGACTGCGCATTAACGGCAGCGAAGGCGCTATCCGCCTGTTGTTGCGGAATATTGTGCCGGAGTTCATGACGCGTTATCCCGGTGTGACGCTGGATCTGGTGGCGGAAGGAAAGCTGGTGGATATTGTCGGGCAGGGTTTTGATGCGGGGATCCGGCTGGGAGAAGCGGTTCCACGGGACATGATCGCTGTGCGGCTCAGCCCCGATTTACGATTTCTGGCCGTAGCATCACCGGATTATCTTGCTATGTATCCGGCCCCTGAAACGCCGGATGACCTTGCTCGTCATCAGTGTTTGCGGCAGCGTCTGCCCAGCGGCAAACGTTATCGTTGGGAATTTCAAAAACGCGCAGAGGAAGTGGCAATTGATGTGCCCGGAAATCTGACGCTGGACAATACACAACTGATGGTTGAGGCCGCAGAGGACGGCCTGGGGATTGCGTATGTTCCGGAAGATTACGCGCGGATAGCGCTGAAAGAGGGGCGCTTAATCGCGGTGCTGGAAGACTGGTGTCCGTCTGTCTCTGGTTTGTTTCTCTATTTCTCGGGAAACCGTCATGTCCCTGCGGCTTTGCGGGCATTGATCGAAATGGTCCGGGAGAAAAGCGGTTAAGCACCGCTTTCCATACCGGATATTTTCATCAGTCCTGACGCAACACCTGATGACCGTGGGCGATCAGCGCGTCAGTGACTTTACGCATCATGCGGCTTTCCGGCGCAAAACGGTGCCAGTAAAGCATACGGCGCTGGAACAGGCCGGGTGTCAGGTCGATCAGTTCGCCGCTTTCCAGTTCTTTCTCGATTTGCAGATGCGGGATCATACAGCAGGTGGTGCCCTGACGGGCCAGCTGCACAAAGGCTTCCGAGGAGTTAACGATGTGGCACGGCACGCTGCCCGGCGACAAATCGAAGTTCTGTTGCAGGAAAGCCTGATGCATATCGTCCAGATGGTCAAACGCCACTGCAGGCGCTTTCAGCAAAGCGGAGCGGGTGACGCCGTTCGGGAAATAGCGATCCGCAAAGGGCCTGGAACCGACAAACAGATAGTCGAGCGCACCCAGCTGATCCACCAGACAACTCGGCAGCGGCTGTGGCTGAATACTCACCGCACCGACCACTTCACCGCGACGCAGACGTTCCTGCGTGCGCGTTTCATCTTCCACCTGCAAATTCAGACGGATAGGCGAATCGACAAGTACCGATTTCAGCGCCGGTAACAGCCAGGTCGCCAGACTGTCGGCGTTCACCGCCAGTGAAAGCAGCAGCGGCGTATCGTTGCTTTCATTATTGCTGTCACTGCCCAGCCACTCTTCTTCCAGCAATTCCACCTGATGCAGTAATGCCAGTAATTTCTGACCCTGCTCGGTCGGACGAGGCGGCACGGTACGCACCAGCAAAGGCTGGCCGAACAAATTTTCCAGTTGTTTAATGCGCTGAGAGACCGCCGATTGAGTGATGCAAAGCTTCTGTGCGGCGCGCTCAAAACCGCGCTCGCGGATCACCGCGTCCAGTGCCTGCAGCGTTCTATAGTCCGGGCGTTTCATCGGAGTTCTGTCCCTTAGATTTAATTTTATCCGAACACTATGCCACAGATTGTCAGGATTTGTGGTGAGGAAAATCTTTGTGTTTGCTGCACAATTGCACTTAATAAGTGTGATCTGGCTGCGGTGATGTTTATCCATATTGGCGGGACATGCTTTATAATCACCGGCACTATTCGTTACATCGAAGCATTCACGCCACTTTCGTGTTATCAGACAGAGAAGCCATTATGACGCAGGAAGAATTGAAAAAAGCAGTCGGCTGGGCCGCACTGGATTACGTCACGCCGGGCACCATTGTCGGTGTCGGTACCGGATCCACCGCCGCACATTTCATTGACGCACTGGGTTCCATCAAAGGCCAGATTGAAGGCGCGGTTTCCAGCTCAGACGCCTCTACCGCAAAACTGAAAAGCTTAGGCATCCACGTTTTCGACAGCAACGAAGTGGACTCCCTGGATGTGTATGTTGATGGCGCGGATGAAATCAACGGCGCAATGCAGATGATCAAAGGCGGCGGTGCAGCGCTGACCCGCGAAAAAATCATTGCGGCGATTGCCAAAAAATTCATCTGTATCGTGGATGCTTCCAAGCAGGTTGATGTGCTGGGTAAATTCCCGCTGCCGGTAGAAGTGATCCCGATGGCGCGCTCTTATGTTGCGCGTGAACTGGTGAAACTCGGCGGTCTGCCGGAGTACCGTCAGAATGTCCTGACCGACAACGGCAACGTGATCCTCGACGTGCATAATCTGAGCATTATGGATGCCATCGCGCTGGAAAATAAGATCAACGGGATCGCCGGTGTCGTGACCGTCGGCCTGTTTGCTAACCGTGGTGCTGACGTGGCGCTGGTCGGGACTTCTGAAGGCGTTAAAACTGTTAAGCTGAAATAATCCAGCGATAAGCAGAAGATCTGGCTGCTCAGATAAAAGCAGCCAGACACACTCCTGTCATAACACAATGTTATGAAGATGATAATTTTCTGGCTGAATCATCTTTTCTTCAAAAGCCTTAATTTGGTGACTTATGTCACATTCCTGAAATTCTCCTCCTGAACGTCTGGCTCCATAAAATCTAACCAGCATGAAATGCTGAAAACCTTCTGGCGAGGTGAGCCTTCTGCTGCCTGTCAGGCAATCGTTTGTATTGATGATGGCGGATTTTTTGTTATGTTGACTGTGAGCAGTCACCTAGCAGTTCGATTTCAGCCAGAAAAATATAGGGTCGGGAAATGGCAAAAGTATCACTTGAGAAAGACAAGATTAAATTTTTGTTAGTGGAAGGCGTCCACCAAAGTGCGGTTGATACACTCCGTGCCGCGGGCTACACCAATATTGAATTTCACAAAGGTGCTTTAGATACGGAGTCGCTGAAAGAATCGATCCGTGATGCGCACTTTGTTGGACTCCGATCGCGTACTCAGCTGACTGAAGAAGTGTTCCAGGCAGCCGAAAAACTGGTGGCTGTTGGGTGTTTCTGTATCGGGACTAATCAGGTGGATCTGAAAGCGGCGACCCGTCGCGGTATTCCGGTCTTCAACGCACCGTTCTCCAATACCCGTTCGGTTGCCGAAATGGTGCTGGGCGAAATGCTGCTGATGATGCGTGGCATTCCTGAAGCTAACGCCAAGGCGCACCGCGGTATCTGGAACAAACTGGCTGTCGGCTCGTTTGAAGCGCGCGGTAAACGTCTGGGTATCATCGGTTACGGCCACATTGGTACGCAGCTGGGAATTCTGGCGGAAAGCCTGGGGATGCGCGTCTTCTATTATGACATTGAAAGCAAACTGCCTTTGGGCAACGCGCAGCCGATTGCCACACTGGAAGAATTGCTCAATACCAGCGACGTCGTCACGCTGCATGTGCCGGAAACAGCCGGAACCAAAGACATGATTTCTGAAGTGCAACTGGCGCAGATGAAGCCGGGCGCACTGCTGATCAACGCCTCACGCGGTACGGTCATCGACATCCCTGCGCTGTGCAATGCGCTGCGTAACAAACATCTTTCCGGTGCGGCTATCGACGTCTTCCCGGAAGAACCGGCGACTAACAGCGACCCGTTCAATTCTCCGCTGTGTGAATTCGACAACGTATTGCTGACGCCGCACATCGGCGGTTCGACGATGGAAGCGCAGGAAGGTATTGGTCTGGAAGTCGCAGGCAAACTGGCGAAGTACTCTGACAATGGTTCAACACTCTCAGCGGTTAACTTCCCTGAAGCTTCTCTGCCGGCACATACCGAGAAAGCCAGCCGTCTGCTGCATATCCACGAAAATCGTCCGGGTGTGCTGACCAGCATCAACCAGATTTTTGCGGAGCAGGGTATCAACATTGCTGCGCAGTACCTGCAAACCAGCCCTGAAATCGGTTATGTGGTGATTGATGCAGAAACGGATATCAATACGCTGACCACTGCGCTGCAACTGATGAAGGCCATTCCGGGCACTATCCGCGCACGTTTGCTGTACTGATTACATCAGTCGTAAATATCAAAGCCGCCGCAAGGCGGTTTTTTGCTTTCTGGTTTCAGAGAAAGAAGAAGGGATATCGGGAAAGTAAAGAATGTCGGGAGGAGATCTTACCGGGATGACTAATCATTCATAAGTAAAAAGCATTCAGGAGTAAAAGCATTCAGAAGTAAAAGGAGAGGGCGACCAGACCACAAAGGATCAATGATGACAGGGTGATTTCAAACTGGTAGCGGCGCAGTGTCATCTGTCAGTACCTCAGAATAAAAACCGGAGAAAAAAACACCCGGCGAACCGGGTGTTAAATTAACAGTCTTGATAAGAGTGAGCAGAAATACTCACGAAGACTTCTTCGTTACGTCTTATGCTGCTGGCGTTGCTTTTGCAGCCGGAGCAGCTTTCTTAGCATGTTTCACGTGTTTTTTAGCAGCCTGGGCTTTCTGAGCTACCGGAGCAGCTTTCTTGGCATGTTTCACGTGTTTTTTAGCAGCCTGGGCTTTCTGAGCTACCGGAGCAGCTTTCTTGGCATGTTTTACGTGTTTTTTAGCAGCCTGGGCTTTCTGAGCTACCGGGGCAGCTTTCTTAGCATGTTTCACGTGTTTTTTGGCAGCCTGAGCTTTTTGAGCTACTGGCGCTTTCTTAGCTGCTTTTTTGTGTTTCTTGGCAGCCTGAGCTTTCTGCACAGGTTTTTTATGTGCTTTATGCTTAGTCGCATGAGCCGGAGCAGCGGTAGTTGCTGTTGCAGCGGGTGCTGGAGTTGCAGTGGTTTCAGCAGCGAAAGCAACTGAAGACAGGCCCATTGCAGCGGCTACAACCAGAGCTAATACTTTTTTCATGTGTAATTCCTTAAGAATTTTTGGTTTATGTGTCCACCCCACTGCGGGGCCGGTGAGAGAATAATAGGCGTGACGAACAGCGCTGTCCGTGAGTGATTGGTATCGGCGTGTAACGGTATGTATAAATGGAGGGATGTGTTTTATTTCAGAGGGTTAGAGTTAGTCAGATGTGTGGTCTGGCGTAAAGATACTCTGGTTAGTTACAACATACTTAAAGATTGCTCGCAGCTTATGGCGTATCTGCACTTTACAGCGATGTTTTATTGTCTGGCATTACCATGTCCATATTTTACCTGGCGTAATCACTTCAGGTAACGGCACATCCCAGTGTTCTGTCGGCAATGCATCCACATGCTGGCAATCGTGCGCCAGACCTATCGGATACGGCCCGCCTTCCTGCCAGTTTTCCAGAGTACGGTCATAAAAGCCGCCGCCCATCCCTAAACGTTGTCCGGTACTGTCGAAGGCGACCAGTGGCGTCAGGATGATATTCAGCTGTAATAAAGGAATGACCTGCGTGACGTCCAGCTGCGGCTCAAGGATTTTGAGGCGATTGCGGACCAGCGGTGTTTCGGGCGTATAACGCAGAAAAAGCAGATTACCCGCAGAGAAAGGGTGAAGGACCGGCAGGCAAAGTTGCTTACCTTCGCGCCATAAGCGGTCGATCAGGGGGGCTGTATCCAGCTCGCCATCAAAAGACAGAAAGACGGAAATGTTTTTTGCGGATTGAATATCAGGATGCGTTGCGACACGTTCTGCGGCCTGATGGGCAAAATGCGTTTGCTGCTCAGCGGTCAGAGAGTTTCTGCGTTGGCGAATTTCAGTACGGATAATTTGTCGGGCTGAAGCGAACTGAGGAGTGTAGGACATAGATACAAACACCAGAAAGGGATGTACCGAAAAGAAAGGGGAATCTCCGAGATGCCGTCGCAGGCTGTAACCCTTGAACCCATGGTTCAAGGTGAACGTGCTGTCGCAGTCTTTAGGCTTCTCGGACGGACCGAGCATGCGCACCGATTACGGATCATCACATTCTGTTGGTACTAATTATCGGCTCAGGGGACGGGCCCGCTGGCGAACATCTCAGAGAAATTTTTTACCGTTTCTGACGACCTGTGACCAGTCAGTCAGCAACGTGTGTTATTCGAAAGGCGCCCCTTCACGTTCAGAGATCCGGCCTTGTTCGAGCAAAGCTTGCTCGATGGTTTGTTGCAGCATCCGAATGCGTTGTTCCATATTGGATGCATAGTCGCGCGTTTTCAACCTTTCCTGAGCAAGTTCGTGACATACGTTTAATGCCGCGATGAAAACCAGTTGCTCTGTATTGGTGACTCTAGTGCGAACTTTCAGATCTTGCAACCGCTGATTAAGATCATCAGCTGCCAGATTCAGTGCTTCCTGTTGTTCTGGCGGACAATTCACTCGTAATGAGCGACCAAAAATTTGAATATCTACCGGTTGTGCAGACATGCCACCTTCCTGCTGATTTATTCGTCCGCCCCAACGTGACCACTACGACCTGGCGCAGGATGTTGGAAGCGGGCGCCACTATAACTATCTCAATACCAGGTTACAACCCCATGACCGGCTGACTGCTGCCCGATTGTTCAGGGCGTGCCATTCATGCCTTATACCACGCCATCGCGGGCTGCTAATCTGGTACTACGACAGACCTTGGTGGTAGCATAACACGAACTTAACCGACCAACGATGGCGAATGCGCATGTCTATTGAGAATACTTACCCTACTTACGATTCGTTGGATCAAAACCTGAAACAACAATCGGTTGCTTTAACCGCAGCAGAAATGCACGGTTTGATCAGTGGCTTGCTGTGCGGTGGCAATCGCGACGGCAGCTGGCTGACGATGGTGCATGACCTGACAAACGAAGGCATGGCCTTCCCGCACACGCTGGCAGATTTGCTGCAACAACTGCGCAAAGTGACGTCAGATACCCTCGAAGATGACAGCTTTGAATTTAAAATGCTGATGCCTGACGATGACAAACACGTCTTTGAGCGTGCCGATGCGCTGGCCGGATGGGTGAACCATTTCCTGCTCGGTCTGGGCATGATGCAGCCTAAACTTGCTAAAGTGAAAGGCGAAGTCGGTGAAGCTATCGATGATTTGCGTAGCATCGCGCAACTCGGTTACGACGAAGATGAAGATCAGGAACAACTGGCGCAATCTTTAGAGGAAGTTGTCGAATACGTTCGCGTCGCGGCGATTCTTTGCTTTGGTGAATTTGGTCACAGCCGCCCGACGGCTGCGGAAAACCACCGTACATTGCATTAGTGGTTGATGGCATTAACCGAACATTGCACACATTAAAACGATTTCAGGAGAAGGTGATGACTCAGCAAGAGTTTGAGAATCGTCGTCAGGCGCTGTTAGCGAAGATGGCACCGGGAAGCGCTGCGATAATTTTTTCTGCGCCGGAAGCAACACGCAGTGCCGACAGTGAATACCCGTATCGTCAGAGCAGTGATTTCTGGTACTTCACCGGTTTCAATGAACCGGAAGCGGTGCTTATCCTGGTGAAAAGTGATGAAAATCATAACCACAGCGTACTGTTTAACCGTGTGCGTGATCTCACCGCTGAAATCTGGTTTGGCCGTCGTTTAGGTCAGGATGCCGCGCCCGCCGAACTTGGCGTGACCAAAGCGCTGCCTTTTGACGACATCAACGACCAGTTGCATCTGCTGCTCAACGGCCTTGATGTGGTGTATCACGCGCAAGGCGATTACGCCTATGCCGATGAAATCGTAAACCGTGCCATGGAAAAACTGCGCAAAGGCTTCCGCCAGAATTTCTCTGCTCCTGCGACTGTCATTGACTGGCGTCCTTGGGTGCACGACATGCGCCTGTTCAAATCACCGGAAGAAATCGCCATCATGCGCCGTGCCGGACACATTACCGCGCTGGCGCATACCCGTGCGATGGAAAAATGTCGTCCGGGCATGTTTGAATATCAGCTTGAAGGCGAAATTCATCACGAATTTAACCGTCACGGCGCGCGTTATCCGTCCTACAACACCATCGTGGGCGGCGGCGAAAACGGCTGCATTCTGCATTACACCGAAAATGAATGCGAACTGCGTGACGGCGATTTAGTGCTGATCGACGCCGGTTGTGAATATCAGGGCTATGCCGGTGATATCACCCGTACGTTCCCGGTGAACGGCAAATTCAGCAAAGCGCAGCGCGAAATCTACGACATCGTGCTGGCGTCAGAATACAAAGCGCTGGAAGTCTTCGGGCCGGGCAGCAGCATTCAGGCCGCAACCGAAGCGGCAGTGCGCGTGATGATTGAAGGCCTGATCAAACTCGGCGTGATGAAGGGCGACGTTGAAACCCTTTACGCTGAGCAGGCGCACAAACAGTTCTTCATGCACGGTTTATCGCACTGGCTTGGGCTGGACGTTCATGACGTGGGTCATTACGGCTCGGCAGATCGCAGCCGTACACTGGAACCTGGCATGGTACTGACCGTTGAACCGGGCCTGTATATCGCGCCGGACGCGGACGTACCCGAGGCTTACCGTGGCATCGGTATCCGTATCGAAGACGACATTCTGATCACCGCCACCGGCATTGAAATTCTGACCGGCGATGTGGTGAAAGAAGCCGATGAAATTGAAGCATTAATGGCGGCGGCACAGAAATAATATGAGCATAGTCATTGTTGGCGGCGGAATGACCGGTGCCTCGCTGGCGCTGGCGATTTCCTCGCTGACGCAGGGCAGTTTGCCGGTGCATCTGGTGGAGGCCACTGCGCCGGATCATCATGGACATCCTGGTTTTGATGCCCGCTCGATTGCGCTGGCGCAGGGAACCTGCCAGCAGTTAGCCCGTGCTGGCATCTGGCCGGCCCTGAAAGCTATCGCCACGCCAATACGTGATATTCACGTCAGTGATCGTGGTCATGCGGCTTTTGTGAATCTCAATGCTGCGCATTACGGCGTGGAAGCGCTCGGGCAGGTGGTCGAGTTGCATGAAGTCGGCAAACGGCTGTTTGCCATGCTGAAAAATGCCCCCGGCGTCACGCTGCATTGCCCGGCGAAAGTCACCGATGTCGCGCGTTCTCAGGATTCTGCCAGTGTCACGCTTGATACCGGTGAAACGATGACCGCGCAGCTGCTTGTCGCCGCGGACGGTTCGCATTCTTCGCTGGCAAAAGCCTGCAATATTGGCTGGCAGCGTGAGGATTATGGTCAGATCGCTGTCATTGCCAACGTGGCAACCAGCGAGCCGCACAACAATCGTGCTTTTGAGCGCTTCACAAAACACGGGCCGCTGGCACTGCTGCCGATGTCCGATGGACGCAGCTCGCTGGTCTGGTGTCATCCGCGCGAAGCGAAAGAAGAAATTGATCACTGGAGCGAAGCGCAGTTCCTCAGCGAGCTGCAAAAAGCGTTTGGCTGGCGTCTGGGCACTATAAAACAGGCCGGTAAACGTTTCAGTTATCCGCTGCAATTACAGCAAGCCAACAGTCATATCAGCCATCGTCTGGCACTGGTCGGCAATGCAGCACAAACGCTGCATCCGATTGCCGGACAGGGGTTTAATCTCGGTCTGCGTGACGTCATGACGCTGGCGGAAACGCTGGCTAATGCGACGGCGAATGGCAGCGATGTCGGCAGTTACCGCGTACTGAGTGACTATCAGCAGCGTCGTCAGCCCGATCAGCAGGCAACCGTCGGCGTGACCGATGGCCTGATCCACCTATTTGCCAACCGCTGGCTGCCGTTAATGGTCGGACGTAATCTCGGTTTACTGGCGATGGAAGGCATTACGCCGTTGCGCGATGCGTTTACCCGCAGAACTTTAGGTTGGGTTGACCGTTAAGCCTTACAGGAAAAATTATGCAATCTTTTGATGTGGTTATCGCCGGTGGCGGAATGGTTGGTCTGGCGCTGGCGTGTGGTTTACAGGGCAGCGGTCTGCGCGTGGCGGTGCTGGAAAACAAGCTGCCGGATCTCGATTCACCGCTACCGGACCAGCCGGGTTTGCGGGTTTCAGCTATTAATGCTGCCAGTGAACGTCTGCTGAAATATATCGGCGTCTGGGACAACATTATTGCTCAGCGTGCCAATGCCTATCAGGGGATGGAAGTCTGGGATCGCGACAGCTTCGGTAAAATCGCGTTCCGAGGTGAAGAGTACGGTTTTAGCCATCTCGGTCACATCATTGAGAATCAGGTGATCCACCGCGCCTTATGGCAACGTGCGGAAAAATCTTCCGACATCACTTTGCTCGCGCCGGCTACATTGAAAAATGTGGCGTGGGGCGAAAACGAGGCGTTTATCACCCTCAATGATGATCGTCAGCTCACCGCACGGTTAGTGGTCGGCGCGGACGGCGCGCAGTCGTGGCTGCGTCAGCACGCTGATATCCCGCTGACATTCTGGGATTATCGCCATCATGCACTGGTGGCGACCATCCGCACTGAAGAACCGCACCAGTCTGTTGCACGCCAGGTCTTCCATGGCGAAGGCATTCTGGCATTTCTGCCGCTGGCCGATACCCATTTGTCTTCTATTGTCTGGTCAGTTTCGCCGGATGAAGCACAGCGCCTGAGCGCGCTGGAGCCTGAAGAGTTTAACAAAATCCTCGCCAGTACCTTTGACCTGCGTCTGGGTATTTGTACCTTAGAAAGCGAGCGCCTGACCTTCCCGCTGACCGGTCGTTATGCCCGCAGCTTTGCCGGACCACGTCTGGCGCTGGTGGGCGATGCGGCGCATACCGTGCATCCGCTGGCCGGTCAGGGCGTCAACTTAGGTTTCATGGATGCCGCAGAACTGGCATCTGAAATCAGACGACTGCAAAAAGAAGGCAAAGATTTCGGCCAGCACATGTATTTGCGCCGTTACGAGCGACGCCGCAAACACAGCGCTGCGCTGATGCTGGCAGGGATGCAGGGCTTCCGCGAACTGTTTGCCGGTGACAATCCTGCCAAAAAACTGTTGCGGGATATCGGCCTGACGCTGGCGGATTCTCTGCCGGGCGTGAAACCGAAACTGGTGCGTCAGGCGATGGGGCTGAATGATTTACCTGAGTGGTTACAGGACGATTCGCTTCGATTGAAATAATCTAATTTCAGCTCAGTTTTTCCATTACATTTTCTAATCCGGGGCCGGATTTCTCATTCTGCAAATGGTGAGAAATCCGGCCTTGTCGTTATATAACATCGACACTTTTGATGTTTATTTGTAGATTTTGCGTCACAAACCCCAGTTTACCAGTCAAAAACTCTGCACAATGCCCTTGTGAAATCACTGACATTTATCCCGCTCTGCATATTTTAACTTATGGTTAGTCAGCTTATTCAGTGGTAAGTTCGAGCGAGGGTATCGTTTGCGCGGTGTGCTGTTTATGCACTTAATTAAATGAGGAATAAGATGGTTAAGCAGACTCAGCTTTATGAACAACATGTTGCGTGCGGCGCGCGTATGGTCGATTTCCACGGCTGGATGATGCCTTTGCATTATGGCTCTCAGCTGGATGAACACCACATCGTGCGTCAGGATGCCGGTATGTTTGACGTCTCGCACATGACCATTGTCGATCTCCACGGTGCCCGTACCCGTGAATTCCTCCGTTATCTTCTGGCGAACGATGTCGCCAAACTCACCGTTCCCGGCAAAGCGCTGTACACCGGTATGCTCAATGCGTCCGGCGGCGTGATAGACGACCTGATCGTTTACTTCCTCAACGAAAATTATTTCCGTCTGGTGGTTAACTCCGCTACCCGCGAGAAAGATCTGGCATGGATTTCGCAGCATGCAGAACCGTACGCTGTTGAACTGACGGTGCGTGATGATCTGGCGCTGGTCGCTGTGCAGGGGCCGCAGGCGAAAGAAAAAGCGGAAACCTTGTTCACCGCTGAACAAAAACAAGCGGTCGCGGGCATGAAGCCGTTCTTTGGCGTTCAGGCGGGCGATCTGTTTATCGCCACCACCGGTTATACCGGCGAAGCGGGTTATGAAATCGCGCTGCCGCAAGAGCAGGTGGCGGATTTCTGGCAGAAACTGCTGGCCGCAGGCGTGAAACCCGCCGGTCTGGGCGCGCGCGACACGCTGCGTCTGGAAGCTGGCATGAATCTCTACGGTCAGGAAATGGACGAAGGCGTGTCACCGCTGGCGGCCAACATGGGCTGGACCATCGCCTGGCTCCCGGAAGACCGTAACTTTATTGGCCGTGACGCACTGGAAAGACAGCGTGAGCAGGGCACTGAACAGCTGGTCGGCCTGGTGATGACCGAAAAAGGCGTATTGCGTAACGAACTGCCGGTGCGATTCACCGACAGCGCGGGCAACACGCTGGAAGGCGTGATCACCAGCGGCTCATTCTCTCCGACGCTCGGCTACAGCATTGCACTGGCGCGCGTTCCGGCGGGCATTGGCGAAAACGCTATTGTGCAAATCCGTAACCGCGAAATGCCGGTAAAAGTCACTAAGCCAGGTTTTGTCCGTAACGGCAAACCGCTGGTGCAGTAAAGAATTCGTAATAAAAATTATCCAGTTAACGCTGAATTAAGCACTTTTTTGGAGAAAATAACATGAGCAATGTTCCAGCAGATTTGAAATACGCCTCTTCCCACGAGTGGGTACGTTCAGAAGGCAACGGCGTTTACACCGTAGGCATCACCGAACACGCGCAGGAATTACTGGGCGACATGGTTTTCGTTGATCTGCCAGAAGTCGGTCGCGAAGTTGCTGCCGGTGAAGACTGTGCCGTAGCTGAATCCGTCAAAGCGGCGTCAGATATTTATTCTCCAATCAGCGGCGAAATCGTTGCAGTTAACGGCGAACTGGAAGGTTCTCCGGAGCTGGTCAACAGCGAGCCATACGGCACCGGTTTCCTGTTCCAGATTAAAGCGTCAGACGAAAGCGAACTGGCTAAGCTGCTTGATGCAGATGCCTATTCAGCATCCATTGAAGACTAATTAAACACTGTTTACCCGCCCCGCAAGCCGCTTGCGGGGCAGATCCCGACCCGTAGCTTTTGTCAGTATCCCAAGACACCTCCAGCAGATTTCAGGAATGCGTAGCAAATGACTCAGACTCTCAGCCAACTCGAACACAGCGAAGCCTTTATCGGCCGCCATATCGGTCCGTCTTCTCAGCAGCAACAGCAAATGCTGGAAACGGTCGGTGCGGATTCCTTAAACGCGCTGATCCAGCAGATCGTTCCGGTCGATATCCAGTTGCCGGGGCCACCGGCCGTCGGCGATGCCGTGACGGAACATCAGGCGCTGGCTGAGCTGAAAGCCATTGCCAGCCAGAACCAGCGTTATAAATCCTACATCGGTATGGGTTACAGCGCGGTGCTGACGCCGCCGGTTATCCTGCGCAATATGCTGGAAAATCCGGGCTGGTATACCGCGTACACGCCGTATCAGCCGGAAGTGTCGCAGGGCCGTCTTGAAGCATTGCTCAACTTCCAGCAACTGACGTTAGATCTGACCGGTCTGGATCTGGCTTCTGCTTCTTTGCTCGATGAAGCGACTGCCGCCGCCGAAGCGATGGCGCTGGCAAAACGTGCCAGCAAACTGAAAGACGCTAACCGTTTCTTCGTGGCGGACGACGTGCACCCGCAAACGCTGGATGTGGTACGCACCCGTGCGGAAACCTTTGGTTTTGACATCATCGTTGATAAAGCGGAAAAAGTGCTCGAGCTGGAAGGCGTGTTCGGCGTGCTGTTGCAGCAGGTTGGCACCACCGGCGAAGTTCATGATTACACCGCGCTGCTGGGCGAACTGAAATCCCGCAAAATTATTACCAGCGTTGCCGCTGATATTATGGCGCTGGTGCTGCTGGCCGCACCGGGTAAGCAGGGCGCAGACGTAGTCTTCGGTTCTGCGCAACGCTTTGGTGTGCCGATGGGCTACGGCGGTCCGCACGCGGCCTTCTTCGCCTGCGTAGACGAATTCAAACGTTCCATGCCGGGCCGTATCATCGGGGTTTCCCGTGATGCCGCGGGCAAAACTGCACTGCGTATGGCGATGCAGACACGCGAGCAACATATCCGCCGCGAAAAAGCCAACTCCAACATTTGTACCTCGCAGGTTTTACTGGCGAACATTGCCAGCCTGTATGCGGTATTCCACGGCCCTGAAGGCCTGAAACGCATTGCGTCACGCATTCATCGTCTGACCGACATTCTGGCCGCTGGCCTGAAACAGGGCGGCCTGACGCTGCGTCATAACAGCTGGTTCGATACGCTGACTGTTGAAGTCAAAGATAAAGCCGCCGTGCTGGAACGCGCGCTGAGTTTCGGTCTGAACCTGCGTACTGATATTCACGGCGCAGTCGGTATCACTCTGGACGAAGCGACTTCCCGCGAAGATGTTCAGATTCTGTTTGCTGCCCTGCTGGGTGACGACAACGATCTGGATATCGACAAACTGGATAAAGCTGCATCGACCGACAGCAACTCTATTCCTGCGGCGATGCTGCGTGTGGATCCGATTCTGACCCATCCGGTATTTAACCAGTACCACAGCGAAACCGAGATGATGCGTTATATGCACCGTCTGGAGAAAAAAGATCTGGCGCTGAATCAGGCGATGATCCCGCTGGGTTCCTGCACCATGAAACTGAACGCTGCGGCAGAAATGATCCCTATTACCTGGCCGGAATTTGCCGAGCTGCACCCGTTCTGTCCGACAGAACAGGCTGGCGGTTATCAGCAAATGATTGGTCAGCTGTCACAATGGCTGGTTCAGCTCACCGGTTACGACGCTGTGTGTATGCAGCCAAACTCCGGCGCACAGGGCGAATACGCCGGTCTGCTGGCGATTCGTCGTTACCACGAAAGCCGTAACGAAAGCGGTCGTCACATCTGCCTGATCCCAAGTTCAGCGCACGGTACCAACCCGGCTTCCGCGCAAATGGCGAGCATGACCGTGGTGGTAGTCGCGTGTGACAAACAGGGCAACATCGACCTGAGTGACCTGCGTGAGAAAGCCGCGAAAGCGGGCGACGAACTGTCATGCATCATGGTGACGTATCCGTCAACGCACGGCGTTTACGAAGAAACCATCCGTGAAGTTTGCCAGATTGTGCATCAGTACGGCGGTCAGGTTTATCTCGACGGCGCGAACATGAACGCGCAGGTCGGCATTACGACTCCGGGTTACATCGGCGCGGACGTCTCGCACCTTAACCTGCATAAAACCTTCTGTATCCCTCACGGCGGCGGCGGTCCGGGCATGGGCCCGATTGGTGTGAAATCACACCTGGCTCCGTTCGTTCCGGGTCACAGCGTGGTGCAGATTGACGGCGTGCTGACCCAAAACGGCGCGGTTTCTGCGGCTCCGTTCGGCAGCGCTTCCATCCTGCCAATCAGCTGGATGTACATCCGCATGATGGGCGCTGAAGGTCTTAAACAAGCCAGCCAGGTGGCAATTCTGAATGCCAACTACATCGCGACCCGTCTGAAAGACGCCTATCCGGTGCTGTATACCGGCCGTGATGGCCGTGTGGCGCACGAATGCATTCTGGATATTCGTCCGCTGAAAGAGACGACCGGTATCAGTGAAATGGATATCGCCAAGCGTCTGATCGACTACGGATTCCACGCGCCGACCATGTCCTTCCCGGTTGCCGGTACGCTGATGGTTGAGCCGACCGAATCCGAAAGCAAAGTGGAACTGGATCGCTTCATTGATGCGCTGCTGGCAATTCGCAGTGAAATCGACCGTGTAGCGAAAGGCGAATGGCCGCTGGAAGACAACCCGCTGGTGAACGCGCCGCACGTGCAGAATGAACTGGTCAGTGACTGGAACCATCCGTACACCCGCGAAGTGGCGGTATTCCCGGCCGGTTACGACAATAAATACTGGCCGACCGTGAAACGTCTGGATGACGTGTACGGGGACAGGAATTTGTTCTGTTCGTGTGTACCGATGTCAGATTACGAGTAAGACTCCGTTCTGCTCCTCTCTGAGAAGGGTGGGGAATTAAAAACTCGGTCTGCTCCCTCCCCTGCGAAGGGGAGGGCTGGGGTGGGGTATTAAACTTAAATCAATAAGTTAAAGTTGGCTTTGACAACGGATTAGCCTTTAAAACCCCCTCCTAACCTCCCCCTTCGCAGGGGGAGGTGTAAGCACTTTGCTCACTTCCCCCACTGGAGTATTCAATGAAAATCGCTCTCGTCACCGGCGCCAGCCGCGGCATTGGCCGTGCAACGGCTCTTCTTCTTGCGCAGCAGGGTTACGCCGTCGGTGTAAATTACGTGAATAACGAAACCGCAGCACAATCTGTTATCGATGAAATCCATCAGGCTGGTGGCAAAGCAATTGCGCTGAAGGCTGATATTGCCGATGAAGCGCAGGTTGTCGCGATGTTCAAACAGCTGAGCGCCGAACTCGGCCCGATCACCGCGCTGGTGAATAATGCCGGGATTTTGTTCCAGCAGACCACCATTGAAAATCTCTCCGCCGAACGTATCAATAAAGTCCTGTCTACTAACGTGACCGGGTATTTCCTGTGCTGCCGCGAGGCGGTGAAAATCATGTCGCATAAGCATGGCGGAAAGGGCGGGGCAATTGTGAATGTGTCCTCAGCGGCTTCCCGTCTGGGCGCACCGGGCGAATATGTCGATTACGCGGCATCGAAAGGCGCGGTGGATACCCTGACCACCGGTCTGGCGCTGGAAGTGGCGGCTTACGGTATTCGCGTAAACTGCGTACGTCCCGGCCTGATTTATACCGAAATGCATGCCAGCGGCGGAGAGCCGGGGCGTGTCGATCGCGTGAAAGCCAATCTGCCGATGCAGCGCGGCGGTCAGCCGGAAGAAGTCGCACAGGCGATTTCCTGGCTGCTGTCGGATTCCGCCTCTTACGCCACCGGCAGCTTTCTCGAGCTGGCAGGCGGCAGGTAATCAGAATCAGTCACCGATAACGGGGATCACTCCCCGTTCACTCCCCTTAAACGGTCAACTCCACACAATCGGTCATTAACGGTCATCAGATTGCGCGAGGAATTGTGACCGTTTGCAAATCTGTTGCTGTCTTGTTGCAACGCAAATGACGATTTAATGCCGTTCCCGCCACAGATCCAAACTTTAACATTTCATCTTTTCTCACCTTTTCGTGACAACTATCACAGGACGATTGTGGCAAAAAATGCGCACATTCGCCTTTGAGGCACTGCGCATTCCGTAAACACCCGGCTGCGTATCCTATTTGACATCGGGAAAGAGGAATCACCACATGCTGCCAGTAGAGCGACATCGTTATATCACCGAAATTCTCAGCCAGCGCGGACGCATCCTGGTACAGGAAGTGGCGCAGTTATGTCGCATCTCGCTGGAAACCGCGCGGCGGGATTTGGCACTGCTGGAAAAGCGTGGCGTGCTGTTACGCAGCCACGGCGGCGCGGTGTTTATGGAGCATTCGGCGGGCGAAAAAACCTATGTGCCTTCGCAGATTGAACAGGGTGAATCCTTCCGTGACCGCAGTAATCAGTCGCCGGACAGTAAAACGCGCATCGCCAAACGGGCGTTACAGCTAATCAATCCCGGCGATTGCCTGCTGCTCGACAGCAGTTCCAGCAGCTGGTTTCTGGCGCGTCAGTTGCCCGATATTCAGCTGGTCGTGCTGACCAACTCGGTTCACATCATCCAGACGCTGGCGGTGAAAGCTAACGTGCGGGTGATCGGACTGGGCGGTGAATACTCGGCGAAATACGAAGATTTCGTCGGCGTGCTGGCCGAGCAGATGCTGAAAGAGTTCGTCATCAACAAACTGTTTTTCTCCTGTCACGGCATCAGTCACGAAGGCGGCATCCGTGAAAGTAACGAGCATCATGCGCGGCTGAAACAGCAAATGCTGCTTTCCTCCGAGCACAAAATTTTGCTGGTTGACTCCAGCAAATTCGGCCGCCGCTCCTTTGCGCGGATCTGCCACTACCGGGAAATCGACACACTGATAACAGACCATCTGGAGGATGACGAATTCCGCCAGGAACTGGCCTGGAGCAACGTTAACGTGATTGAAGTTTCTCCGTCACCCCTACAGAAAAAAACTAAAAACAGCCGCAACGGCCCGTTAGCTGCGGCACATAACTGACCTACCAGGAGAGTAAACATGATCAAGAAATCCGTTCTTGCCTGCCTGTTCGCCACAGCCATGTTGTCCCTGTCTGCGCACGCCGCCGACAAAATCCGCATGGGTGTGGTGGTGAAAGTCGGCGGTAACGCCTGGTTCAACGCGATGGAAGCCGGGATCAAAAGCGAAGCGGCCAAACGCGGGATCGACGCGTGGCAGGTCGGGCCGACCAGCGCGGATCCGGCGTTGCAGGTGCGTGCGATTGAAGATCTGATCGCCCAGAAAGTGGATGTGATCGGCGTAGTGCCGAACGATGCCCGCGTGCTGGAGCCGGTACTGAAACGCGCTCACGACGCCGGGATCAAAGTCATCGTGCATGAATCACCGGATCAGAAATATGCCGACTGGGATTTCGAAATGGTCGATGCCACGCAGCACGGCATTAACCACATGGTCGCGCTGGCGCAGTGCATGAAAGAGAAAGGTGATTACGCGGTATACGTCGGAAGTCTTACCGTACCACTGCATCAGAAATGGGCCGATGCCGCCATCAATTATCAGAAAGAACACTATCCGAATATGCATCTGGTCGGCGACAAATTTGGCGTGGGTGAATCGCTGGATGACAGCATCCGTACTACCAACGACCTGATGTCCAAAGACGCCAACCTGAGAGGCATTCTGGCTATCGGTTCACAAGGCCCGATTGGCGCAGGTCGCGCGGTGCTTAACCGTGGCAAAACTGACGACATCTGCGTATTCGGACCATTCAGTCCTGGCCAGGGCGCAAGTCTGGTGAAAGCTGGCGCCATCAAAGGCGGCTTTATCTGGAACCCGATGGTCGCCGGTGAAGTCTTTGTGCGCATCGCCGAGAAGCTGGAAAAAGGCGAAAAAATCACTGACGGCATGACCATTGAAGGCATGGGCAAAGTGAAAGTCGACGAGGCAACGCGCACCATTCTGGGCAACGAAACCGAAAGCCTGGACAAAGCGAACCTGCCGAAACTGGTCAAAATGGGGCTGTAATCATGGCAATCTCCGAGATCATTCAAACAGATAACGCGCCGCTGATTGATGTGCAAAACCTGTCGGTGACCTTTGGCGGGCAGCGTGCGCTCAACGACATTTCCCTGCGGCTGATGCAGGGCGAAGTTCACTGCCTGGCGGGCACCAACGGCTGCGGAAAAAGTACGTTGATCAAAGTGATCTCGGGGGTTTATCAGCCGGATAACGGCTGCCAGATCACGCTCAGTTCGCCCTCGCAGGGCAGCCAGAGTTTCAGCAAACTGTCTCCGGATCAGGCGCGGCAGTTTGGCGTGCAGGTGATTTATCAGGACTTGTCGTTGTTCCCGAACCTCAGCGTGTTCGAGAACATCGCCTTCGACCACAACTTACAGGGGCTGATGGGCTGGTATCGCCCGTCACGTCTGCGGGAAACCGCACAGCGCATTCTGACTGAACTGAATTACACACTGGATCTCGACAGCAAAGTCTCGACGTTGCCGATTGCCCAGCGCCAGCAGGTGGCGATTTGCCGGGCGCTGGTCGCCGATGCGCGATTAGTGATTATGGATGAACCGACCGCCTCGCTGACCCGTACCGAAGTGAATCAGCTGCTGCGCACCGTGCATTACCTGAAAAGCAAAGGCATCAGCGTGGTGTTCGTCAGCCATCGTCTCGATGAAGTGCTGGAAATTTCCGACAGCGTGACGGTTATCCGCGACGGTAAAAAAGTCGGGACATTCCCGGCCTCAGAAGTCAGCAGCGAACGCCTGACCGAGCTGATGACTGGCCTGAAACTCGATTACCGGCTGAAAGCCGCCAACATGAATGACGAACGCATCATGCTGGAAACCGACAAACTCAGCCGCGCAGGGCAGTATCACGACGTCAGTTTCAAACTGCACGCCGGAGAAGTGCTCGGTTTATGCGGCCTGCTTGGTTCTGGCCGCACCGAACTGGCACTCAGCCTGTTTGGCATGACTAAACCGGACAGCGGCAAAATCTACCTCGACAGTAAACCGGTGCGTTTTCGCAGCCACGAAGACGCGATCAAATCCGGCGTCGGTTACGTCTCGGAAGATCGCCTGACGCTTGGCCTGATCCAGCAGCAATCCGTCGGCGACAATACCGTGCTGGCAATCATGGATCAGCTGCGCAGCCGTTTTCACCTGATCGACGAATACCGCAAAAATAAGATCATCCAGCAGTGGATCGAGAAACTCGGCGTCAAAGTCGCCAGTCCTGAACAGGCGATCTCCACGCTTTCTGGCGGCAATCAGCAAAAGATCGTGCTCGCGAAATGGGTGCTGACACAGCCGAAAATCCTGATCCTTGATTCCCCAACGGTCGGCGTCGATGTCGGCGCGAAAGCCAGCATTTATCAGCTGATCCACCAGCTGGCGGAAGAGGGGATTTCTATCCTGCTGATTTCCGATGAAGTGCCGGAAGTCTATTTCAACTGCGACCGCGTGCTGCATTTCAGTGAGGGCACGGTGGTTGGCGAATATCTGCCGGGCGCGATCACCCAGCAACAACTTGCGGAGGCGGTCAATGCTTAAGCTCAGCCGGTTACGCCCGTCCAGCAACGAAGGTTATTTAGCCTGGGTATTGCTGGTGGTGATTGTCACCTTTTCCTTACTCAGCAATCAGTTTCTGACCTTACAGAACCTGCTGGATCTGACCGAAAGCTACGCCGTCAGCGGCATCTTTGCCCTCGGCCTGTTCGTGGTGCTGGTCACCGGCGGTATCGATATTTCGTTCGCTGCCGTGGCTTCTGTCGTGCAGTACATCATCGCCACGCTGGCGATCCACTACGGCCTGAGCAGCCCGACCGGCAGCATTTTACTGGCGGTCGCCATCGGCACGGTGCTGGGGATGATCAACGCCATTCTGATCTACTGCCTGCGCATTGTGTCGATCATCGTCACCATCAGTATGCAGTCGCTGCTGTTTGGCATGCTGATGTGGCTGACCAACGGCACCAGTCTGTATGACCTGCCGGAGTGGCTGACGACGCCAATCCGCGTGCTGCCGTTCAGCGTCGGCGAACAGCATTATCAGATTGGTTTGCCGGTGGTGGTGATGCTGGCGGTCGCCGGACTGAGCTGGATCCTGCTCAACAAAACCCATCTCGGACGCCAGTTGTTTGCCGTCGGCGGCGATCAGGAATCTGCGCGCCGTATCGGTATCCGTGTCGGGTTATTGCATCTGTTTGCTTACGGATATCTCGGCGCGATGGCGGCGATTGGCGGTCTGGTGCAGGTGTATCGCGTCGGTGAGGTGGTGCCGAATGCGCTGGTCGGCGGCGAGCTGGATGTGCTTGCAGCGGCAGTACTTGGCGGTGCCAGCCTTAATGGCGGCAAAGGCAGCGTGGTCGGCACTCTGATGGGCGTGTTCCTGATTGGCGTGCTGAAAAACGGCCTCAACCTGATCGGCGTTTCCAGCTACTTCATGAACATCGTCATCGGCGTGGTGATCGTCGCGGCCATCACCGTCACCCATTACAAGAAACGCAAAGAAACCGAAGTCGGCTTCGCCTGAGGAAAACCGCTATGTTCGCAAAAAGCAGAAATGTGAGTCTTAACGCGAAGCCCGATGCGCGGCCTCGCCTGAAAATCGCTTCCCTGAAAATTGATAGCACGACATTGGGATTATCGCTGTTATTGCTGGTGGTGATCATCGGCTTCAGCCTGGCGATGCCGGGGCGCTTCTTCAGTGACGCCACCTTTATGAGCGTTGCCTTCCAGCTGCCGGAACTCGGTTTACTGACGCTGGCGATGTTTATCCCGATCCTCAGCGGTGGCCTGAACCTGTGCATTATCGCCACCGCCAACTTGACCAGTTTACTGATGGCGTGGGTGTTTCTCACCTGGCTGCCACCGGATGCCAGCATGGCGATGCAGGCGGTCTGGCTGACGCTGGCATTGGTCGGCGCAATGATTCTGGCGCTGGTGATTGGCATGCTGACCGGCGCGCTGGTGGCGTATGTCGGCGCCCATCCGATTCTGGTGACGCTGGCGACCATGACCATGGTGAACGGCGTCGGCATCTACCTTTCACGCGGTGCGGCGATCAGCGGTATGCCGGATATCGTGCGCTTTATCGGCGCGGAAACCCTGCTCGGCGTGCCGGTTCCGTTAATCATCTTTCTGCTGACCGCAGCCTTAATCGCGGTGTTTTTAGAACGCACCCGCCTCGGTAAATACATCTACATGAGCGGCAGCAACATCAACGCCACCCATTTCAGCGGCATCAATACCCACCGCGTGTTGATCGCCATCTACGTGATTTCCAGCATGTTATGCGTGATTGCCGGACTCATCATGATGGCGCGTTTCAACTCGGCGCGCATGGGCTACGGCGACTCGTATCTGCTGCTGACGGTGCTGGCCATCATTCTCGGCGGCACCGACCCCAACGGTGGCTTCGGCAAAGTCGCAGGTGTGGTGCTCTCGCTGATTGTCCTGCAGGTGATTTCCACCGGCCTGAATCTGATGAACGTCAGCCCGCATTTCAGCCTGGCGATGTGGGGCGCGGTACTGATCGTGGTGCTGGCGCTGAAATTCTTCCGCAGCCGTTATCTGCAAAAAAGGGCGGGGCGAATGAGCGCTGCCAAAGCGCGGGCGGCTCAACCTTAAACACTTTTTTAAAATTGCCTCTGACTTAGGAAAACATCATGGAATACAAAATTTCTCCGTCGCTGATGTGCATGAGCCTGATCGACATTAAACAGCAACTCGAGGTACTGAACCGCCGCGCCGATATGCTGCACATTGACATTATGGACGGGCATTACGTCAAAAATATCACGCTGTCGCCGTTCTTTATCGAGCAGATCCGCCCGCATACGCCGCTGGTTCTGGACGTGCATATGATGGTGGAAAACCCGGCTGACTTTATCGAGCCAATAGCCCTTGCCGGTGCCGATTTTATCTGTCCGCACGCAGAAACCATTAACCGCGACGCGTTCCGCATCATCAATCAGATCCGCTCGCTGGGTAAAAAAGTCGGCGTGGTGCTCAACCCCGCGACACCGGTGGAATACATCCAGCACTACATTCACCTGCTGGATAAAATCACCGTGATGACCGTCGATCCGGGCTATGCCGGTCAGCCTTTCATCCCTGAAATGCTGGGGAAAATCGCACAACTGCGTGATCTCAAACAGCAAAAAGGCTACCGCTATCTGATCGAAATCGACGGCTCCTGCAACCTGCGGACTTATCAGGATCTGATGGGCGCGGGGGCGGAAGTGCTGATCGTCGGCAGCTCCGGCCTGTTCACGCTGGACAACGATCTGGATGTTGCCTGGGACAAAATGCTCGATCAGATGCGTCAGGCGCGTCACGCAGCCTGAGGGCAGGAGAGCCGTATGCCGCACTTTCTTGGAGTGGATGTCGGGGGTACCAACACCCGTTTAATGCTGATGGACAGCCAGCAAAATTTTCGCGGCTACCACAAAACCCCGACCCAAAGCTGGGCGGGGCAGACTGACCCGTTACAGGGGCTGGAAAACCTGATCACGGCGTATTTGCAGGAACAGGATCCGCATCATCAGGTGGCGCAGGTGATGCTCGGGCTGCCGGGCGTATTGTCCCGTGACCGCCAGACCGTGCTTTCACTGCCGTTCATTTCCGCGCTGGATAATCAGCCGGTGGCGGCGCTGCTCTCGCAACGTTTACACCTGCCGGTGGCGATGGACAAAGATGTTAACCATCTGATGTGGTGGGATTTAACACAGCACAGCGCGCTACCGGATGTTGCTGTCGGGCTGTATCTCGGCACCGGGCTGGGCAACAGTTTGTGGATCAACGGTGATTTTTACCACGGCGCGCACGGCGGTGCGGGTGAACTGGGGCACATTCCGCTGGCGGGGAATCCGCTGCTCTGTCCGTGCGGCAAAACGGGCTGCGTCGAGACGCTGACCTCCGGCAACTGGCTGACCGGCTGGGCGCGACAACATGCGCCACAAACGCCGTTCGCCGACCTGTTTGTACGTCATGCCGGGCATGTGGATTTAACTGAATTTGTGGCACGACTGGCGCGTACCGTCGCCAGTGAGATGAACATTCTGGATCCCGAATATCTGGTGCTGGGCGGTGGCGTGCTGGCGATGGAGAACTTCCCGCTGGCCGAACTGGAACAGCAGTTACGCAGCCATTTGCGCAGCCCGTATCCGGCGAACGGCCTGACCATTCATTTCAGCGCCGTCACCGACGAGACCGGTTGCCGTGGCGCATGTTTAGCCGCACAGCGCATTTTTCCGTCGCAGCCAGCTCTGGCCGCCGGAACATTTTCCTTCAGGAGAGAGGCATGAACAAAGGCAAGGTATGCGTATTTGGGTCTTTCAACCTCGATATCGTGGCAGGCATGGCGCGTTTCCCCAAACCGGGAGAATCACTGATTGCGCGTAACAGTATGATGGGCGCAGGCGGCAAGGGCGCCAACCAGGCAGTCGCCGCACTGCGTGCCGGTGCGCGGGTGCATTACATCGGTAAAGTCGGCCGCGATGATTTCGGTATGTTTGCCCGCCGCCACCTCGACAGCGCCGGTTTCGATGCGGTCACGTTATTTTCCACCAGCGAATGCCCGACCGGCAACGCGTTGATTTATGTCGCCGGAGCCGATGCCGAAAATATGATTGCCGTCGATCCGGGCGCTAACCTGACGGTCACCGACGAAGAAGTTGAACAATGCCGTCCGGCCGTCGCCGCCGCTGATATCCTGCTGACACAGCTCGAAAATAACCTGCCAGCGATTGAAAAACTGATCGGCATCGCGAAGGACAACGGCACTTACATTATCCTCAACCCCGCGCCGTTCCAGCCGGTTTCTGACCATCTGCTGGCCCAGGTGGATTTACTCACGCCGAACGCCACAGAATGCACGCTGCTGACCGGCATTGAAGTCTGCGATATTCCCTCCGCCGAACGTGCTGCTCACGCGCTGCACGCCAAAGGGATCGAGGCGCTGATCATCACGCTGGGCACGCAGGGCGCATTGCTTTCGGTGAAAGGCGAAACGCAGATTATTCAGGCCTGTCCGGCGACCCCGGTCGATACCACCGGCGCAGGCGACGCCTTTAACGGCGCACTGGCCTCCCAACTCGCCGCCGGTGCCACACTCCCCGAAGCCGCACAATTCGCATCCGCTTATGCTTCTGTATGTGTGGAACGCGCAGGCGCAGCGGCATCAATGCCGACATATGAAGAAGCGCGTGAGAGGATGGGAGTTGTGGTGGTTTGAAGCAGGGCCCCCTGCGAAGGTTGCGAGTTTTTCTTTACTCCTCCCCCTGTGAAGGGGGGAGGTTGGGAGGGGGTTTTAAGGGCTTATACCTTCTGTCAAAGCACACTTCAACTTTTTGATTTTGCTTTAATACCCCACCCCACCCCACCCCAACCCTCCCCTTCGCAGGTGAGGGAGTCGACCGGCGTTATTCCTGCGAAACATCTTCCAGATTTCAAAGTAACTCCCTGTAAATCCATCCAGCCCATTTCATTCGAAAAATGGCAGGAATATAGTCGCTTCGCTGCGGCAAAATCCGTAGCCGGACTTGGAACTCCGAACATCTGGAACTGAAAAAACTTGTGTTTTTTCAGGGGCTACGTGCACACTCAATTCGTGGCTTAGGCAGGGCAATCTTAATGGTTGGCCGGTCGCTAGATCCGGAGTTCCAAACCTGCCTGAGTCACACCTTTAGTTTGGAACCTGAAGGCGTGATGAAATTCAAAATCTAGTAATGGAATAATCATCATGACTGACATGAATACCGAAACCACCCATCCCGAAAATTCCCTCACTGTTTTCCGAGGCCTGATTGCCAATCTGGATCTGAGCCATTTCACCGATCCCCAGCTTTACGATCTGGGTGCTGTCGCGTCTGAATCCGCCGAAGGGCTTTGCCAGGGTTTGCTGTGCCTGAGTGAAGGGCTGGAGAATAGCGAACTGTTGCCGCCGGAAGGCATTTCGCAGGTTAGCGCCTATCTGAAAGCCTCCGCGCATCTGCTTCCGGCACTGTTTGAGTTGTCAGAGAAGGCGGGGGTTGCGCTCGGGATAACACAAATACGGGCTTAATCTTTTGCTCCTTCCCCTCTCACGAGGGGAAGGCTGGGATGGGGTGTTGGTTTCGTGTAAACCTTAAGATAAATATAAAATATACCCCACGTGTTTTTATATGTTTTTTGTATGATTTAAGTTGATTTATTTATATTTAAAAGGTTTGTTTCTAATATCAAAGTGATTAATATCTGCGTGGTTTAAAATGTAGTTATGAGGGGCCAAACTCCCATTGGGATGATCCTAAAGACCTTACATGGATAAGAGCAGGGATTGATTATGCAAAAAGAACGGGTTTTTAGGAAAAGGTATATTTTCATCGTGTTGGTTATAGCTTTTCTGGGGTATTTAATTAAGATGGTATTAGATTTTTCACCTTATGAACAAACGATTATACGAAAGGAAAGTATTGGCGAATTTAATACCCTTTATGTGACTGAAGGTAGTGCGGGTGCAACGACGGAAAATACGTATAAATATTATCTTTATCCATCTGCAAAAACAGAGAAAGAGTTTCTGGAAAATATCAGAGATTATCCTTCTGTTCTGTTTACTTCAGATTCCGATGTTAAAATGCAATTGAAGGGAAAAAATCTTTACTTTACAGTTAAAGGAACTATTTATAGTTTTACCAATCAATCTGATTCTGTTTTTATATATCTCAATTCAACCCCATTTTAATGGGGTTATATCCGCATGTTACCGTTTAATCTGACACCCGACCTCTATTTTGTTCAGTAACAATGCTTTTTTTTGATTCAAAAATCATCATATTCCCGCCATGTAAATGACACAAACGCAGGACAGGATAGGCACCTTATTTCAGTCAGCTACAGACAGCCTGTCTGACAGACGTCTGTCGTCGGACGCGCCGCCGTTTGTCGGTCCGCAAAACTATCTACGGCTGATCCAGGTTTCAGTCTTCTGGCGCACTGCTCAATAATGTGGCTAACATCCTGATGCGTCAGGCATTTCTCAGTATTGCCCGTGAAATCGAAGAAGCCGCGCTGATGGAAGGCTGCCGCTGGTGGCTGGTGGTATTTCAGGTGCTGATCCCGATGTCGCAGTTGATCTTGCTCCTTTCCCTTTCACTAGGGGAAGGAGCTAAAACCAGCCGGTTTTCTTCCTTGTCACAGGAAGGAGCAAAAAATCACTTCAGCCAGCCCTGCTGATGGGCGTTATCCAGATGACTGCGCATGTGCAGCCACAGTTCAGGATGGATATCGGCGATAAAGGCATTGCGTGCAAGAACCTGCTCCAGACGGATATTGTTCTCCACCCAGCTCTGACCCTGATTATTCAGGTTCATGACCATCGGCATCACGCGGTCGATCACCAGCGCAAAGCGCGCTTCAGGAGTTTCGCCCGCTTCGTATTCATTCCACAAATCCAGGAACTGCGTGCTCAGGGGCACAGGCAGCAGGCCGAACAGGCGTTTCGCTGCAATGATTTCCTGATCGTGAACCGCCGCGCGGGCAGCGAGATCGTAAACCAGCACATCACCGGCATCGATTTCGACGATGTCGTGGATCAGCGCCATGCGGATGACTTTATTGATATCAACGCCTTCCGGTGCGAAAGGGGCCAGGGACATTGCTGCCACGGCGAAATGCCAGCTGTGTTCTGCGGAGTTTTCCTGACGCTCAGTGCCTAACACTTTGGTGCGACGTTGCACGCTTTTCAGCTTATCGATTTCCATCAGGAACTGAAAAACTTCGGTCATTGCCCCAAAATTCAGCGGGGTAGTTGCTGCAGACATACTAAAACCTTAGTCATATTGACGGCATGGTAAACGGCGTTATTTTCATTTTTCCGCTACACCTTAGTCGCTTGATATAAAAAAATCATGTTTTTGGGTGCGGAAAATCCCGCTGTAGTCTGAATGTCACTTTGGTAAATTATAAACAAAGCGAATGAATTAAAGGGCTTCACAGTCGAGGATGAGTGAAATGATGATCCGGCTAAGAGACTGTTACATCAGATAATACTCATTTTAAGCTTACAGATGTACACTGGAATTGTTCTCAGTTAAGCTAATTCCGTCGGAACGTTTTATAAACAATGATTTTTACTTTTTTGTCTTGAGGATCCTCAACGTATGGGTAAGTTGTCTCCATCACCACAGGGATATCCGTGGGCTGAAGAAATTGCCAACAGCCTGAGTCACGGCGTTGGTCTGGTTTTTGGGATTGTCGGGCTGGTGTTGTTGCTGGTTCAGGCTGTTGGCGATAACGCCAGCGCCATGGCAATCACCAGCTACAGTTTGTACGGCGGCAGCATGATTTTGCTGTATCTGGCCTCCACGCTGTATCACGCGATACCGCATCAGAAAGCCAAATACTGGCTGAAAAAATTTGACCACTGCGCGATTTATTTGCTGATCGCCGGAACCTACACGCCGTTCCTGCTGGTCGGGCTTAATTCCCCGCTGGCGAAAGGGCTGATGGCGGTGATCTGGGGGCTGGCGCTGTTCGGCGTAATTTTTAAACTGGCGTTTGCGCACCGCTTTGAAGTGCTTTCGCTGGTCACTTATCTGACGATGGGCTGGCTGTCGCTGATAGTGATTTATCAGCTGGCGACCACACTTTCGCTGGGTGGCGTAGCCTTACTGGCGCTGGGCGGTGTGGTATACACGCTGGGCGTTATTTTCTACGCCTCTAAACGCTTTCGTTTCGGTCACGCCATCTGGCACGGGTTCGTGCTCGGCGGCAGTGCCTGCCACTTTTTGGCCATCTATTTTTACGTCTGATTTGTTTAATTAAAGTCGGTAAAAGGAAAGCGGAGCCTGATGCTCCGCTTTTTTGTGCCTGCTATTTACCACGATTGCCCGCATCCGGCGTGTCCGACCACCATTGCACCAGTGAAGGCACTGGCCGCAAATCGTAGTGCGCTTCGCCCAGCAAATGATTGAGGATTTTCGCCGAGCGCCACGCGGTCAGCGTCAGTTGCCCTTCGGCGCTGCCGTGACTGTGAATACCGGCATTCACCGCGTAAATGCGGTTCTGCTCAGGGCCGTCCCAGCGCAGATTGAAATTCGGCTGAAGCGGCAAATGTTGTTCGCGGTCATAGGGGATGCGGTCCAGCAACGGCTCGAGATAATCCGGTAAACCGGGACGATAGCCGGTTGCCAGAATCACGATATCGGCACTGAAATGCTCTTCGCATTTTTCCAGCCCGTGTTTTGCCTGCAAACTGAAATCACCGCCCGCATGACGTACGATATGATCGAGCGCGCGGTGGGGCAATAAACGAACGTTACGCGGCTGATGCAGCACATCGAAACGGTGATACAGCTGCTTATAAATATCTTCCAGCGTGTGATAACTGATGCCATCGGAAGGCAGTTTTTGGGTGGCGATTTCCTGCTCACGTACGTCCTCCGGCAACGTATAAAAGTAATTCACATACTCCGGCGTGAAATATTCATTGGTGAAAATCGATTCATCCAGCGGCTGAAAATTCGGGCGTCGTGATATCCAGCTCAGTTCGGCAAATTCGCCCCAGTGGCCGCTCAGCGCGTTGAGAATAATGTCCGCGCCGCTTTGTCCGCCACCGACGACGGCCACGCGTTTGCCAGTGAAATCCGGTTCGCGCAGTTCAATCTCAGCCGCATGAAAACAGTTTTCACCCAGCGCCGCCCGCGCCGGTTTTGGGATCCACGGTGCATGGCCGGTGCCGAGGCAAATGTTGCGCGCACGGTGCTCGCCTGTTTTACTCTGCACGATAAATTCCTGCCGCTTGTCATCGAAATCAATGCGCTCAACCGGTTCGGAAAAATGCAGATCAGGGATGCGGTCGCACGCCCAGCGCAGATAATCGGAAAACTCATCACGGCTGATAATGAGCTGTTCCGTCGCCAGAAAGCGGTAAATTTTCTTCTGTTCCACCAGATAATTGATGAAAGAAAACTCGCTGCGCGGGGCGACGGTGGTCACCAGATCCTGCAACACATAGGTTTGCATGGTGGCTGTCGGCAGTAACATGCCCGGGTGCCAGCTGAATTCCGGATTAGCGTCAAAGAAGGCGGCGTCGAGTTTTCCGGTATCTTTTGCCATGGCGGCGAGGCTTAAATTAAAGGGACCAATACCAATACCTATCAAATCCTTCACGGGCATCTTTCTGTTCCTTGTGTTTTTAGGATATTTTGGAAGCTCTGTTAAGCATAGGTCAGCCGCCCGCGACTGACATGGTTCTCGATAACTTATCGAAATATTCCTAAACTCAGTGACTTCGCCGTTCCTTATTCAATGATTAAAAAGGATTTGCTATGACCCGCCTGCGCCGTTTTAAACAAGTTGATGTGTTCACCGCCCAGCCGCTGAAAGGCAACGCTCTGGCCGTGATACTCGACGCCGAAGGACTGACAGACACCGAGATGTTTGCAATGGCCCGCTGGACGAATCTTGCTGAAACGGCGTTTGTGCTCAAACCCGCTTCACCACAAGCCGATTATCGCGTACGGATTTTCACTACCGACAAAGAACTGCCGTTCGCCGGACACCCGACGCTTGGAACAGCTTACGCGCTGTTGCAAAGCGGGTTGCAGCCGAAAAATCCGGGATATCTTGTCCAGGAATGTGGCGTCGGGCTGGTGCAGGTGAAACAGCTGGCAGAAGGCGGGCAAGCATTTTCCGCGCCGCCAGCGAAACAAAGTCCGCTTGATGCTCAGCATCTGGAGTTGCTGGCGAAGGCATTACGCGGGGGAAAGATTCAGGCAGAAGTTACGCCGGTCAACGTCGATATGGGGATCATCTGGCTGGTGGTGCGGATGGAAAGCGCGCAGGAATGTCTGAATATCACCGCTGACGCCGCAGCTGTCAGCCAGTTGCAAACGCAACTGGGCATTAACGGTATCGCGGTTTACGGTTTGCACGATAAAAACGGTCCGGCGGATTACGAAGTGCGCGCGATTATTGATGAGGACGGCGTGCTGAAAGAAGATCCGGTTACCGGCAGCGCCAATGCCTGTCTGGCGCGGGTGCTGAAAGCCGCTAATTTCCCCGACGGAGAGCATATGGCACAAACTTATCGCGTGCGGCAGGGGACTAAACTCCAGCGTGATGGCCGCGTGACCGTGACGTTTGTCGATGGCGAACCCTGGATCGGCGGCGATACATGTACGCTGATCGACGGCACGTTAGATCTCTGATCAGCGTGACCGCGCACTGGCGCTGCTGAAAGCGTGGAAACTATTTGTCGCTCATGACCAGCAAATACCGGCACGGCTCAGTGCCGGGATTACTGAAGGTGATCGGCAAATCCACACCAAACGTCAGCGCATCCCCTGCGAATAACGCATACTCTTCCGCGCCATAATCGACAGTCAGCGACCCTTCCACCAGCCACAGACGCTGTTTATACGCCTGATGACTCCAGCCCGGATAACTGACGCGCGCGGCGGCTGGCAGCGTGATTTCCACCAGTTCCGGTCCGCCGTTTTCCTCATGCGCCGTCACCTGACGCCGCAGATAACCGATATCCGGATCCTGCCACACTTCCTGCTGCGCAAGCGGACGTAATGGCGCGGGCTGTTCGTTATCTTCTGACAGCAACTGCGCCAGCGAAACACCCAGACTGGCGGCCAGGCGGCCTAAAAGGCTGGCGCTTGGACTGCTGTCCTGCCGCTCAATTTTGGAGATCATCGCTTTACTGACACCTGAACTGCTGGCCAGTTGTTCCAGGCTCAAACCCTGTGTTTTACGCAAAGACTGCAAACGTGTGGCGATCAGTTGGTCGATTGACATGGGATCCGTTCCGTTGTTTACTTTTGTGGAATTAATTCTACTATAGTGGAATTGAACGTCCAACGGAAGTCACCGGGGAAGAACTGATGAAAATGATCACCTGCACCGAACGCCAGCACGCTGTCGCTATTCTGGATATTTTTAATGATGCGATCCTGACGTCCACCGCGTTGTATGACTATAAACCACGTCATATCGACAGCATGACATCCTGGTTTGCCACTAAACTGACCCATAACTTTCCGGTGATCGGGCTGGAAGACGCGCAGGGCGCACTGCTGGGTTTTGCCAGTTACGGCACGTTCCGCGCCTGGCCTGCGTATAAATATTCGGTCGAACATTCTATTTATATTCATAAAGATCACCGTGGCAAAGGGCTGGGTAAAATCCTGCTTAATGCACTGGTGGATGCCGCCCGTGAACGTGGCGTACATACGCTGATTGGCGCGATTGACGCGGCCAACAGCGGCAGTATTGCCCTGCACGAAAAAAACGGATTCAGTCATACCGGGACCATTAAACAGGCGGCATTTAAATTTGACCGCTGGCTGGATCTGGCCTTTTATCAGATGATCCTCGACACGCCGTTAAAGCCGGTGGCAGGCTAAAAGTCCGGCATTGAATAAGAAAGCAAGCGCCGGAGGGTAAAAGGGATAATGGCGGCTTATGCTGGCGGTCATCCAGTCGGGAAACGTGAGGCAGAAAATGTCAGGTAAAACACAAGTCATCAACAATACGGTAGCGGAAAACCTCCCCTCTGCGCAGGTGAAGGATCCGCGCTGGCAGGCGGTCGTCAGCTGTGATGTGAACGCGGATGGCAAATTTGTATACGCGGTAAAAACCACCGGTATTTACTGCGCGCCTTCATGCCCGTCACGGCAACCGAATCCGGAAAATATTCTCTATTTTGATGATGCCGAAGCCGCAGAACAGGCAGGTTTTCGCCCGTGCAAACGCTGCCGTCAGGGACTGATTTCACTGGCGCAGTTTCACGCTCAGCGGGTAGCTCAGGCCTGCCGCTTGCTGGAGGGAGTTGCCGGGACGCTTACGCTTAATCAGCTGGCCGCCGATGTAGGTATCAGTGCTTATCACTTTCATCGCCTGTTTAAGGCGCAAACCGGCGTGACGCCAAAAGAGTATCAGCAGGCGCAGCGCGCCCGGCGCGTACGTGAAAAGCTGGCTGATTCTGCAACGATCACTGAAGCGATCCACGCAGCCGGATATCCTTCCGATGGCCGGTTTTACGAAACGTCCGCAGCTACGCTGGGCATGACGCCGCAAAATTTCCGCTCCGGTGGCCGTGATGTGCGCGTCTGGTTTGCCATCGGCAAATCTTCACTGGGCGATATTCTGGTTGCCGAAAGTCAGCGGGGGATCTGCGCCATTTTACTGGGCGACGATCCTGAAAAGTTGATCAATGAGCTGCAAAACAGTTTTCCACAAGCGGAATTGCTGGGCGGCGATGCGGATTTCGAACAGCGAATTGCTGTGGTTGTTGGCTTTGTCGAAGCGCCTCAGATTGGGCTGGATTTGCCGCTGGATATTCGCGGAACAGCTTTCCAGCAGCGCGTCTGGCAGGCATTACGTGATATTCCGCCGGGAAATACCGCCAGTTATGCCGAAATTGCCACTAAAATCGGTTCGCCTAAATCAGTCCGCGCTGTGGCCGGAGCCTGCGCCGCAAACCTGCTGGCAGTCGCCATTCCCTGTCATCGGGTGGTTAAAACAGGCGGTAATATTTCCGGTTACCGCTGGGGCGTGGAACGAAAACGCAGTTTGCTGGCGCGGGAAGAGAAAGGCTGACTATACTCAGCTGACGTTATGATTTTCCAAACATTTTGACGAAGAGGGATGCCGTGCCAGCCCGCACTATACGGATTGCTGAACCGAAAGATATTGATTCACTGGCTGAATTACACGTTGCCATCTGGCGTGATACTTATCGCGAACTGGCACCGCCGGAAGCCTTTAACGCGCTTGATGTTCCGCGTCGTAAATCCTTCTGGCAGGATAAATTTGCGCATCCTGCTGCCGGTCAGGGCATTTTTATCGCGGAAGTTGAAGGCAAATTAGCCGGATTCAGTCTGGCTTCGGCTTCTTCAAACCCTGAATTTGGCGAGATGGCCGAAATCAAATTCCTGTATGTTTCACCTGCATTTAAGCGTCAGGGGATTGGCAAATTACTGATTGCCAAAGCCGCAACACATCTGGCGGGTGAGGGTTTTAAAAGTGCAGGGCTGGGAGTTGTAGAAGGCAACGATCCTGCAATTGGGTTCTACCGTGCCCTGGGGGGGCTGGAATCCGGGCGCTATACCGATGCCGGTCCGTTGTGGCGTTCGCCTAATATTATCTACGCGTGGCCTGATGTTACGGTATTGTCTGCGCTGAACTCCTGAGCGGTTTTTTTTGAAGGAACGGTTCTGCCTGCGTCAGTAAACAACGCAGGCAATGCCTGTCAGCGCAGCTCTTCCAGACGTTGCTTCTGCTGACCTTCCGCATTGAAATTATCTGCACTTAACCAACGATCAAACGCTGCCTTTGAGGCTGGCCATTCGTGGTCAAGAACCGAATACCAGCAGGTATCACGGCTGTGGCCTTTATTGATGATGGCCTGACGGAACATACCTTCATACTCAAACCCGAAGCGTTTTGCGGCCAGTTTTGACGGCTCATTCAGGCTGTGGCATTTCCATTCGCAGCGGCGATATTTCAGGGTATCGAACAGATAACGTTGCAGCAGGTAAATGGCTTCAGTGCCAAAACGTGTGCGTTTCATCAGCGGTGACCAGTTCACCCAGCCAATTTCGGCAACGCCATTCACGGCATCGATACGCATCAGAGAAACGCTGCCCACGGCGCGCTGTGTTTCGTTATCCACCACCGCGAAAAACAGCGGATCTTCGCTTTTTTCCTGCCGGGAAATAAACACGTCGCAATCTGCCTGCGTTGCAGGGCGGTCGACGGCGAGATAGGTCCAGTCCAGATTGTCATCAATGCTGTGCCAGGCGTTAAATAAATCCTCACTATGGCGTTCGCAGGACAGAGGCTCAAGATGACACCAGAGGCCATCAAGCTGAACATGCGCGGGGCGCTCGCGAGGCTGCCAGTCGGGCAGGGCGTCACCGATGGGTTGGCCAAAATGGTTCAGGGTGGTCATAGCAGTTTCCATTTTACTATTAATGAACTTCCATAAAATCAGAATGGAATGACAGCTGCAACCTGCACTTTACAAAAAACCGGAAAGCGGGCGCGGGCCCGCTTCGTTAATACAGGCGTGTCATAATCGCCCGGCACTGCCACAAATCCTGATTTTTTCTTCCACGACTTTTTGCATCGCGAGCTTTCCCGGCACGATGTATTTTCGCGGATCGTTAGCGTCCGGATGTTCTGCAAAATACGCTTTCACAGCATCCGCAAAGGCAATTTTCAGTTCGGTCGCGACATTCACTTTGCAAATCCCCAGACCGATTGCCCGGTGGATCATCTCCTCCGGAATCCCCGATGCACCGTGCAGAACCAGTGGAATATCAACCTGCTGGCGGATTTGTCCAAGACGGGTGAAATCCAGTTTAGGTTCTCCCTGATACAAGCCGTGAGCAGAACCAATGGCGACGGCCAGCGAATCAATTCGCGTCGCTTCAACAAAGTGTTTCGCCACTATCGGATCAGTAAAGTAGCTGTCGCCTTCTTCCACCACCAGGTCGTCTTCCTGACCGCCCAGGCGGCCTAATTCCGCCTCGACACTGGCATCAAAGACATGACACAGCCTGACGGTTTCGCTCACCTGTTTGATATTGTCCGCCAGCGGGAAGTGCGAGGCGTCGATCATGACGGAGCGGATCCCCGCACGGACTTTGCTTTCTATATCACCCTGATCCTCATGATGATCCAGGTGCAGTGCCAGTGGGATGCGGTATCTCCGCGCAGCCTCGTGGCATATCGAGATCAGGTAATCTGTTCCGGCATAACTGAATGTGCCTGGTGTTCCTGCAAGGATCACCGGAGAACTCATGGCTGCCGCGGTTTCGGCTACCACCTGCACAGTCTCCAGATTGTGGACGTTGAACGCAGGCACTGCATAACCGTCTCGCTGCGCGGCAAGCAGCATTTCCCTGTTTGAAATCAGATACATTGTTTCAGCTCCCTGTCATATCCAGTAAAATTTTCCCTGTCATCGGCTTTCCTGCGAGTGCCGTCACTTCCCTGACAAAGTCTTCCGGTGCTCCAATGCTCGCGATCAGCGCGTCCAGATTTATCCTTTTCTCAGCAAAAAGTTGTGTCGCCTGCTGCCATTCGCTGCCCGGCCAGGGAGCGGAATAATTCATCCAGCTGCCCAGTAACGTCAGTTCCTTGCGCAGGATATGGCTGAAGGTAGAAACGTTAAGGGTAAGATCCTTGTGTAACGTCCCGACCAGCGCCACCTGAGCTTTAGGGCCGGCAATATCGAGGGAAAGCGCAACAGTTTGCGGTGTGCCAGCTGTTTCAATGATTAGCTGGTTAAAGCGTCGTTCTTGTGTTTTCTGCCGAATGTCGTCTGCGCTCAGCGTTGCGCTGTTAAAGGCATGGCTGGCACCGGTTTCCAGCGCAAGAGCCAGACGCTGAGGATTGATATCAACAGCCGTCACCGATTTTGCTCCCAGTGCGCTGGCGGCCTGAATGATGAGTTGTCCGATGGTGCCTGCGCCAATCACAATGACCTCTTTGTCCTGACAGCCACCGGCCAGTTTGAGGGCATGAAGACCTACCGTAATGGGCTCGAGGAAAGCGCCCTGCAAAAGGGAGGCATTCTCTGGCAATTTGAACAAGTTTTTGCGGGAAACCACCGCATATTCAGCGTGTCCTCCCTCGCGGCGGGAGCCAATAAAGTCATAGTGTTTGCACTGCGAATAAGCGGCTTTCTTGCACTCTTCACATTCAAAGCACGGGAGTAAAGGAACGCAGGCCACGGCATCACCTTTCTGTAGGTCGTGAATATCCTCCCCGATACTGACGACATGACCGCTGAATTCATGGCCGAGGGTAATGGGATAATAATGCGAGCTGTTTGCGAAGATACGCGGGATATCTGACCCGCAAAGACCTGAGTAGGCGATGCGAACCAGTACATCACCGGAGCTTTTGAGTTCCGGAACCGGGCGATCTTCAACTGTCATCTTCCCGCCGGTGTGTACCACAACAGATTTCATAGTCGGTTTCCTTGAGCGGGGGGATCCCCCCCCGCTGAGATGAAGTTAAGAATTAGCCTGTGCAATCACTGCTTGTTTTTCTGCCTGCGTAAACTGGCGGGCACGACGCCATGTCAGGAAGACCCCGATGGCATAGACGACGCCGATCACGCTCAGTCCTGCGATATTCTTCAGTGTGCAGAGCTGAATGAGCAGATAGGTGACAGGTGAGCCACCCTGATCCATAGACGCCACCCTTCCGCCTGCGGTAAGTGCGCCAGCATTGGCAGCCAGTTGTGTATGCAAATCAATAGTCTGAGTAGCAATCCACAACGTGATGCCCATGATGATGCAACCGGAGATAAGCGTGCGGAACAAGTTGCCCTGATGCACGGCTACGGCGATGGCAACGAAGAAACCGATAGTGGCGAGATCCCCGAACGGCAGGACCTGATTGCCAGGTACCAGTACGGCAATCAGTATGGTCAGCGGAATAAAGATCAGGCTGGCAGATACCACTGCGGTGTGGCCGAGCAGCAGCGCGGGATCCAGACCAATCAGGAATTCCTGTCCGCCAAAGCGGGCTTGCAAACGGGTACGGGCATGGCGGGCAATGGGGGTTAAGCCGTCCATGATCGGTTTGATCACTCGTGGCATCAGGAGCATCACTGCCGCTGTTTTCACCGCCAGTTGCAGCACGCCCTTAGCGTCATAACCGGCGAGGAAACCAATAATCAGCCCCATCACAAAACCGACAGTCACCGGTTCACCAAACGGGCCGAAACGCTTTTGCACATCGTCAGCGCTGAAGTGAATTTTGTTCAGCCCCGGGATTTTCTCGATAACAGTATCAACCAGCACAGCGATCGGGCCGAGATAGGCCGAAGAACCATGCGGGATCGCAATGCCTTCAAGATTGAAGAAATCCCGGGTATCTTTCGCAAACCAGTCACCCAGTTTGTAGATAAACGCCGCATGGACAACGACACCCATAATCCCCAGCCAGTAAGAGCCGGTGGCGAGATGCAGCATGGCGCCAGTGAATGTCATGTGCCAGATGTTCCAGATATCCACATTGACGACACGCGTCATACGGGTCAGCAACATCACAATATTCACACCGATGGCAATCGGAATGGCAACCAGTGCAATTTGTGAAGCCCAGGTCATTGGGGCTGAACCTGGCCAGCCAATATCAACCACCTGCAGGTTGATTTCGAAGTGCTCTGCCATGGCTTTTGCCGCGGGCCCGATGGAATCGAGCATCAGGCCGATGACTAATCCGATCCCGACAAAACCTATGCCAATATGAATTGCTGATTTAAAAGAATCCCCCAGTTTCATCCCCAGTATCAGAGAGAAAACGATGATGACGCCGGGCAACATGACTGTTGGCCCGAGGTCCAGGATGTAGCGCATTATTTCAGTAAACATGGCTTACTCCTGTAACAGGGTCAGTATTTGCTGGCGCAACGTATCCATGCCTACGCCTGAGATAAACGGCATCCCGTGAACGACCGGGATGCTGCCGAATGTACGGTCGACTTTGGCGGTGGTACAAATCAGATGAGCACCGTCCATGTAGGTTTCGATCTCCGTTACGCGACACTGCACGAGATCCAGTTGTATGCCATGTGCTTCACACAGTTCTTTGATTTCTTCTGCTGCCAGCGTAGAGGTGGCAACAGCTCCGCCACAGGCGACTATAATTTTTCGCTTCACGGTAAAACTCCTCAATAGGTTGTTTTTAATATTATTTTTTTAGGTAAGACGTCGGGTCAGTGCTGAGAATGCGCTCAGGATCACGCGGCGGATCGCTTCTCCGGTGATGAGATAAAAATGCGACTTTTAAACAGCGCGGAAAGCTGCTCTTCAGGTACCGTCAGCAAGCTTTCGCAAAAAACGGGATCTTGTAACTGGCTGAATAACTGGCGTAGTAACTTCAGCTGTTCTGCCGGATGAGTGACTATCAGGGCAATAATCAGTGAGGCCGGAATAGTTCCGTCGTCATCTGCCTGAAAAAATTCCACTGCGGTATCGGGTCTGATGAGATAAATCGCCGGACTGCGGGCATGTGTCGCTTCACAGTGGGGAATGGCGACTGCATGGTGTTCCAGTTGGATCCCTGTTGGAAATTCAGCTTCGCGGTTTACCAGGGCTTGCGGATACGTCGTTTCCACTATGCCTTCCTGCACCATACGTTCACCGATGTGGGTAAGCGCCTCGTGATGATCCGCGAAACTGATGCCGGTTTTGACGAAAACTTCGCAATTATGCATGGCAGGCTCCTACCTGAAGGGGTTGCGCAGGTGTGCAGCCGAAATGGTAAGCGCGTAAAACATCCTGGATTTTATCGATGATAAGTTCGTGCGGATCGCTGGCGAGTTCGCCTTTCATCACCCTTTCAAACTGAGCGGGGAGGTACTGACTCAGTAAGCCCAGAGGGATTGCCACTGATTGCAGGTTGGCGAATAAGACTTCCATCGCCCGGTTAATACGGGTGTGAGGCCAGTAATAGCGAATGCGATCGGACAGGCTGAAATGCAGGTCGATGAGCGAAAGGCTGAATGTCGAATGGTAATATTTTTTCCAGTAACCGGGCTCATCCAGCATAACGCTATCAATAACCGTCAGGATCTGGCTGCGGGACTCGGGCGCAATCAGTACCTGTTCAATGTTTGCCAGCGCGAAAACGGCTTCCCGTAAGGCAAAAGTCAAAGCAGGCCCCACTTTCAGGATGGCGAAGTGATCGTTCACCAGGTTGCGATAGGAATCACGGGTCTGGTAATCGGTAGAATGTGCCTCGTAAATCAGTGGGGTAGTCGCAATATACGCGGACAGATCCCGGGCGAGGTCGGGCTGGTAGTGGATTACACGGCTATGATCGAATTCCACGCCGGGCTGGACCACGACGGCGATAATCCTGTTTATTGCATCATTCAGCCCAAGTTCACCAAATGCCTGATGGTGCATATCAAGTGTGGCCCTGGCATCTGCGGCTTTAGTGACATGAACTTGCTCGATGGAGGAAGACTCACCGCCGGGCACAGGAACTTCTGTACCAATGACATAGGTCAGCAGCTTTTTCTGCTGTGGAGTGGCTACGCTCTCTGCGACCTGACATAAACGCGCAGCGCGTTGAGCCACAACGAGGGGAGCCAGAGGGACAGGATCATCTGCGCATGACATAGACGCATCCAGATGAATTTTGCTGAACCCTGCTTCGACATAGCGGGCAATCAGCACCTCGGCTTTTGCCATCGCACTTTCAGCGCTTTCGTTCTGCCAGCAGTTTGGTCCCAGATGATCCCCACCTAAAATCAAACGATGCATCGGGAATCCTATATTTTCGGCGATCGCGAGAACGAAATCTCGAAAATCCATCGGCAGCATCCCGGTGTATCCGCCAAATTGATTGACCTGGTTTGAGGTCGCTTCGATCAGCACTTTGCGGTCTGTATGCAGGTCTTCGCGTAACGCGGCTTCAATCACCAGAGGATGTGCAGAGCACACTGAGCAAATCCCAATTCTTTCGCTTGTCTTGTGTTTAGCAATAATGTCTTTCATTTTATGCCTCCGTTTGTTTCCGAAGAGGATCGTACCTTTGCGAAAGGCAAACAATAGCGTTTTCCGCATTATGTGATGGTGATCGAAATGTTTCGTAAGTTTATTGCATTCGTTTTCTTTCGTTTTAGGGCGTGTATCGGGAAAAGAGAAGGTAAAGTCTGAGAATGCAGCACAGGCACATCCGGAGTTGCTGTGATTCACAGCGCAGGGAATTTTTACTCCTCATTGAGGTGCCTTTTGTTTACACTGTGAGGAATATGACCTTTCGGATTACCCATAATGAATACTTATGAACGTCGCCATAAAATCATTGAGTTAGTGAATGAAAATGGCAGTGTTTTAGTGGCCGATCTTTCGAGTGCTTTCGAAGTTTCAGAAGTGACCATTCGTTCGGATTTGAGTTTGCTGGAACAAAAAGGCGCACTGAGCCGTTTTCATGGTGGTGCGGCAAGATGGACTGCGAAGGACGTTTCCGGTCACGAAAAACAGCCGGGAGAATTGGTACTGGAAGAACGCTATCTTCAGGCCAGTGACCCCAAAAAACGTATCGCACAGGCGGCGGCTGGCATGGTTAAGCCTGGCGATACCGTGATCCTAGACAGTGGTAGCACAACGATGTTACTGGCCGAGGAGTTAGTAAAATCAGGGGACATCACGGTTATCACCAATAATCTTCCTGCTGCCTTTGTTTTGTCTGAAAATCCAGACATTACACTGGTGGTTTGCGGCGGAACGTTGCGGCATAAAACCCGCTCCTTACATGGCAATATCACGGAATATGCGTTGCAGGGCATCGTCGCTAACCTGATGTTTGTCGGGGCTGACGGCCTTGATGCGGCGACCGGGATTACCACCTTTAATGAAGGCTACAGCATCAGCGGAATTATGGCCGAGGCCGCTCAGCATGTGGTCGTCGTCACTGATTCCACCAAATTTGGACGACGCGGATATAACCTGGTGCTGCCTATGGAAAAAATTGACACTATCATCACTGACGCGGGTATCAGCAATAATGTGTTGCAGGCGCTTCAGCAGACGTCGACAGAGATTATTGTTGTTTAATCTTTATTCGCTTTCTGACTTCAACCTGTGCTGACTTTATGGTTGCTGATGACTAAAAGATACTGGCACAACTGAGGTTTGCGCAGACGCGTGGGAAAATTTTTAGATGTTTCAGTAACGGCTATTGATAAGTGGAAGCGGTATTCAAAAAAGAAGGCCGCAGAGCAAGGTCCCTGCGGCGACGGGAAAGCAATCAGGATTTTTTGTTATAAACTTCAAAGGTGAAGTATTTCTTTTCCAGCGTCTGATATGTGCCGTTTTTGTGGATTTCTGCCAGTGCATTATTGATCAGTGTGAGATGCGCCTGGTCATCCTTGCGCAGGCCGATTGCCGTGCCTTCACCTAAGTAGCGGGTATCCGTCAATGGCTCACCGGCAAAAGCATAACCCGCGCCTTCAGGCGTTTTTAGAAAGCCCGTTTCTGCTGCTGCGGCATTAGTCAGGGTGACATCAATGCGTCCTGATGCCAGATCCTGATTAACAAAATCCTGATTCTGATAGGAAATCACATCGACACCTTTCTTCTGCCATTCACCCTGCGCGTAGGCTTCCTGAGTGGTGCCCTGAGCCACACCGACCGTTTTTCCTTTCAATGAATCCGCTGTGGGTTGCAAACCGCTGCCTTTCTTCGCGATCAGCACACTGGGTACGTGGTAAAGCATGTCTGAGAAATTGACCTGCGTTTTACGTTTGGGTGTCATGGACATTGCAGAAAGCACGGCATCAAACTTTTTAGCATTCAGCGCCGGAATAATGCCGTCATAGGCGGTTTCGACCCATTCACACTTTACTTGTGCCTGCGCGCAAATGGCGTTGCCTAAGTCAATATCAAAACCGACCAGCTGGCCATCGGGTGCTTTAGATTCAAAAGGTGGGAAAGAGGGATCGACGCCAAAGCGCAACATAGTTTCTGCCTGTGCCAGGCCACTGGTTGCCGATAAAGTCGCGATGATCAGCAAGTTGATTTTATTCACAAGTGTTCTCCGGTGATACTCAACAACAAACCCCCGCCTGGCTTTGGCGAGGGTAAAACAGGGTTCTCTGTTTTGAATATGACGACCGTGCCCGTTGTGGTCAAGCGGCAAACTTATGTTCAAAACGGGCAGTGGCGGGATATAGGGATGATTGGCTTTTGGGTAGAACAAGTAAGGTTTTTTTGGGGTATATAGCAGGGTAAGTTCTATTTTTTATATTAAAAACAACAGGATGAATTTTCCGGAGTCTGAAGCTAACCGGCAAAAAAATCGCCTTTACCCACAGGGATAAAGGCGATTTAAGCTTTACCTTTGACTTAATATGACATTGTCAAAGGCTGTTAGTTGGAGATTACTTAGTTTTATCGATGGAGAATTTTATTGAAGAGGCTTTGTTATCAAATGACAACTTTTTAAGATCGGGGATCTGTTCACCTGACTTCACATCAATATAAGACCCCTGATAGTCACGTTCAGAATATATGCGGGCGTTATAACCCTCAGCGACCTTTATTGAGGACATCTGACCATCGAAATTAGGCATATATTCCCAATATTCATAGCCCCCATTGAGCCATGGAGTATCACCCATAATGTTTATCGATTGGCCATTATAATAACCGTCATAAGCAATCGCTTTAACGACCTGAACAGATGATGCTGCTTTGTTCATGTCGATGCCTGACTGGGTCATATCATAGAGAGGTTTAGATTTAAAATATATATATGAGTAACTACTTCCTTTGAAATGACAGTCTGTGAATAAATATATCCCCAACGAACTTTTTGGCACCGTTAAGGACGATACTGCATCATTGGCGTCAGTACCATTTTTCATCTTCACAGTGTCTAAGCAATCGATGTCCCCGGTAATATCCAGGCTATCACCAGTAGCATTACCGTTCTGGAACAGTGTGGCTTTAAGACCGTGCACCTGTTCTGGCTCTGGTTCTGGCTCTGGCTGCGGTTGTGGATCAAAACTGGTGACGACGATTTTAGCGACAGTCGCCGGGTTAGGTGAAATACGCTCAATGACAACGGTTTCACCGAGAGAGATATCTCTCTCATCCGACTTAACGTGGGAAACAGAGCTATCTTCAGTCACAGTGCTGTATGCACATTTGCCGTTATCGCAGTTGAAAATGGAGTTCCCTTTTTTCTTATCATCATTAATGACTTTAGCGACATAAGAGGAACCGTCCGCACTGTGAAGTATCGCTTTATCAAAATCAACGAACACATACGGCACGTTATTGACTTTTGACACGCTAATAGAGCTCACGGTGCCATCAGACATGACCGGGTTATTACCGTCAAGCATATCCTGTGTGACCGTTAATTGGCCCAGAACAGCTTTATTCGGATAATCACGTGTCACAGTGATCACAGAACCCGCTTTCAGGCGGCTCGTGGCATCAAAGGAGGAACGTAATGAAACCTCTTTGCCAAAGTAACCTACCGAAGTGTAGTAAGATTTGGAGCCTTCGCTGTTAAAGAGATAATTACCGTCGACAGAGGCAGTAAATCCGTTGCCACTCTTCAGTTTGCTTGCATCAAGGTTAACAACAACGTTCGTTTGGCCATTCAGCTGGTTGACTACGATACCCTTCAGATCGTCCTTATCAATAATCGGATCGACGTCTGGTGGTACCGGCACGTCGGAATCATCCGGCAGTGGCGTGTTTTTCACTTCTTTAACGATATTACCAAGTTCGTGTTCCGGGGTATCACCGCTGATATCCCAAAGAATTGCGCCACCAAAGCCTTGAGCGTTGATATAGTCAACTTTTTCCTTAATAGACTGAGGATCGTCATAGGTCAGGAATTCTTGCTTGGTTTTGCTGTAGAGATACGGTACGTGTGACTCTGAGTCCCAGTAGCGGGTGTATTCGCCAGTGTTCAGTTTTTGTTTCAACACATACCAAGGGTTGGTACCTGTTAACTGATCTGCATCATCCCATGCGCCTTTGACCGATGCGGCACCGGTGTTGAACATGCCCGGTAAACCAGCAATGATTTCCGTACCCGGGACATGACCCCAGCCACGACCGTAGTAAGGGATCCCCATCATCAGCTTAGCTTTTGGCACCTGCCAGGTGTCGGCGTAAGCAGTCATGGTGTCGGCCACGTTCAGGTCTTTATCTTCATCATGGCTGTTTTCAAACAGTGGCGCGTTATGACCGGTTAATGGATCAAAAGCACCGTGGATGTCATACGCCATCACGTTTACGCTATCCAGCAACGGCGCGGTCACAGCCGGGTTGATGTACTGAATGTTGTTGTGGTTGGTGGTGACTGCTGCAGAAAGCTGATAGTACTTATCATCTTTCAGACCCTGTGCATCCAGCTTGCTACGCAGAGACTGAATAAGTTTGGTGAACTGGGCTTTTTCAGCTTCGGTGTCCGGGTATTCCCAGTCAATGTCGAGGCCGTCGAAATTCCACTGCGCCATATAGCTGACCATGCTGTTGGCCAGTTTCTCAAGATCTGCATCCGTGGCGGTTGCGTTTTCGAAGACACCTTCCTGAGAGTTATTCCAGCCACCGACGGAAATCATATGCGCCACATTGGCCGCTTCAGTCCGTTTATCCAAATCTTTGATCAGGCCCGGAGCTTTGTCGGTGTCATGCATGGTCACTACACCGTCTTTCACCACCGCAAAACCGTAGTTCAGGTGGGTCAGGCCAGAGTAGTCAACTTTATCCGGGGTAAAGAAGTTATGTGCTTCATACACACCCCATTCCGGGAAATAACCAATCACTTTACGTTGCGCGGCCACGTTGGCCTTTTCACGGTTCTGTAGATCGATTGCGTTCTGGCCGGTATACGGCGTGAACTGGAAGGTGGCGTAAGGTTTGATATTGATTGCATCGCCGGATTTCCAAACCGGATCGGTGCCCGGGCTGATACCCTGATCAACCCACCATTGTGCAGTCCAGTAGTATCCCAGGAAGCGAACAGTATCACCGCCTTTATAGGTGCGGTTCGGATCGTAGTCTTCAGAAATAATAGCCAGTTCTTGTTTCGGCGCGACTTCTGCTAAAACAGTACCTGGGAAGTTGTTTTGCGATGCGTCGGTATACGCAGTCCAGGTGTGACCACCATCTTTGGTGATCATCATCGAGTAATCGAGGCCTGAGAAGGTGTTCGTCTCATCGTTTCCCGCCACAGTGGCAGCTGACGAAATTATTGGGAATCCAATAGCAGAAAACAGAATTGCTGCAGTTAATTTATTTAAGCGCATAAATAGCTTCCAAATTTGTCCATAAACTCGTTTATTAACGAGGGATGCAAAAATCACAAGGCTTTATATCATTTACATTGTCTGCATAGTATTTAATTATATATTAAGAACAAATAAATCAAACTTACCCATATGTATTTAAACAATAAAGATATTTCCATCATTTAAATAAATGTTTTTGATGTCAATTATAATTAAATGTAATTATTGGTGATTGGGACAGGAACTAAGCTCACTATGAGCCTCTACCAATGCAAACCACTGACTCCCAAAAGACCTTGGTCTTGGAAACGTTGGGGCAACGCGGGGAAATTATTGTGTTCATCCGGTCATAAATTGTGGGCCTGGAATGACTGTTTACGCTCGAGACAGCGGGTAGGGGTAAAAACTTTGCATTAGATGATGTCATAGCTTGTTCTCCTGAATCATATTGGTTTGGATGCAGGAGGATTAGAGATGTGGTCGTTTTAGTGAGTATTTTTGTCTTCTCGGTTTTATATTGAAAGCCAAAGTACTTAACATGATTGTTTTAATTTAAATCAGCCTTAAAGATGCTTACGTTTTTTTATTTAAAGCTTCGACGGTGTACGTGGAGCCTTACCCTATTACGTACAAATTACGCTGTGGAAATCAGCGTGATCCATGTTGGACTAAGAAAATCCTGACATTCCGCTATTTCTTGAACAGCTCAATAATGAATTCACATCGGCAGCCCCTTTTTTCAGAGTTACCAGGACAAATTGGAGGCACAAAAAAGCCCGCAGGGCTTACGCCTTGCGGGCTTCCAGGACTTCGTTGGATGGCTCTGGTAACCATCAACCAAGAATTTGGTGGAGCTGGGGGGATTTGAACCCGCGTCCGTATTACTATAAAATATTGAATAATATATAATTATTTTTATCTGTAATATACATGTGTATTTCGCGTATCCTTTTATGTCTCGATGCGGTCTCTTAGAATCTATATTTTTTAGGAGCCTTCATCTTCGCAGGATCTTCTGTTATAGGGACAATAAGTTCATTGCTGAAGAACATTGCCTCAGAACCTTTATAACGATCTTGTGCACTATAATTAATTCCGTACATGAGGGACTGAGTTTGATACATATCTCGAATTTCAGGTGTGTTATCGTAAGATACAATCCACGGTGTTTTAATATCTTGTTGAACTACCTGAGATACCTCAACATGATCTTTGTGAGAATAGTGATTAATGTATAATCCTTTTCCTTTGACATAGTAAGGTGGATCTAAATATGTTAAAGAATTATCAGGTAAATCGACGACTACTTTTCTGATGAATTCAATGGCATCAAGATTATATAATTCAATTCGTTCTTTTTCTTTATGAATTTTTTGTATACGCGAAATTAAATCAATTTTGTTATATCTGGCATCAAGTTTCCACTTACCTTCTTGATTCTTTCCACCAATAACACCACCTTTAAGAATTCCAGAGCGGTTCGTTCTATTGAGAAAGAATGTGGAAAAACCTATAGTTAACAAATTATGATTATTCGTGTTGTTAATTATATCTTTTTGTTTGAACCATTCATTCATGGTAACGGTTGTGTTTTCAATCATGGAGCATAAAGTATCGGCATCGTTAAGGACAGAATGCCAGAATGCATAAACAGAGATATTTATGTCGTTGAGAATAATTCTTTCAGCTACATTTAGATCTAAAAGTTTTAATGCAAGACCCGCCCCTCCAGCATATGGCTCCGCATAGTTAATTGATGAAATATTATTAACCTCAATGAGATTTAACATGAAGTTAGATAATTTTCCTTTGCCGCCCGGATAACGAAGTGGGGTATTAAAACGCATAAGAGACCTCTAGAAACATAGCGTTTAGTATAACAAAAATTAGGCTTTATGGCCATCACATAAAGCCCAATACTATCAGTTAGTTATCTGAAAGGTAGGAGTGAATTAATGCAGAATCAACACCATGCCCTGAAGTCATAACAATCTTGAGGCTCTTGAGGAAATCATGCTTATACTTCTCAGATGCTGCTGTATGACAGCTGACCCAGAATCTGTATGGGTTGTTTTTGACGGGCCCTTCAACCATTTCTCTAAATTCGGAGGTATGTGCGAAATCTTTGAAGAGATCTCTAACCTTTACATTTCCTCGATTGCTCCTTCTATAAGCGTCAATCGCGTCAGATAATTGTATCGGTGCGTTAGCTAGTCTAAGTGTATTTATAATCGTGTTTGCTATCCTGGTGAACACTGCTTTGGTGAATCTATTTCTATTTTCCCAATAAGGATTATCAGGAGGTAAGTTATATAAAAACTCAAATATCATTTGGTCAGGTGGAAGTGAATGAGGGAGAAGGCATAAACTTTTCTCTTTTTTCGCCTTCTTTGCATTATCTCCGTTATCATTTATAACATCACCATCCAATACAATAAGACTTTTTATAGTAAATTCTGGTATTTTTCTAGCCATAAGGTCAAGGATTGCACTGCAGCTTATGTTAATATTGCCTAAGGGATTAAGTACTTTGTTTATTTTCCTATCAATGATTAATTGCTTGAAGAAATCATAGCCTTCACGATCCTCAAAATAAACATTTATCTTAGGAAGGTTTATGTCATCATTAATTTTAATTGTTTGCACATGAAGATCGGCATTAATATCAGCCCAAGACAAATTATCTCGAGTTCGAATGTCACCATAAGTATCAGTTAGGTATATAGTCTTAAACGATTTATTATCTTGTTTTGACCTATTGTAAACATCTTCAATTATTAAAGGGGAATGCGAGGTCATTATTATTTGGAGATCATATTGTTTGGCAGCCTTAGTTAAAATTTTTATAAGTTCAAATTGTGCGGCAGGGAATAGTCCAGCATCAGCCTCATCAATCAAAAGAATTCCGCCGTGATAATCACGATAATTTTCTTTTAATCTTTTGAAAGAGAAAATTGCCTGAATTATTTGCCCAACATTATCCTCTCCAACAGATACTGATTCATGGTCATAATTTTCACCATGTACAACCATTGAATCAATCGTACCTTGCGTTGCAGTTACAGCACTACCGCTCGTTTTTAGTAATAATTGATTATTCATAACTCTGATATCTTCGGAGTTATCGTTTATGTATTGTACATCCCTAGTTGAATAATCTGTACGTAAAGTAATAGGAAGCAATCTTGCTAAACTCAAAAAAATTACCGGATGTGTAACGTTCCGACTTTGGTTTGCACCAGGAATACCATCATTCCCTCGAACTATAGGTCTGGCTTTTATCCTATCAGTATAGCCATACAATCCTAAAGTTAACTTGTCTAAATTCTTATTTACATATGCATCATATAAATTTATCTTAACATCCATAGAACCAGCAACATCAAATTCTTCTGATAACCTAAAGTGTTCATTAAATGCTGATTTGAAGCTTCTATTAGTTAATGTTTTATGCGTTGTTAAACTGGGAGCAGGCTTTTTAGAAAGGTCCTTAGAGAAACTGAATATTTGTGCAACAATGCCAAGTATTGTTGACTTCGAAGTGCCATTTTTACCACAAATAACTGTCAGCTTAGTGCCGAATTCAATATTTACATTTTTTAATCCCCTAAATTTTGTAACCTGAATATTATTCAATTTAGTGATCGGGTTTGCCATGGAAGTCCCTTAATATCTGAAGTGGCCACAAGGGGTGGCCAATCAATTGTAAATTATCCTTTTATCGCCTTATGGCTAGTTTGTCCATCGTATTCCTTAAGATATGAGCCGTAGTGCCTAAATAACATCTCCGGCCCTTTGTGGCCCATTTGACCAGCTAACCAGAATAAGTTGACCCCTTGGCTTATCAGTCTAGTCGCGAAGGTGTGGCGGGTCTGATAGGGATTGCGGTACCGGACACCGGCTTTCTTCAGTGCCGGTAACCAGGCTTTCTTCCTGATCGCATCTGCCCCCGCCCAAGGCTCCCCAGTTTTTGGATCCAGAAAAACAAACTCGCTCTGCATGAAGGAGAATTGTTTCTGGTCTTTCAGCGCCCGCATCGCATCGCCGTCCAGTTCAACTTTTCTTTTCCCCGCCCGCGTTTTCGTTCCCTTCGTTACTCCCTCAACACTGGCCGTCTGTATATGCGCCGTGGCGCCCACAAAGTCGATGTAATCCCACCGCAGTGCGCAGAGCTCAGAACTGCGCAATCCTGATCTGAATGCAAACCGAAAAAGATTTTCTTCCTGTGGTGATCTGGCGGCGGAGAGTATGGCCGTGACCTCATCTGGCTCGAAAGGGTCAACGATGTATTCGCTCTCCGCTGTGTCCGTATCGTTTTTATAACGGGATGCTGAAACCAGAGAGACCGGGTTTGTTGCCAGATACCCATCAGTAACCGCTTCATCTATCGCGAGCCCGAGGAACGACAGCCTGTTCCGGGTGGTTTTCAACGTGGTTGTCTGGTTCTTGATCCAGCTTTTCACGATCGCCGTGGTGATGTCCGAAACCTGCATTTTGTGCATGCCCTTCAGCGCGGAACGGCATTTTTTATAACCGGTGATAGTTGAGGGGGCCAGCCCCCTCAATTCGCAAAGAGTTATATATTCGTCCATATAGTCTTTTACAGATTTAGAGCTCTGATTATTTCCAAAGAGTTTTAACCGCGTGGATTTCGGAAACTGATCCGCGTAATTAAAAATGCCACGCTCAATTTTATTGTGAATCTCTCCCAGAAGCCTTTCGGCATATTTAATATTTTTTGGGTTCACATCGATATTAGAAAGGGGCTCGCGGCATTTCACCCCTTTATATGTGAATGTGATATTGATGGTTTGGCCTGATTTGTGACTGCGTAACGTCACGCCTCTTGGCAGTTTTGCCGGTTCCCTCTCGCCCACTTTGTTACCTCCGCAAGATCAATCCAACGTTCTTTTACGCCATCAACTTTTAACACCTGAACACCTTCCTTCCAGACACCGCGCTGAATACGCTTGTTGATGGCTTCAATGGTTTCCCCGGTAGTGCTGCAATATGCACTGACTGGGACACAGTCCAAACTGATCATGCGAACCTCCACACATTGTTATCCGGCTGCACACCGGTTTACTGACTGACCCGAAAACGGCCGTAATATCTCCCAGCTCGCCACCAGAGCATTTTCTCCCCTGGTGGCATTGCTGGCGCAAACTCAACTGGAACAAACCACAGATTCAGCATTCGTTTCACGAAAACCCGCCTGACTAAATGAGCGTGCTTAGGCATTGCTGTTGCCTGACTCTGCCACCTGTTTTGCCAGCCGCTCAGCTTCTCGGAAATCAAAGTCAACGCGGTGGGCTATGGTGATTGCTGAACGAACTGCATGTTCTATCATCATGTCCAGACCATCGATGATGATTCGCATGTCAGGATTCCGCTCCAGTATCACAGCACGCTGAATCTGCCAGCTATTACTGGTTTCAAGCAGTGAATTTGCCATATCACTCACCACCCTTGAGTGATAATGTTACGTCCAGATTGACGCCTCTTAGCTCTATTTCAAAACCGGTTGTTTCCGCTTCAAGCATGCAATCCATTATCAACACGGAAAATAGCTTTAGTGATTTTTCTGCATCTCCCTCGGTATGCTCATAAGCCAAGTCCATCATGGCCTTTCTGGTTTCTTTTAACGTTTTCATCACTCACCATCCTTCACGATGCCGCTCATGTCCTGCATCAGGCGTTCGTCACTGGTGAAAACGATGCCGCCAGCGGCCTCGATAGCAGCTTTGACCTCTTTTTCCGACATGTATCTGTCGGCACAACCACAGATATAGTGCGACTTTGGCAACACGACCGGCTTTTGCGGGGCGCTGAATCTTTCGCGGTACACGGGGATCATTCCCGGCCCTGCATCCTCTTCGCCTGCTTCACCTTCAATATGACCGCGAGCAAGGTGTGCATCATTCAGCCATGCCACTGGCACCTGCTCGCCTTTCAGCGCTGCGAGTTCTGCCTCTGCTTTCTCTGCGCGTTTCAGCAAAGAATTAAAGGCGGATTCAGCGCGTCGAACCTCATCATTAGAGATACTGTCCGCCAGCGTGCTGCCGTCAAACGGGGAATCGCGGCGAACGCCATACATGAAGGCGTCAAAATTAAACCCCTGTGCTGCTGTATGTGGTGTATCAGTCATGAGGTTGCTCCTTCACCGGCGTGATACGTGATGTTGACCAGGTAACGCTGTGATTTGCAGTAAGGGTGAACGCGTGGCCACACTCATCACATTCCAGCTCTTCGCCGTCTGCATCATAAGATTCGTCAGTGCATACCTGTGCGTTGCAGTAAGGGCACTTGGCCTCATCTTCGTATTCGTAGTCATTTTCATCGAACTCATCATCTGGAACGATGCGGGACAATGCGTCTTCTCGACTTATAGCCTCTTGCCTCTCATGGCATGGATGACAAGTCCAACCGAAGACACCACAATCGTCACGAGTTCCCCACATACAACCACCATTGTCATATTCGTTGCGCGGTGGTATGCCGGTGCAATCAACTCTTTTTTTATTGCAGCATTGGCATCGGTCATGTTCTTCACAAACCTGATAAGACATTTTTTCGCCATTGTTATTGCAGTGACCACAGCCATTAACCCATAACCAAACACCAGCAATCTCCAACGCATAAATGTGCTTCGCGGGTGGAGTTAGTGAGAAATCGCACTCCCGAATAAGTTTTCCGCCCATTACGATGCGGTCCCCAAAGTTCTGTGTGCTACCACTTCTTACGCGATGGATACCAGGGATTAGACGTGGGTCATTGATCTGCCCAATAATAATTTCTCCTGCTTCAGTTTTTTCAATCATGGTTGCTCTCCTGCTGGCGCTGGTTCATCTGGAATTGAAGCCCAGTGAGTGATGAGGACGTCTTCGTGTTTCAGAGTTTCCAGTTGAAATGACCACTCCCATTCACCGGTTTCTTTCTGACCCATTGCCATCCACATTGAACGCCAGCCGATCACCCAGCCTTCGCTGTTGGCGTCAAATAGAAGCACCTCGTCATTTGCTGATGGCAACTCCACGTCAACGGATACAGCTTGATCATTAATCAGGTCCCGCCATGCCAAGGACACCAGCTGGCCACCGAGAATTCCGGTGCCGGCACCTACCACTGGTTCTTTCCCGTCTTCAAAATCAACAACGAAAGTAACTTTTCCCATGATTTCCCCCTGATCAGAACATCAGCTCTTCCCAGCGGCGCATAAACAAAGCTCTGGCCTGTACTGGGTTGAGAGGTGTGATAAGAATGTCGGTCGGCATGATGCCTTCCAGAATCGGCCAGAAGTTATCGGCATCAACCTCCAGATCCCGGCGTTCGGTTGCCAGCATGATCAGGTCAGCAGTTTTGACGATGGGGCTCATCTCCCGCGGCAGTTCGTACTTCTCGCGGATCAGGGAATCAATTTGGCGCTCTACGCGGGCATAGTCCGGCAGCATGCGTTTCAGCGGGGCGGGGATGTCCTTCATGTACGCTTCAGTGGCGTCATGCAACAGGGCCTCGCGCTGGTATTGCGGTTCCACAATCATGCTGCACAGAACAGAGTGCTGAGCCACGCTGTAGAAGTCGGAAATCTGCCCGGCAAAGCGGCATTCGTGGGACAGACCCTGCGCGATGTCGGCGATATTGAAGGCGAGCACATTAGGATTTGAGAAATCCAGATACTGGCCGGAAAAGGTGGTTAACCAGGTCATAAAATTACTCCACACGTTTATTTAGGTTGAGCGAATCCCTTGCCAGTGATGGCAATTAAATTTCAGTAATAACGATTCACTAAATGCCCCGGTGGGTCAGGGCATTTAAGGCCGCGCTATCAGGCTTTGAACTCACCGATGAATGTTTCGACTTCAACGTCGGTGAAGTTGGTTTCCAGTAGTTCGCGGAACTCGGTGGCCATCAGCTCTTCAGCTGTTTCCAACTGCACGATCCGCAGAACCAGCACC